>JAJFGY010000169.1 GCA_021775935.1 Alphaproteobacteria bacterium
CTCTTAAGTTCCAGGCGCACCCAGCGAAGCACGACCAAAGGCCACAAGCTAACGAGAGCGGGGATCAAGAGGGGACGGAAGAGGTATGCGCCGCGCGCGTCTTCGTCGATCCGGTCAATGCCGATGAAGAGAAACAGGGCAGCCACGCCGATGCCCACCAGCACATACATGCGCAAGGCCGCCATCACCATTTCAGCAAATTCCATATTCCCCCCAGCTTTCCCCAACTTTCGTCCGCGCGTCTAGGCGCTTGGATCTTCAAAGACTATTGAGTTTTACTTTGCTTGTGCAACAGATAAGGAGCGGTGGGTGTTCAGTTATGCTCTCAAATACGTCATGTGTTCGTGAACGCAGGATAGGCTACCTAATAACCCCACCATAATGTTCTTCTGAGGGTCAGGTGTACCGGTTGATCGCACCCATTCTGCTTATAGTTTGTGCAGTTGCTGGCTTTGCCGTGCAAGGCGGGGCGTTGGCATGTGGAACGTCGGAGGCTGACTGTATTGTCGGTTCTGGGGACTACAGAATCTACCTGCCTAGAGGCGAAGGAGCTTCTACCCCGGACGGTGCGGTGCTGTTCTTCCATGGATGGAAAGGGTCGTCGGCCGGGGTGATGCGCAATACCAGCCTCAGAAACCTGAGTGACAGGCTCAATATTGCGGTTATCGCAGCAAACGGCCTCGGCGGTACCTGGTCTTATCGGGGATCTCCGGCGCGGGCGCGCAACGAACTTACCTATGTGTCCGAGATTCTGGATGATGTAGAGGACCGGTTTGGCGTGCCAAGAAACAAAATTATGGCCGCTGGGTTCTCCATGGGAGCGTCCATGGTTTGGAACCTGTCCTGCTATATGGGTGCGGAATTCGCAGGCTTTGCTCCAATCGCAGGGACTTTCTGGGATCCTCTTCCGGATAAATGTCCAAGTGAGATGCCCAACCTGATGCACTATCACGGTCGGAAAGATGGTACTTTTCCACTTGCAGGACGTTCTATCGCAGGAGGTCTGTACAGACAGGGAAACACCTATGAGAGCTTTAGTCTGTGGCAAACGCAGGGTGCGTGCGAGGCGGAAAAGCCCGTCGTGACGCAAACAGAGCATTTCCAATGCGAGCGCCGCTCAGCCTGCGGCAGTGCGATATTGGAGCTTTGCCTCCACGAAGGCGGTCACATCTATCGCGCAGCCTGGATCGAGCGCAGCTGGGAAATTCTGACCGACCTTCACGGTTGGTAGAATGCACAAAAACCTTAAAGACGATAACCATGATTAAGCAACACCCACCAGGCCTGAAAGCAGGGGCTCTCACAGGTCTCACAGTGCTCGATCTCTCTCGCATTCTTGCGGGGCCAACATCCACGCAGCTTTTGGGTGACCTTGGGGCAGAGGTCATCAAAATTGAACGGCCAGGAAAAGGTGATGATACAAGAACCTGGGGTCCCCCTTTCTTGAAAGACGCGAAGGGCAACGACACCGAAGAAAGCGCCTATTACCTCTCGTCCAACCGCAACAAGAAATCGGTGGCGATCAATCTGGCGAGCGAAGAAGGGCGCGAACTCATTCGCCAGCTTGCAGATACAGCAGACATTCTTGTTGAGAATTTCAAAGTAGGCGACCTGAAGCGATATGGCCTGGACTATGAAACCCTATCCAAGCGCAATGACCGCCTGATCTATTGTTCCATCTCAGGCTTTGGCCAGACCGGACCATACGCGCCCCGCGCGGGCTATGATTTTTTGATCCAGGGCATGGGCGGGATCATGAGCATCACCGGTGATCCTTTGGATCATCCGCAAAGTACCGGGCCGATGAAAGTGGGCGTGGGCATCGCTGATGTCATGTGCGGCATGTACGCGACGGTGGGCATTCTGTCTGCGTTGGAAGCGCGCCATAAAAGCGGCGCCGGTCAACACATCGACATCTCCTTGCTGGACAGTCAAATCGCCTGGCTGGTCAATCAAGGTGTGTCCTATCTCGTGTCCGGAGAAACACCCGTGCCGCTGGGGAATGGTCACCCGACCATTGTTCCTTATGAGACCTTTCCAGCATCCGATCACGCATTCATTCTTGCGGTTGGCAATGATGGGCAGTTTGCGAAATTTTGCACCGTCGCGGGCGCGCCGCATCTCTCAGCTGATGCGCGTTTTGCGCGGAACACCGATCGTGTCCATCATCGAGAAATCCTTATCCCAACCCTGCAGGACCTGACGAGACAAAAACCAGCTGCAGAGTGGATATCTCTGCTGGAAGACGCGGGGGTGCCCTGTGGACCGATCAATACCATTCCGGGTGTCTTTGCAGACCGTCATGTGCAGCACCGTGAGATGCAGATCGAGATGCCACACCAAGCGTCTGGCGATGGCTCGGTTTCGCTCATCGGCAATCCGCTGAAACTAAGCAAAAACCCTGTCAGGTATGAACGGTCCCCGCCGACACGCGGTGCAGACACGAGCAATGTTTTGACGGAAAAGCTGGGCCTTTCAAAGGAAGATATTGCTCGGCTGAATGCGGCAGGCGTTACAGAAAGCAAAAAGACATGAAGACCGGCGCTGAAATTATTGCTCATCACCTGCAGGGCGCAGGGTGCCGAACTGCCTTTGGCATTCCGGGTGGCGAAGTGTTGGCCCTGGTGGATGCACTGACGTCCGAAGGCATACGTTTCGTGCTGACCAAGCACGAGAACCCGGCAGGCTTCATGGCCGAAGGCGCATGGCACGCCACAGGTGCGCCGGGCATTCTTGTTGCGACCCTTGGCCCAGGCGTCGCTAATGCAGTAAACGTAGTGGCAAACGCCCACCAGGACAAAGTGCCGCTCATCTTCCTGACGGGGCGCGTCGATGCCTCTGAAGCCGAAACGTACACCCATCAGGTCTTTGACCATCAAGCACTGTTGCGGCCCATTGTTAAGGCGAGCTTCTGCGCAGCGCCGGGCGCTGTGGGGGCGATGATTGAAAAAGCGCTTCTTATAGCCACAGAAGGCCAGCCGGGGCCGGTTCATATTGATGTACCCATCAGTGTGGCTGAGGAAATTTCGTCTGAACCCCCCCACGCACCATCACCAGTGCCGGTGCCAGGCGCGCCGGACGCCCTCATGCTGACGAGTGCAATCGAGGCACTTCAGAGCGCGAAGAAGCCCCTTGCTATTGCTGGTGTGGATGCGGTGAACGAAGGGGCTGGACCGGCAATTCAGGCATTTTGCGAGAAATACAATATTCCGCTCATCACGACCTATAAGGGCAAAGGTCTGATTGATGAGGACCATCCGCTTGTGATCGGCGGAGCAGGCCTGTCGCCCAAGGCTGACAAGGTGTTGATGCCCCTGATCAAACAATCCGATCTCATTTTCCTTCTGGGATATGACCCTATTGAGATGCGGGTGGGGTGGCGCAACCCCTGGGCGGCGGAGACACATGTTGTTGAGATAGCACCCGTGATCAGAACCCACGGTATGCATCGGGTCTCAGAAACCTATCTAACGACTATTTCCAGCGCGTTGGCGGCTCTTTCGGGCGCAAAGCCTTGTGAAACCTGGGTCGATGGCGCTGCAGACACGGCACGGGCTGAGTTAGCGTCAGCATTTTCGAGCACTGGCGACACGTTTACACCGGGCCACGCATTCGATGCTTTGCGCAGGGCCTTGCCTGAGACCACCGTGATGACAACAGACAGTGGCGCCCACCGGATTTTACTGTCGCAAAAATGGACCAGCCACGCCCCTCGCACGCTGCTGCAGTCATCTGCGCTCTGCACGATGGGATGCGCTGTCCCAATTGCAGCCGGGTACAAGCTCTGCGCACCAGATGTGCCAGTCGCATCAGTTCTGGGGGATGCAGGCCTTGAGATGATCCTGGGTGAACTTGCAACAATCCGCGACCTGAAACTTCCACTCATCATCACAGTAATGGTCGATGAGAGCCTGGGTCTTATCGAGTTGAAACAACGGGCAATGGGCCGGGCCAATCAAGGTGTTGATTTCGATGGCACAGACTTCCCGGCAGTCGCGAGGGCGATGGGCGGAGCGGGTGTCTGGATTGATGATGTGCAAACACTCGAGCAGGAGGCAGCTGCGGCACTTACCCGCGACACGTTTACGCTTCTTGCGTGTCGCATTGGGCGTCGTGCGTATGATGGCGCTTTTTAGGCACAAAGCTCCGGCAATAAGGCAATTTCTGGGCGGCTTATCACTTCTCCGTGTACGGCTGATGGTTTAACACACGCTTTTCATCGCGACGTCTCAAATGCAAGTGAACAACGCCTCATGAGTGTAGAAATTCTCGTCAAATTGGTGCTACGGCTAGTGCTGGGTACGCGGCGTTAAACTGAGAGTGACCAATGACACAGATAGACTCATTTGGATGTGACGTAACACTGAATAGTGTTACCGCACTGGACCAATGGAATGCCATGTCCCGTGCGTTCCTCGCACATTCTTCAAAGACGCCGGAACATCTGTCAGCGGTTTTGACCGACGCGCCTCATTTCGCGCTCGCGCATGCGTTTCAGGGCATCTCTTATCTAACCCTTGGACGCCGGGAATTGATTGCCAATTCACAAGCAGCGCTTGTGAACGCAAAAGAAGCTGTCGCTCAGGTTGGGTGCACGCCGAGAGAAGCTCAATATATTCAAGCGCTGGAAGCCTGGCTTCTTGGTCACCCCGCAAGGGCTGCTGAAATTATGGATGCCATTCTTGGTGGGGCTCCTCGCGATGCAATGGCATTGAAACTCGGGCACGCCATTCGGTTCATCCTCGGCGATGCCAGGGGCATGCGCCAATCAATTGAAAACGTGCTGAGTGCCTATGATGAGAGCCATATGGCGATGGGCTATGTCCTGGGTTGTCACGCCTTTGCAGCCGAAGAACTCGGCGACTATGAGCTTGCAGAACATCAAGGCCGCCGGGGTCTTGAGATGGCATCAGATGATGCCTGGGGACTTCACGCGGTCGCTCATGTTTACGACATGACGGGGCAGGCAACGGCTGGCGCGGGTTGGCTCGGCGGGCAGGCTGATCGCTGGGCGCATTGTAACAATTTCGGGTTCCACGTTTGGTGGCACCTGGCACTCTTCTTGTTGTCAATTGGCGCAACCGATGAAGTCTTGGATCTCTATGACCAGAAGATCCGCGCAGAGCACACGGATGATTATCGTGACATCTCTAATGCGGCCTCAATTTTAGTTCGGTTAGAGATTGAAGGTGTATCTGTAGGCGGGCGTTGGGAAGAGCTCGCAGATCTTTCCGAAAAGCGAGCTAAGGATGGCTGTGTCGTCTTCGCAGATTTGCATTACATCATGCCACTTGCCCGGATCGGACGCACAGCAGCAGCGGAGTCTCTGCTAGAGACGCTGGCGGTCTCAGCGACGAATGAAGGGTGCGATATGAGCCGGGTTGCAAAAACCTCTGGCGTACCAGCGGCCCAAGGAATATTGGCTTACTATCAGGGCAATTATCGCGACGCCTATCGACAATTGGCCGCCGCGCGGCCCTTCATGCAAGCGGTTGGCGGGAGCCATGCGCAACGCGATGTCTTTGAACGTCTGACAATTGATGCGGCAATGCGGGGCGATTTGATGGAGGAGGCAAAACTCCTTCTCACAGATCGAGAGAAGAACCGCGGCGCGTCAGACGCATTTTCAACAGCCCGTCTGCAGTCATCCACCACGGAGCAAACAAGCAGAACGCGTGTTGCACCAGCTGTTGCTTCACCACTGCCTGCCTAAAAAATGCCACTTGTTGTCAGCTAGAGTGCAATAAGCGGGGGCTCCTCAATGGAGGGGCCCGGGATTTAGAGCGTTTCCAGTTGAAGTTGAAGCACTTCAAAGTCCGGAAACGCGACAGAATAGAGACACCAGGGGTATCTGACGCGGCTGGACCGGGCTATCAACGCGTCACAATTTGTTTGAGATGGGGATTTACAAACAGTGACGACAATATCAAAGCGGCCAAGAGACCCGCGTCTGGATTTTTTCCGTGGGCTTGGCATGTTCATCATCTTTATTGCCCATGTACCGGGCAATTCCTGGACCTTGTGGATTCCCGCACGCTTCGGCTTCTCCGACGCTACAGAGATATTCGTTTTCTGTTCTGGCATGGCCTCAGCCATAGCCTTTGGCCGCGTGTTCAATGAACATTCCTGGTCAATGGGGACGGCCCGTATCGTCTATCGGATATGGCAGGTCTATTGGTCCCATATTGCTGTCTTCTTGACGATTGCTGCGATGCTCGTGACCATTGATCATTTGGGTGGTTTTGACGGTCTCTATGTCAGGAAATTGAACCTGCAGCACTTCTTTGACCGCCCGGCAGAAAATCTTGTTGGCTATTTGACGCTCACCTATGTGCCGAACCTCTTTGATATTCTGCCGATGTATTTGGGCATCCTCGCGCTGGTGCCTATCGTGATGGCCCTTGGCATGCGCCATCCCGCTTATGCTGGGCTATTGATCGCGGGCCTTTGGTTGGCGGCGAACTTCCATTTTCTGGATCTGCCTGCAGAGCCCTGGTCAGACCGGACCTGGTTCTTCAACCCCTTTGCCTGGCAGCTTGTTTTCTTCACCGGCTTTGCCTTCGGCCTTAAATGGCTACCCGCCCCCCCGGTAAACCGGTGGCTCGTCATTCTGGCTATAGTGTTTGTTGTGCTCACGATACCTGTTGCCTGGTACAAGGCTTACAATGCTGTGCCGCTTTTCGCGGAATGGCGAGGTGAGATTGCCGTGCTCATCAACAAGACGCGTTTTGGTTTCTTCCGCTATGTGCATTTTCTCTCGCTTGCCTATCTTGCCTGGGTGGCAGCAGGTGAGGGCGGCAAGCGCCTGCAGGGTGGTGTCGTTTGGACACGCTTTGTGTTGATTGTTCAGAAGGTCGGACAACAATCGCTGGCTGTATTCCTGGTCAGCCTGGTGGCAGCACGGTTCTCAGGGTTTGTCCTAGATCAGCTGGGGAGGAGTTTTGGGTCAGCCGCACTTGTGAACCTGGCAGGCTTTGCCCTGCTCATCGCAATCGCCTATTCGGTATCCTGGTTCAAGCGTCAGCCATGGCGCACGGCGCCAACGGCAACCTAATGCGGGTATCCCTGCCGGCATCCCATTTGAGCCAGGCATCAGGCTGAGGCGACGACCACATCTGCTGCACCAATCGAAGAAGGTGTGGTGTTCTCAGGGGCCGAAGCAACTGTCGTGGACGGGGCCAGCTGGCGGTGGAAGTGGCCCGCAAACTCAGCAATTTCAGGTGTGACGCGTTGCTCAGGGGCGATGAGTAATCCGAGACTGTCGAAAAGAGCGGCAGGGCGTCGCGCAAGGAGACTCGACAGCGGTGCTGCCAGGACAAGGCCGACGACAACCGGCGTCAGCCACAGCGTAATGACACCGACGGCTATCCCATAGAGAAGCCCTAGGCCCAGAACAGTTTCGACCGCATGGATGCGAAGCAAGCTGCCAAAGCTATCGCGCGCCGCATCGCGTCGTTGCGCGTTCCAGCCCTGCTCTTGTCCGGCAAGTGTACGCATGACCGCAAGTGTCTGTTGCACCATCAGGACCGGCGCAACTGCGGCAGAGAGGAGAACCTCAAGAATGAAAGACACCGTAAGGCGGCCGCGCCCGCCCCAGGAACGGGCGTGGTCGTGGCCCAATACCTGGCTCAAAAAGCCCAACACCTTGGGTAGAAAAAGCACACCAATTGTCACAGTGAAAATCAACTGCATGGGTGTCATGTCAGAATTGATCGTCACGCTGCGTGTCAGGCTCTGCCAGTGATCAACGGCGAAGATCGACGCCATTGGGTCGACTGTTGTGAAAAGACCTAACAGAATAAACAAGAGCCATAGGGGCGCTGCCATATAGGCCATGATCCCGTGAACAAGGTGGAAGCGGCTGAGTGGGTGAAGGCCCGCTGTCCCAACGACGCCAACATGCTGCAGGTTGCCCTGGCACCATCGCTGATCACGCACGACATGGTCGATGAGTGTCGGCGGTGTTTCTTCGAAACTGCCCCCAAGCTCTGGAAGGAGGCGCACCTTCCATCCAGCACGGCGCAGAAGGGCAGCTTCGACAAAATCGTGGCTCATAACCGTGCCACCAAAAGGACCATTGCCCTTGAGGTCGGGCAGGCCCGCAGACGCAGCAAACGCCCGCGTGCGGATTATGGCGTTGTGTCCCCAATAATTGCTCTCACCAACGAACCAGGATGCAAAGCCACGCGCCAGCGTTTGTCCGTAGGCTGCTGTCGCGAATTGTTGTAGCCGACCAAAAAGCGTGTCGGTCTGAATGAGGCGGGGAACTGTTTGAATTAGGCCGGCTGTTGGGTCACTGGCCAGTTCATCTACCAGGTGCACGATGGTTTGACCTTCCATCACGCTGTCGGCGTCGAGTACGACCATTGCTTCGTACGCCGCTCCCCAGCGGCGGCACCATTCTTCAATGTTACCCGCCTTGCGGCCAATATTGCCAGTGCGCCGCCGGTAGAACAGACGCGCGTTCGGCACCAGCCGCTTCGCGCGCATGTACATGGCGACTTCTTCTTCTGCTGCATCCGCATCTCGCGTGTCGCTGAGAACGAAGAGGGAGAAAGAATGGGTGCTCCCGGTGTCATCGAGACTTTTCAGCATGGCACTGGCATTGGCAAACACTCTGCCGGGATCTTCATTATAGGCAGGTACAAGCAACGCGACATTCATCGGGCCGTCTGGCGCAGCGGGGGCGGTGGATCTGCGGTTTCGTCCGAGAAAGCCCAACACCACATTCACGCCTGACAGGGATATCCAGAAGAAATTTGCTGCAAAGAGAGTGGCAATGCCGACCTCTGACGGGGTGACGCCACCTACTGAGAACGCTGCGAGGGTCTCGTAAAGCAGACCCAGTGTTGTCGCCAGAGCGATCGAAAACACGCCAAGGCGGCGAAAAGATAAGAAGGGTCGCACAGGCGCTTGGGACGCCGGTGCGGCAGGGTCATGAAACGGTGTGTCGAAGCACTGCTCAGGCATCGCCAAAGGTGCCTCCGGCGGCAGGCTTTCATGTGCCCCCCGTTCCCAAGCTGGCGATGTCATGACCGTGTCCATCTATACAACCATTTTTCGCTCACCCGCTGCCCGTCCTGACGCAGTACAACCCGAAATTCCGAAGAGTTTGCTTCCTGAGGGTCATACTGAAAGGTCAGACGAACCCCACCCGTGTGGGGATTGGGTTCGACAACCGGATAGTGAACAAGACCTTTGCTGGTGAAAATTTCCGGCACGAGATCTTCGGCCTGAATGCCAGAGCTCTCTCTGTCCGGGATGTTGCTCCCATCATACTCAATTACCATGATTTTGCCGCCCTGGGGTCGTGCACCAATCCGTGTATTGATCACTTTCAGGAGATCATTCGTGACTGGAGCAGTATTCCGCCAGGACAGGGCGTAGGCGAATTCGTACCGCTCCCCCTTCAGAAAGGGTGCGGTGGGTCGCCAATAAGCAACGATATTGTCGAATGTCTCGGTCTCAGTTGGCAACTCGACAAGCGTCACAGAGCCTTTACCCCAATCGCCCTTGGGTTCAACCCAGGCGGTCGGGCGGTCATTATAGTGGAGGGCCAGGTCGCCGAAATCTTCAAAGTCGCGAGAACGCTGCACAAGGCCAAAGCCACGCGGGTTCCGATCAACAAAGGCACTTTCCTGCACACCCAGCGGATTGGCTAGCGGACGCCACAGCCATTCTCCAGCACCATTGTGGATAGCAAGGCCGTCTGAATCATGGGCACCAGACCGAAAGTCGTCGAAGCGGTGCCGGTTCGTGTCATCGAATAGGAACATGCTTGTAAGCGGTGCCAGCCCAAAATTGTTCAGCTCCCTTCGGGGAAACAAAACGACCGACATATCCATCTCTGTCGTCTTGCCCGGCATTATTTTGAAGGTGTAGACACCGGTGATGCTGGGAGAATCCATCAGCGCATAGAGGGTGATCGGCTGGTCTGCGACAGCCTCTCTCTGCAACCAGAACTCGGTGAAGACGGGAAACTCTTCGCCGCTCTCCGCGCCTATATCAATGGCGAGCCCGCGCGCTGAGAGGCCATATACATGGCCTTCGGCGAGCGCCCGAAAATAGGAGGCGCCTTGGAAGACAACAAACTCATCTTGGGTCTCTGGTTTGTTTAGCGGACCATGCAGCCGAAACCCGGAATAGTCGCCACCAACATCCGCCAGGGAGTTTGGAGCACTCTTGCCGAGTGAAAAGAAAGCTGGGTCAAAAGGGATGGGAATGACACGTCCCTCTTCCACCAGATTGAGACGCACGGGATTGTTGAGCGCGCGGCCTGGCGGCAGCAGCTGTGCGGAAACAGCATCGTCTGGGGAGAGTGGCAGGGAGAGATCGGATTTGAAGCGGATCGCCCGGTGCTGATCGAAGGTAAGGGACGCCCAATTTTCGTTGGTTGGGGAAAGGGGCTCATAGCGCCGCTCAGAAAGAGACTTTGCCTGCTCAACGAGGTTTTCGTGGGAAAAAGGCGCAGTAGGTCGCGACTGGGGCGTTGCGGTTTCGCCGACATTGTCAGCGAGCACGCGCGCTGCAAAGGGCACACTGACGGCCGCAGCTGTGGCAACCACGAGGACAAACCCAATATTTCTTATTCTACTAGACATAATCCGCCCGGTATCGCGAGGATTTGTGGAGGAAGTATGGCGGTGTGGACCAAAGCCTGGCGCTTGGGTCAAAGTCCGGACGAATCTTCCAGCGCCTGTGACAGTTTCAACAACAATGGAACCCGACGTTCGCTGATCCTTGCCGCTATTGCAGAGATTTCCGAGCGATTGCGCGCAGTTTCAGCATTGTCCATTAACTCTGAATGATAGCCTTCAAGGAAAAAACTGGGCGGAACCTCAAGCGCCCCTGCAGCCTCTGCAAGGAACCGCAAGCTGAAGCCGGCAGCGCCAGCCTCCATTTCCTCGATGACCGGCTCGTTGACCGACAACAGGGACGCCATTTCAGCGGGTGAATACCTCTTGGCGTTTCGGGCATAGCGCAGTCGTGAACCGACATGTTTTTCAAGTGTCGAAGCCATCTTGTCTCCGAGGGGTCAGGGCTCTCAATAAATGGGGGTGCATTGAGGATTTTCTAGCACGGGTCTCGCTGTTCTCCGTTCACGAGACCCTCGCCAGAAATGACAATTGCTTGTTCTGACAGGAGGCTTGGCCGCCAAAGGACGTGCCAGGCCACTAAGGCATCCCAGACATCCCAGACATCCCAGACATCAATGCCATCTGGACTAGGAAAATAGACCTATCTACCTATGTTTGTGAGGGCGCGAACAGAATGCGTCGATTTTGACATATCTCATGTGATTTTCCCGCAAATCCACCCATTATCTGCCCAACCAAAATTAAAAAACAAAGGAAAATGGAGAATGGCGGAGACAGATACGCTGGTGAGACCGGCAGCGCAAAAGACGGAGCATTTTGATGTTCTGATCGTCGGTGCAGGCATTTCAGGGGTTGGGGCGGCCTATCACCTGAAGGACCAATGTCCCGATAAAAGTTTTGTCGTGCTCGAAAGCCTCGAGAGCTTCGGTGGCACATGGCACATGCATCGTTATCCCGGCATTCGCTCAGATAGTGATCTCTATACGTTCGGATACAGATTCAAGCCTTGGACCGGCGCGCCGATTGCGAGTGCTGAAGAGATCCTGACTTATATGGGGGAGGTAATCGACGAGAACGATTTGGACGATCACATACGCTACGGGCACAAAATCACGTCGGCCAATTGGTCCTCTGAGGACCAGTTGTACCGGCTTGAAGGCGTGCGGACAGATACCGGCGAAGCCGTACATTTCACAGCTAACTTTTTGTGGATGTGTCAGGGCTACTACCGTCATGCCGAAGGCTACACGCCGGACTGGGACGGCATGGAAGACTTTGACGGTCAGATTGTGCATCCCCAAACCTGGCCCGAAGACCTGGACTATAGCGGCAAGAACGTTCTGGTCATTGGTTCTGGTGCGACCGCCGCAACTTTGGTTCCAGCCATTGCGGGTGATTGCAACCATGTAACGGTGCTGCAACGGTCGCCGACCTATTTCATCCCCGGACGCAATGAGAACGAACTCGCGGACTTGCTCCGGGTGTTGGACATTGACGAGAGCTGGATCCACGAAATCACCCGTAAGGCAATCCTCTATAATCAGGCGGAGTTCACCCGCCGCGCTTTTGATGAACCAGATGTGGTGAAAGAGGAACTCCTTGCAGGCGTTAGGGAATGCCTCGGGCCAGACTTCGATATGGACACGCATTTCACACCGAAATATCTGCCGTGGCGGCAGCGCATTGCGTTTGTGCCCGACGGTGACATCTTTGAAGGGATTAAATCTGGTAAGGCCTCAATGGAGACCGATGAGATCGATCGCTTCACAAAGAAGGGCATTCTTCTCAAATCTGGGAAAGAGCTCGAAGCAGATATCATCGTAACCGCAACCGGGTTCAATCTTTCTGTGCTTGGAGACATCGAGTTTAGCATTGATGACAAGCCGCTCGACTTTGCAAATACGGTCACCTATCGCGGCATGATGTTCACAGGCGTGCCCAATCTGGTCTGGATCTTCGGCTATTTTCGGGCGAGCTGGACGTTGCGGGTGGACATCTTGGGAGATTTTGTTGCCCGGCTTCTCAACCACATGAAAGCCAAAGGCGTGAAAAGCGTTACGCCGGCTTTGCGGGAGGAAGACGAAGATATGGAGCTTCTGCCATGGATGGATCCAGAAAACTTCAATCCAGGATACCTCATGCGGTCCATGCACTTGCTGCCCAAGCGGGGCAACAAGCCCGATTGGCAGCACACTCAGGACTATTGGGCAGAGAAGGACGAACTTCCCCAAATTGATCTGGACGATCCGTTGTTCAAATACAAATAGGATCGGTCTGCGATCCGCCAAAGACCTATATGAGAATTAGGTCTAACCGGTTTACCCTCTCCTGTGCATCGAATCGCGGGGGAGGGTTTTTTATGAGTGGATCTGGGACAAACGGGACGCCTGATGGGGATGGCCCCGAAAATTCATATCACCACGAAGGGGGCAATCTCCCAACTCACGGGTCTCATGATGATGAGACGCTTCGCGAAGATGTTGTTCGTCTGTATTGGCGGGCAAATTTAAAGCTGTTAGGTGGACTGCTTGTTATCTGGTTTGTCGTATCCTTCGGGTTCTCCATCCTTTTTGTTGATGCGCTCAATCAGTACGCATTCTTCGGTTTCAAACTTGGTTTCTGGTGGGCGCAGCAAGGGTCCATCTATGTCTTCGTCGCATTGATTTTTGTCTATGTCGTGCAGATGAAGCGTATTGAACGCCGTTTCGGCGTCGATGACGATTAGGGGTCGATCATGAGCACAGCAATGTTGACCTATCTGTTCGTCGGCGCGTCATTCGCGCTCTATATTGGTATTGCTATCTGGTCCCGCGCTGGAACCACCAAGGAGTTCTATGTAGCTGGCGGTGGTGTGCACCCTATTGCGAACGGTATGGCAACGGCCGCAGATTGGATGAGCGCGGCCTCTTTCATTTCCATGGCTGGGATCATCGCGTTTTTGGGCTATGACGGGTCTGTCTATTTGCTCGGCTGGACAGGCGGATATGTCCTGCTCGCCCTTCTTCTTGCGCCCTATCTGCGAAAATTCGGCCAGTTCACCGTCCCGGATTTCATTGGTGAGCGCTACTATTCAAAGGCCGCGCGCATCGTCGCTGTCATCTGCTTGATCTTCATTTCCTTTACCTATGTCGCAGGCCAAATGCGTGGCGTCGGCATTGTGTTTTCGCGCTTTCTCGAAGTCGACATTACAACAGGGGTGATTGTCGGCATGGCGGTGGTTTTCGTTTATGCAGTTTTGGGTGGCATGAAGGGCATCACCTATACCCAGGTTGCGCAATATTGCGTTCTGATTTTCGCCTATATGGTGCCCGCTATTTTCATCTCATTGCTGATCACCGGTAACCCCGTCCCCCAATTGGGTTTGGGAGCGACAGTTGCCGATGGGTCGGGGCTTTCCGTCCTCGCCAAACTTGACAAAACATTGCTGGATCTGGGCTTCAGTCCCTACACAGAAGGATCAAAGGCGACGATAGATATCTTCGCCATCACGATGGCGTTGATGGTCGGTACTGCAGGACTGCCCCATGTCATCGTGCGCTTCTTCACGGTTCCGAAAGTATCTGATGCGCGTGTGTCAGCAGGCTATGCCCTCATCTTCATCGCCCTTCTCTACACCACAGCGCCTGCAGTTGCCGCTTTTGCGCGCCTCAATTTTATCGAGACGATCAACAACACGGCATACTCCGAGGCGCCAGGCTGGTTCAAAAACTGGGAGGATATCGGCCTCATTGGATGGGTCGATAAGAACGAAGATGGCATCATTCAATATGCCGCAGGTGCGGCCTTCCAGGGCAGCCCGTCTTACACTGGGGCAGATGGTGAGAACGGGGAGCGCGTGCTGACAAACGCGCAGACAGACAGTTCCAACGAAGTCTATGCGGACAGAGATATTTTCGTGCTCGCCAACCCGGAGATTGCGAGCCTTCCCGGGTGGGTGATTGCATTGGTTGCAGCAGGCGGACTTGCAGCAGCTCTCTCGACAGCGGCAGGTCTCTTGCTCGTGGTGTCGACATCGATCTCTCATGACCTTTTGAAAAAGACGTTGATGCCAGGGATCACTGATCGGCAGGAACTCTTCTACGCGCGTATCGCGGCAGCTGTTGCAATTGGTGTTGCTGGTTATCTCGGCATCAATCCGCCGGGCTTCGTTGCCCAGGTGGTTGCCTTTGCCTTCGGCCTTGCGGCGGCGTCCCTCTTCCCGGCGATCCTGATGGGTATCTTTGTTAAACGAATGAACAAGGAAGGAGCGATTGCGGGCATGTTGACCGGCCTATTGTTCACATTCGCTTACATCGTGTTCTTCAAATTTGTGTCGCCGGAACTCAACAGTTCGGAAAACTGGCTTTTTGGCATATCACCGGAAGGCATTGGATCTATCGGCATGGTGCTGAATTTCCTTGTGGCGTTCTCCGTCAGCCGCATGACCAGCGCCCCTCCTGCCCATGTCCAGGATCTGGTCGACGACATTCGTGTTCCCTCTGGAGCAGGCGTGGCACACCAGCACTGAGGTGGCCCAAAGGTGACACTGCGGCGGAACAAGGGACTGGCGAAAAAGGTTAATGGCAGGAGAGCAACGCAGGCTGGTCGCAGCCTGGCACGTCCATATGTTTCAAGCGTTCCTTTTGCGCATATAGGTCTGTTGCCGCCATTATTTCCCTGCTATGAGAGGCCAATTGGCCGTTGAGACGGCGACGCACGAAGGAAGAAGCATGGGCAAGTCGGCATTGATCACCGGCATCTCGGGACAGGATGGGGCATACCTCGCCCGCCTTCTCGTGGACAAAGGGTACACAGTTTTTGGCGCACAACGGCGCGGCGCGAGCCTCAATACGGCCCGCCTTGAAGAAGTGGATGTGCTCGCTGACATTGAAGTGGTCCCGTTCGAGTTGCTGGAATATTCAAATATTGCAAGCGTGCTCAACAAGATCGCGCCCGACGAGGTCTACAATCTTGCAGCCCAAAGTTTCGTTGGAACCTCCTTCGATCAGCCTCTCTATACCGGCGACGTAGATGGCATGGGCGTGCTGCGCATGCTGGAAGTCATGCGAAGCATGGGCGGCAAAGCCAAGTTTTACCAGGCCTCAACTTCTGAAATGTTTGGCAAGGTCAAAGAGACCCCCCAGACAGAGGAGACGCCGTTCCATCCGAGAAGTCCGTATGCGGTTGCAAAACTGTATGCGCATTGGATCGTGGTGAATTATCGCGAGAGCTACGACATGTTCGCGGCCTCTGGCATCCTGTTCAATCATGAGTCACCCCTGCGAGGGGCGGAGTTTGTGACCCGGAAGGTTACGCTCGCTCTGGCGCGCATTGTTCAAGGCGAGCAGGACGTGTTGAGCGTGGGCAATGTTGAAGCGGAGCGCGATTGGGGCTTTGCTGGAGACTATGTCGAGGGTATGTGGCGCATGTTGCAGCAGGATGCAGCAGATGATTACGTGCTGGCGACAGGACGAAAGAAAAAGGTGCGGGACTTTATTACCGCTGCTGCCAAGGCGCTTGATCTCAACCTTGAATGGGATGGTGAAGGTGAAAAAACAACAGCCACAGATACCAAATCAGGCAAGGTGATTGTGAACGTTGATCCGCAATTTTTCCGCCCTGCGGAAGTTGAACTTCTGTTGGGGGATGCCACCAAGGCAAAAGAGAAACTCGGATGGGAGCCGAAGGTCCAGCTGGAAGAGTTGACCGACATGATGGTGCGGGCGGACTATGACCGCATCAAATCCGGTTCCCTGAAGTTTTAAGGTCCGGTCGCGAGAGGCTACTAGCCCATCAATTTGGTATGGCCGATCTCAAAAGCCCTCTCCAGGAAACCGGCGAGGGCTTTTTCTGTCTCATCGGCTGATAAGAGTTCGGTTGCCGTCGCGATGGCACCCACAAACCCATTGGTATGCCAATGTCCAGGCGACGGGGCATCTGCCAAAGCGCTCGCGTCCAGATGTGGCCAGGGATTTACATAGAAATAGGGTTGAGCATAGCTGCCATCACCCGGTGACATCCCAACGCCAATACCTCTGGCAGTTTCCGCATCCCCCGCTTCCAGGCTGACATATGTCGCAATGTCAAAGTGATGCGGCCAGCAGCGAACGGGGCTGGGCCCGGGCGTCAGGCCGGCTTGATCAGCAGCGAGTGTCTCTAGGGCCTTGCTTGCAAAATCAAACCATGTCTTGAGCGTGACGAGGCCCGGCGTATCGGAAAAACCTTTTACAGCCGCAACCTCCGCTGGGAGCTCGTAGGGAAGTTCGGTGTTCCCACAAGGTTTGAGCGCAACGCTCCCAAGGGTATCGTCCAACCATGCCCTTGCTTCTGCTTGCGAGCGCCCGGCAAGCGGATAGCTTGTCGTGCCCGTCGCACTGTCAACGAGTGCGAGCTCAAAGGGGTCTAGAGAGAGTGTGATGAAAACATCCCCATTCGCACCCGGTAGCGGTTGAGAAAGAAACCTCTGATCATCGCTGTCCCAACCAAGGTTGGAATGGCTGTCATCAGGAATTGCCGCCAAATTGGCACGGGCTGATCTGGTCAAAAACTGCGCAGCAGCATGAGCCAGCGCAACGGCGTCTCCAAGCTCCTCCGGCGGTGTTGCGGAGATATCTTTATCCTGGCTCATATTTATTTCACGCCTCCATAGGCGACGCCGGACAAGTCGGCCATCTCGCGCTTCCAGGTTGTCAGGTCATCTGCTGTAAAGCCGGAAACGTGGGAGTGGCCGCATGCGCGCGCCATCACCTTCATGAGGTCGGTTGAGGCTTCAAAGAAATTCTTCAGCTGGTGCGCGGATTTCTCGACAATGAGCCTGTTCACAAGATGCGGCTTCTGTGTCGCAATTCCAACCGGGCAGTTATTTGTGTGGCACGCCCGCATAGCGATACACCCGATGGCCTGCATGGCAGAGTTGGAAACAGCGATGGCATCTGCGCCCAGCGCCAAAGCCTTCACAAAGTCAGCGGGCTTCCGTAAACCGCCGGTAATGACAAGTGTCACATCCTTGCGGCCTGATTGATCAAGATGTCGGCGCGCACGAGCAAGAGCTGGAATGGTAGGCACTGAAATATTGTCGCGGAAGATAATGGGAGCAGCCCCTGTACCCCCACCTCGTCCATCAAGGATCACATAGTCGACGCCGACATCCAGCGCAGCGTCTATGTCCTTTTCAATGTGCTGTGCCGAGAGCTTGTAGCCGATGGGAATGCCGCCCGTGCGGGATCGCACTTCATCTGCAAACTCTCTAATCTGGGACACTTCCGTCCATTCAGGAAAGCGGGGCGGAGATATCGCGGACTCGCCTTCATTGAGGCCACGAACCTCCGCGATTTTCCCCTTCACTTTGTTGCCGGGTAAGTGTCCGCCGGTGCCGGTCTTGGCACCCTGGCCGCCTTTAAAATGGAACGCTTGTACTTTCGCAAGCTTCTCCCAGTCAAAGCCGAAACGGGCGGACGCAAGCTCATAGAAATAACGAGAATTGGCCTGTTGTTCTTCTGGCAACATACCGCCTTCACCTGAACATATCCCGGTCCCGGCAAGTTCCGCGCCCCGCGCCAAGGCGACTTTTGCAGTTTCAGATAGAGCACCAAAGCTCATATCAGACACCATGAGAGGAATGTCGAGTTTCAACGGCTTTTGCGCATTGGGCCCGATCACCACTTCAGTCCCGACATCATCTTCATCCAGAAGCGGTGGTCGATGAAGCTGCGCGGTAAGGAGTTGGATGTCGTCCCAGTCTGGGAGATCGACCCGCGGAACGCCCATTGCATCGACCTGACCGTGATGGCCCGTTTTGGAAAGTCCATCACGCGCATATTGTTGGATGAGACCGGTATAGGGTTCTTCGGTCGTCCCATGGCTCGTATCGGCATAGAGGCCGAGATACGCATCGCGGTCGAACGGCTGCGGGTTTTTGTCCCCCCAGGCGGTGATCTCGTCTTTATCGACATAGATCTTGCCACCCTTCACCCAGGACGTGAACTTTTCAAGCGCTTCGGAATTATTGTATTCCGAGACACCCGTATCCAGCCGGTAATCCCAGTTGTGGACGCCGCAGATAAGATTGTCATTCCCGTCAACAAAGCCATCCGACATGAGCGCACCGCGATGGAGGCATCTCCCGTAAAACACGGACACTTCCTTGTCAAAGCGAACGACAACCAGGTCGACAGTGCCGACCAGCGCGTAATGCGGTTCGCGGTCTTTCAAGGCGTTGAGCTTTGCAATCTCTACTTTATTCATCTGGCGTCCCATAGGTGCGTTAAGGGTCAGTGGTTGTGAGCGGTTTGGCTGAGTGTGTAATGGCTTCTGCCTCTGGGCAATCCCCTTTTGAGGCGATATGGGCGCCATACCAGCGGGCGCCGGGAAGGGCAGTTAGCCCGTGAAGAAAGGCGCTAATCCATACCGCATTAATGGCGATGTAGAGGACTGGTTCAGCGATCTCCATATCAATCTGTTTGACGATTAAGAGTGCGAAGAGGGCTGTTGCCAATCCCCGCGGGCCAAACCAGCCGAAAAAGAGTCTTGTTGTGTGTGACGCATCTGTGCCGATGAGAGAGAGCCAGATAGCAAGCGGGCGTACGACAAAGAGGCTGAGCAGGATCAGACAGAGGGTCTGCCAGGTTAGGTGGTGGATTGCTTCTGGGACGAGCGCGGCACCCAACAAAAAGAAGGCGGCCCAGGTGAGGAGTTGTCCCTCGCTCTCCGTAAACTCATAGATAAACTTGCATCTGCCCTGCACCACATTGCCGAAACAAAGCCCTGCAACAAAGGCAGAGATAAACCCATTGCCATCAACAAGCGTTGCGGCGAGATATGCAGAGCCGGCAAGGGCGATAGCCCCGACACCTTCGTACGTGTCAGATGTGAAGTCGCGAGATTTTGCCCATATCAGAACGCGCCCGCCAATATACCCGACAGCAATGCCAATGAGAGGTCCAAGGACCAGCTGTTTGGCCCCAAAGAGGGCCCAATCAAATCCATTCTGGTCCATGACTTCTGCGGTCAGGCTCGCAAAGAGAAGAATGGCCGGCAAGGCAATCCCGTCATTGAGACCACTTTCTACAGTCAGCGCGCGTCGGGGGCGTTCAGGAACGTCTGGGTTTGTGACAACTGCCTGGCCGAGCGCTGCGTCAGTTGGTGCAAGGATTGCGGCGATAAGTACAAGAGCGACGAGAGGCCAACCAGGCAAGAACGGGACGGCTGCAAGGGTGCCAAGCGCAATGGTAAGCGGCAGGCCGATCAACAACATGCGCTGTGGCCAGACATGGCGCTTCTTCAGCGCCTCAAGATCAATCTGCGAGGCATCCAGAAACAGGAGAATAACAAGAGCGACTTCTGCCACCAGGTGAAGTGTTTCTTCTGCTTCCGAGTGAAGCATCATGCCCGATTGTGATAGCAAGTAGCCAAAGGCCAGAAAAATCATGGGTGCTGTGACAATGGTGGATGCCAATCGTTTGGCAATCATCGAATAGCCCATCGTAAAGACGGCCGCGAGCAACAGCACCGATGTCATATATCCCCCAGATATATCAGTTAAGTTCGTGACGTCTTGGTACCCATCAACAAACCAGTACCAGTAGGCTACACACATACCTGCGGATACGAAATCAAGACTGCGCTCATCTCGTTCACGATTATTCTCAATTCCGTGTGTCGACGATCAAACGAAGAGAAATTTGACTGAATTCAAAGGGTATGGGCAGTCCATACAACGACAAAGGCCGCCCCACCGGACGGCCTTGACGTATTAGATAGATAAGTGAGCGTAAAGGGGCTTACGCCGCTTCCTTCTCGCTTGCGGCTTTCGTCTTAGCGCCACCGGTTGCACGAGTGAACTGCATGGTGCCGTCTTCAATTCTTCCATAGCCAAGTGTGACAATATCCAGCGCATAGTTCTGGTGTTGCTTCCAGGGTGCATTGGCGCCTTGTTTGGGCAGGATCCCCTGGGCACGTTGGATATAGCCAGACGAGAGGTTCAGCCAGGGTTCTTCTTCCATGCTGTCATCTTCGAGCACGGGCATGCATTGCTGCGTGCCGGTCTTGTCCATGTGGTTGATCAGGCGTGCCACATACCCGCATGTCAGATCGCATTTCAGCGTCCATGAAGCATTGGTGTATCCAAACGATGACGCCAGATTGGGCACGTTGGAATACATAATGCCTTTGTAGCTGATCGTATCGGCGAAATTGACCGGCTTACCGTCCACGGTCACTGTCATGCCGCCAAGGACTTCCAGTTTGAGGCCGGTGGCAGAAACGACAAGGTCCGCATCCAACGTCTCGCCAGATGCAAGCTGGATACCTGTTTCCGTGAACGTGTCGATTGTATCTGTGACAACCGACGCAGTCCCTGCATTGATCGCATCAAACATATCGCCGTTTGGTACGAGACAGAGCCGCTGGTCCCAAGGGTTGTAATTTGGCGTGAAATGCTTCTCGACATCATAGTCGGGTCCAAGTGCTTCGCGTACCTGGCCAAGCAATAGCTCCTTGACCTTGCGGGGCGCTCTTTTGCAAAGATTGAAGAAATACATGCCGAGCAGCACGTTCTTCCAACGGGTCAGCCCGTAGGCAAGTTTTGCTGGCAGGTTGCGACGAAGGAAATTTGCAATCGCATCCTGTGATGGCCGAGCTGCCATATAGGTGGGGGAGCGCTGAAGCATGGTGACATGCTTGGCGTCGCTTGCCATTTCCGGAATAAGGGTTACGGCGGTTGCGCCCGATCCGATCACGACCACATTTTTGTCTTTGTAGTCGATATCGTCTGTCCACTTTTGCGGATGAACAAAACGGCCTTTGAAGTTCTCAACACCGGCAAAGTCAGGTGTATAGCCTTCTTTGTAGCTGTAATAGCCGCTGCACATGAAAAGGAAGTTGCAGCTGATTTGGATCAGTTCACCGTCGCGCTCAACATCCACAGTCCATTGGCCGTCTGCCGTGGACCAGGCCGCATTTTTCACCATGTGATTGTAGCGGATGTGTTTGTCGATGCCGTTTTCTTGGGCTGTCTCGTGAAGATATTTCAAGATCGAGGGACCATCGGCAATGGCCTCGGCGTCGCGCCAGGGTTTGAAAGAATAGCCAAGCGTATACATGTCTGAGTCAGAGCGAATGCCTGGATACCGGAAAAGGTCCCAGGTGCCACCCATCGTGTGCCTGCCTTCAAGGATTACATAATCCTTGTTCGGGCAATCTTTTTGCAGGTGATACCCTGCGCCAATTCCGGAAATTCCAGCACCGACCACCACAACATCAATATGTTCCATCCAAGTGCATTCCTGTAAAATGACAAATTATCAGTTTCGTGGACAATAGCATGAAAGCAGGGTTGGGGCGCAAGAGCGGAAAAACGGCGGAGGTAAGCGGTTTTTCACCAAAATGCAGCTCTGGCCGACTTAAATCACCCTCGATTCGAAGATGAAAAGAGCTATGCCTGAGACGTCCGCGGAGAGCAAAAGGTGAGTTTAGGGGGCGCTGCCGCAACGGAAGCTTGGGTGTTTGCCAGTCTGTTTGAATTGTCGAAGGGCATGTGATGAACTCCGCCCGCGCCGAGCGCAGGCGGCGAAGATCAAAGACGGGAGATGGGCAGTATGAAACTCTACCATTGTCAGGGGGCGAGGTCAGTGCGCCCGCTTTGGACGCTGGAAGAAATGGGTCTCGACTACGAACTGGAGTCCATGAAATTTCCACCCCGCTTTCTGCGTGACGGATACACAGACCTCAACCCCATCGGCACGGTTCCCTATTTTGTCGATGGTGAAGTCGAGATGACAGAGTCAGCTGGTATCTCACAATATCTTGTCGATATGTATGGGCCGACCGACTTAGGGCTGAAACCCGGTGACAAAGACTACGGTACCTATCTCAATTGGCTACACCGCAGCGATGCGACGCTCACTTTTCCACAAACCATTGTCTTGCGGTACACCCAGCTCGAACCAGAAGAACGCCGGATTAAGCAAGCAGCAGACGATTATGCACAATGGTTTTTCTCACGTCTGAAAGCGGTCGAACGTGCGACAGCAGACCGTGAGTTTTTATGTGCTGATCGCTTTACTATTGCAGACGTCTGTGTGGGCTATGCGCTCTACCTTGCTGATGCGCTGGGCTTCCGGGACGGTTTCAAACCCAACACGGAAAAATATTATGCAGGCCTCACTCAGCGTCCTGCCTTCAAACGTGCCATTGAACTTTAAAGCAATGAGGGTCTTCTCATGAGCGAGATCAGCGAACAAGAACTGAGTGAGTACCGAAGCGAGGCCGCTGCCTGGTTTGCGGAAAACACGGAGGCCGAACCAGGCTTCATGTTGCCTCTCACGTTCATGGAAGTGGGCACAGATCAGCAGTTTAATTTCCTGCGTGACTGGCAGAATAAAGTCTATGAAGCAGGTTATCTGGGTGCCAACTGGCCAAAAGAATATGGCGGCGGTGGGCTTGACCAGAAATTCCAGAACATAGCGACGGAAGAAATGGCGAAGGCCAACGGTCCGATCATGTTGAATGCGATCGGGCTCAACTGGGCCGGACCGCTCATTCTTGACATGGGCACAGAAGACGAACGCAAGCGCTACATCAAAGGCATCCTCTCCGCCGAAGACATTTGGTGTCAGGGTTTCTCTGAACCTGAAAACGGTTCTGACCTGGGCAATGCACAAACCAAAGCAGTGCGTGATGGCGATGACTGGGTGCTGAACGGGTCCAAGATCTGGACCACCCAGGGCAACTTTGCCAAATACATGATCTTGTTGGCCCGGACCAACCCGGACGCACCCAACAAATATGCTGGTCTGAGCTTTTTCCTCTCGCCGATGCAGGTTGAGGGTGTCGAAACTGTACCAATTCGCAAACTCACCGGCGAATATGGGTTTACACAGACCTTCTTCACCGATGCCCGCATTCCAGGCGACAGCCTGATGGGCAAAGAAGGTGAAGGCTGGCTGGTTGCCATGCGTACACTGGAATATGAGCGCGGCGTAAAAGGCGGTCAGCCCGGTGGCTATGTCATGCGCGCGTCTGATCCGATGGAGATTGTTGATCTTGCGCGCAAGGCGACCCGTGGCGGTAAGCCGGCGCTGGAGGACCCGGTCATCAAGGACAAGCTCGTGCAGCTGATGATTGAAGCCAGAGGCCTGCAACTTCATGGGAAGCGGGGTCATATTCAACCACTCGTTCAAGACAAGCCGGCCTCTTTGGCTCTGTCGTCGAAACTTGTCGCGACAGAACTGTCTCGTCGCATTTATGAGTTCGCAATGACACTTCAGGGTCAGCGCGGTGCTTATTATGTTGGGGAGCCGGATGCTTATGATGAGGGCCTCTGGCAGCGCGGATATCTGAACTCTTTCTCCGCGACCATTGGCGGCGGCACATCGCAGATCCAACGCAATATTATCGGCGAGCATGTGCTCGGCCTGCCAAAAAGCTGATCCAGGTTAGGAACAAGATTATGTCAAAAAGGGCAACCATTGGTTTCAGCGAAGAGCAGGCGCAGCTTCTCGAAGTCGCGACGACGTTCTGCCGAGATAAATCTCCTGTCGAAAAAGTCCGGTCTCTTCTAAGCGACGACCGCGGGTACGACGAAGCGATCTGGACAGAAATGGCCGAGCTGGGGTGGCTTGCCATCGCAGTGCCGGAGGAATTCGGCGGCATTGGCTTAGGGCTCGCAGAAGTTGTTCCTGTCGTGGAGCAGATGGGCCGCACCTTGATGGCAGGGCCATTTGTCGGCACAACGCTTGCGGCGCAGGCTGTTCTTGTTGGCGGAACGGATGAGCAGAAGCAAAAATACCTGGCCGACCTTTGTGCCGGGAAAAAAGCAGCACTCGCTCTGAGTGAGCCCCATGGCGATTGGGACCTGACCCACGTTGAATGTAAGGCAGAGCGCGCAGGCGATAGCCTCAAGCTGTCGGGACGCAAAACTTTTGTGGAGAATGCAGAAGCAGCCGACCTGCTGCTCGTATCAGTTTCGCTGGAGGGTGCCCCAGCTCTCGTGATCATTGACCGTGGTGCATTGCCAGACGGCGCGCTGCGTCGCGAGACGGTAATTGACGAAACACGTCGTTCTTATCAGGTGACATTGGACGGGGTAGAGGTTTCCTCTGCTGCACTCCTGGATCCGGCCAAGTCGATTGAGGCGCTAACACATCTCGATCTTTGTGCCTCTTTGCTCCTGTCAGCTGAAATGTGCGGCGGTGCTGCAAGCTGCATCGACTACACGGTCGACTATCTGCAAACCCGCAAACAGTTCGGCAAAAAGATCGGCTCTTACCAGGCATTGAAGCACCCGATCGTCGATGCGCACGTGGGCTATGAGCAGGCGCGCTCGCATCTTTATTGTGCAGCCTTCAACTTCACCCAGCAGGGCGAGGGTGAAGTGGCGACACGCATGGCAAAGTCTCAAGCGGGTGATGCCCTGTCCTATGCAGCAGACCGGGCCATCCAGTTTCATGGCGGATTTGGCTTCACCTATGATTGTGATGCCCAGCTTTACCGGCGTCGCTCTCTCTGGTGCGAAAACCAGCATGGTGATGCCGCTTATCACCGCTCAAAGCTCGCGGGTCTGCTGCTTTAGACGTGTGGCAGCGCGATTGACGTCGCGTACTCTCCCATGTTCAGCCACTAAAGGTCCGGTGCCCGAATTTGCACGTGAATGGTGGTTGCCCTGGGTCTCTGCATGGTCCATTTCTATAGGTAAATGAGCCTTTAGGGAGGAAGACCATGTCCGGTACAGACCGTTACCCGCACCTTTTTGCACCACTTGATCTGGGGTTTACAAAACTCAAGAACCGCGCGCTGATGGGGTCCATGCACACGGGCCTCGAAGAGCGCGAAGACGGGCATCTGCGTATGGCGGAGTTCTTTGCAGAACGGGCCCGTGGCGGTGTTGGCATGATCATCACGGGCGGCATTTCGCCCAATGAAGAAGGCGGGCTTGGGGCAAAGCTGTCGACAGCGGAGGAAGCTGCGCGCCACAAAGTCATCACCGACGCCGTACACGCCGCCGACCCTGACACAAAAATCTGCATGCAGATACTGCACACCGGCCCCTTGGCCCCTCACGAGAATTGTGTGGCGCCGTCGCCAGTTCGCTCACGTATTGCGCGCTTTGTTCCCAAAGAACTGGATGAGGCGGGTATTGAAAAGCAGATTGCTGATCATGCGAACTGTGCAGCGCGCGCTAAAGAAGCAGGCTATGACGGAGTAGAAGTGATTGGCTCTGCGGGCTACCTGCTCTCGACGTTCCTTGTCGAAAAAACCAACCAGCGCGACGATCAATGGGGCGGCTCTTACGAAAACAGAATGCGTTTCCCGCTGGAGGTTGTGCGCCGTATTCGCGCAACCGTCGGGGATGATTTCATTCTTGTCTTCCGTATCGCGGCAATGGACATGTTGGAAGGTGGCATGTCCTGGGAAGAGGTGGTGAAGCTTGCAAAAGAGCTGGAGGCAGCAGGTGTCAGCATCATCTCCACGCACTTTACCTGGCACGAAAGCGCTGTGCCCACAATTGCCACAATGGTACCGCGTGCAGCGTTTGCGAGTGTCACGGGCCGCATCCGAAAAGAAGTCGGCATTCCCTGCATCACCTCAAACCGCATCAACATGCCAGACGTTGCTGAACAGGTGCTGGTGAACGGCGACGCGGACATCGTCTCCATGGCACGCCCCATGCTGGCGGACGCGGAGCTTGTGAAGAAAGCAGCAGAAGGCCGGGAAGATGAAATCAATACCTGCATTGCCTGTAACCAGGCCTGTCTGGATCACACGTTTGGCGGCAATCAACCTGTCAGCTGTTTGGTAAACCCGCGTGCATGTCACGAAACGATTTTGAAGTATGAGCCCACAAAAACGCAGAAACGCATCGCGATTGTTGGTGCAGGGCCTGCAGGACTTGGCTATGCGTCTGTCGCAGCAGAGCGTGGTCATAAGGTCACGCTCTATGACGCGGCCTCTGAAATTGGTGGGCAATTCAATCTCGCCAAGCGGATCCCTGGCAAAGAGGAGTTTTACGAAACCCTTCGCTACTTCAACAGGATGATTGAGGTGCATGACATCGATCTCCGCCTTAACACCCGTGTCACAACAGGCATGCTGCAGAACGAGAGCTATGATGAGATCGTCATCGCCACCGGCATCGAGCCTCGCACGCCGGATGTCGAGGGCATCGACCACACAAAGGTCGTACGCTATGTGGATGTGATCACAGGCAAAGCCAAGGTCGGCAAAAAGGTCGCCATCATGGGCGCGGGTGGCATCGGCTTTGATGTAGCTGAGCTGATCACTCATGAAGGCAAGTCAGGCGCGCTGGACATCGACGTCTTTGCAAAAGAATGGGGCGTTGATTTCGAAAACCATCCTCGCGGTGGTGTAACCGGCGTTGAGCCTGTGATCGTTAAGTCAGATCGCGATGTGACCCTTCTTCAGCGCAAAACCTCATCTGTCGGACGCGGTCTTGGCAAGACAACCGGCTGGACTCATCGTCTGACATTGGCGCGCCGGGGTGTGAAGATGATGAACGGTGTGGAATATATCCGCATTGATGATGATGGCTTGCATGTTCTTATCCACAATGAGCCCCATTCTTTGGATGTCGATACCGTGATCATTTGTGCGGGTCAGGAGCCGCTGCGTACGCTCTATGATGAGCTGGACGCAGCTGGCGCCAAAGTCAGCCTTGTCGGCGGGGCCTTTGAGGCGATGGAGCTGGATGCCAAACGCGCAATCAATCAGGCAAGCTACCTCGCGGCAGCTGTGTGACCTCCGCTTATTGATAAGCGAAGGCTTGAATATGCGGGAGCCCCGTGTGACCTTCTCCGCTTCAAATTGGATCGGGGAAGCACATGCGCATCGCATTGACGACTATTGGAAGCCTGTTCGGAATTGTTTTTTTGGCAGCTGTGGCTGTGGTGCTGATACGTGCAGACGTTGACGCTCCCACGCCGGTTGATCCAGCCCTGCTGATTGCCAAAGCCGCCGACTATGATGTGACCATCCATCGCGATGGCTTCGGCATTCCTCACATTTACGGAAAAACAGATCCTGATGTTGCCTTCGGTGTTGCCTTTGCGCATGCAGAAGACGATTTCGCGACCATTCAGGAAGTGGCCATCGCCTCAAGGGGCCAACTGGCGGCGATCAAAGGCATTGATGCAGCTGTGACAGACTATCTGGTTGCGCTCTTGCGTGTGTGGGAGACGGTGGATGCGCGCTACTACACCCATCTGTCGCCAGAGGGGCGCGCCCTCGCGGAAGCTTATGCTGACGGGGTCAATTATTATGCTGCGCTCAACCCAGGTGAGGTGGAGCCAGGCCTTCTTCCGATGACAGGCAAAGATGTGGTCGCAGGCTTTACGTTTAAGGCGCCGTTCTTCTACGGCATGCAGAGCCATATCCTGGAACTGTTTGAAGAGACACGGAAACACGATATTTCCCAAGATATTGCCCAGGACATTTCGATGGGGCCGGAGAATGCCTTCTTGTTGACTGATGAGCCATTTGCG
>JAJFGY010000170.1 GCA_021775935.1 Alphaproteobacteria bacterium
CGTGATCTCAAAAAATATGAGTTGATGGAAGAAAACCGCAAAAGGCGGGTGAAGAAGGAAGCTGTCCGGCTCGATCAGAAAGAAATGGACGAAATTTCCCTCAATATTCACCGCCAGGGGAACATAGAAGCGAGCAACTAGGCTTTCGGCCCGCTTTGTGGGTCGGTTGTCGCTTTTCCTTCTGCGATAGTTGGTTAGAATGCGCCTCTCGTCACCCTGGGCTAGAGCGCATTTGGCTTGAGTCGAACCAAGGCCAAGCTCTGCCCAATTGTTTCTGCGCATTCCCGGACGGTGAAGTCTTTCACTTCCCCTGGCAATGCTATTGGGAGTGCTTCGTCATGCCATCTTTCGATGTGGTTTCCAAAACCGATCTGGCTGAGGTCGATAACGCTATTCAAAACGTCATGCGCGAAATCGGTCAGCGGTACGACTTTAAGGGATCGAAGAGTACGGTCACGCTTGATGAGGCAGAAATCACGATCAATGCTGATGATGATCTGAAACTGAAACAGGTGCATGAGCTGCTTCAAGGACATCTCTCACGACGTGGCATCGAACCTGGCATGCTGGATTACAAAACGGTTGAACCGGCAGCGGGGCAGAGTGTTCGACAGAAGGTTGAGATCAAGCAGGGGATTGCGAAGGACCTTGCCAAGAAGTTGGTTAAAGATATCAAAGCAACCAAGATGAAAGTTCAGGTTGCGATCCAGGGTGATGAGTTGAGGGTGACTGCAAAAAAACGCGACGACCTTCAGGGGGTCATCGCGTTTCTAAAAGAGAAGGGTGGCGAGCAGCCGCTTCAGTTTGACAACTTCCGCGACTAACCGCTTTTGGCCTGACACTTTATCGGTTCATAACAATCCGTCGAACGATGTAGAGGATCGCAATTGCGATCAAATATCCCAGGAATCGAATGCCGATCAGTTTCAGGTCGCCGTCAATATCTGTCAGGTTTGGTAGTGGCGAAGTATCGCCTGCAAGATACCGCCGTACGCCGGACACAACTTCATGGATGATCGTTGCAGCAAGAGCCCAAGCAATGATCTGGCCAAACCGGCGCATCAGGAATGCGGCGATCAAGGCGATAATCAATCCTTGAATGGAATTGACGGTATCAAAGCCCTGCTGAAACAGCGAGATGGCTTGGTTGAGAATGTCGTTCACTATACTTCCCCCGAGTTGTCATCATACAGCACCCAGCCGTCGCCCTTGGATGTGTACGCGATACGCTACATGAGGATGAATGGATAATCACGCCCCTATTTTGGAAGGGGTTAATTGCCTAGGATTTCTGCGGAATTTCGGCAGCTCACCCGGCGCTTTCGACGGTATAATCCGTAAGCGGTGTACTTCGCGTATGGCCCAAAATTAGTTGTGATAATCGAAGCGGTGTTGCTACCGCCACGCCTCGCGCGAGATAGGGCGTGTCGGAGAACTGGGCAAAAGACAGTCCTGCAATTTCGGCTGCAGCGAGGACGCCGCCGATGCGCCTGGAGATGTCGAGTTGCGTGACAATCATGCGAGAGACCCCAAGCTTGGAGAACTCCCGCGCTGTTTCTGCCATGCTTTTTGGGTCTCCGCTGGCGGCAAGTATCAGAACGGGTTCAGCCGCTGCAACGCTGCGACCGACTTCTATCTGACGCCTTAGCGTTTGAACCTCATCGGGTTGAAAGGGATTGGCGGCTGCGGTGTCTATAAAACAGGCTTCGCGCCCGTCGGCCGCCTCAATTCCTATGCGGTCGGTGCGTTGATCGAGAACAAGGCTCATGGCGTCGATTGTTTCGGTATGATCAACGGGAATTTTGAGCAGGTTGCCATAGGCTTCGGCCTGGGCTTCTGCACCAGTCCGTTCGGCATCGGTTGATATAATTTGAGAGCGAACATTTTCTACGGTTGCTCTTGCAGCCAGTTTTGCAATTGTCACCGTTTTGCCGTGACCTGGTAGCCCGACGGCCATGATGGGGTGGGGTGGTGCAATCGGCAGGGGATCGAACTGGAAGCGATCTTCCAGGGCGGCTGCGAGGGCCGCCACACTATTGTCCGTATCGACGCTCATGGCATAGGCAACTAAGGCATTTGCGAGCACGCCAGGAATGCCCTGTTCTTCCAAAACTTGGAGAAGGGCTGTTTTTGAAAAGGGCACTGGCGTGGCAGCTGGTGCGTGCCGATCTTCTGCGCGCTCTCCCGGAGAGGCAGGCTTTGAGGGTTCTTTTTTTGGCGCCGCGTTCAAATGCTCGCGAAGAATTTGTTCAAGCGCGGTGTCTTCTGTCGGGGCTCCGTTCGGACCATCGTTTGCCCGTTGATCGAGGGCCGCCGTGACTTCAAAGCCGCCATTCTCGCCTTCCAGACTGGAGACGATAATGGCGTCATCGCCCATGGCCTCACGGACCTGAGCAACGGCTTCAACCATGGAGTCAGCGATGAAGGTCCGCATCCGCATCTAATCTTGTCCTGACCCTAAACCGTTGCAATTGTCTTGAGGCGCGCCTTCGGGTGAACCTCGTTCTGAGACATAACGATGGTCTGGGGGCGGAACCGTTCAATGATCGACCGTACGTAGGGGCGAACGCCGGGGCTGGTGAGGAGGACAGGAACTTCCCCTTCTTCAGCTGCCCGCTCAAATTTGTCCCGCACAGTAGCAATGAACTTCTGTAGCTCGCTTGGTGCCATCGCGAGCTGTTTTTCATCGCCTTGACCGACCAGTGATTCAGCGAAAGCCTGCTCCCATTGTGGAGAGAGTGTGACCAGTCCAAGTGTTCCGTCAGGTGCTGCATAAGATGCACAGAGCTGGCGGGCCAAACGCATGCGAACGTGCTCGCCTATATAAGTGAGCTGCTTGGTATGAACGACCGCCTCTGCGATGCCCTCCATAATGGTACCCAGGTCGCGGATTGAGATGCGCTCTGCCAGCAATGTCTGGAGGACGCGCTGAATACCAGAAACAGTGATCTGGCTTGGCGCAATGTCGTCCAGCAGCTTCTTGTGCTCGTCGCCCAACTCGTCGAGCAATTTCTGCACCTCCGCATAGGAGAGAAGCTCCTGCATATTGTCGCGAATAATTTCGGTGAGATGTGTGGTGATGACGGTTGGCGGATCGACTACGGTGTACCCGCGGAATGCTGCTTCCTCCCGTATGCCCGCATCAATCCAGGTGGCCGGCAGGCCGAATGTGGGTTCTTTCGTGTGAAGCCCGGGAAGATCGATCTGGCCACCGTGAGGATCCATCACCAGCAACTGGCCGACATAGACCTCACCAGCACCCGCTTCCACTTCTTTAACGCGGACCATGTAATTGCTGGCTTCAAGCTGCATATTGTCCAAGATCCGAACGGGGGGCATGACGAAGCCCATGTCCGTCGCGAACTGGCGGCGGAGCGCCTTAATCTGGTCAGTAAGCTTCTGACCTTCCGTATCGTTGATAAGCGGCAGCAGGCCATAGCCGATTTCGAGGCGTAGCTCATCGATTTTCAATGTTTGCGAGATGGGCTCTTCTTTGGGGGCCGCATCTGCTTCTTCGGTGGAAGCTATCACTTCTGCGGCCTCGGTCGCCGCCGCGGCTTTTCGTTTCGATGTGATGTGATAGGCGAGGTAGCCGGTTCCTCCCGAAAGGATCAGGAATGGGATCATCGGAATACCGGGGAGCAGTGCCATCACACCCAAGACAAATGACGACATGCCGAGCGCCTGAGGATAGCCCGATAGCTGCTCGAACATTGCTTTGTCGGCAGCACCTTCAACGCCAGCTTTGGAGACGAGCAGGCCTGCAGCTGTGGAGACAATCAGGGCAGGAATCTGGCTGACGAGGCCATCGCCAATTGTCAGAAGTGTGTAGCCTGCGCTTGCGTCAGCGAAAGACATGTCCATCTGACCGACACCGACAATGATACCGCCAAGGATCTTGATGAACGTGATGCGCAGACCAGCACCGGCGACACCTCGCACAAATTTCGAAGCACCATCCATGGAGCCGAAGAACGCGGCTTCATTTTCAAGGTCTTTACGACGTGTGCGTGCTTGATCTTCGTCGATGAGGCCTGAGGAAAGGTCAGCGTCAATGGCCATCTGCTTGCCAGGCATGGCGTCCAGGGTGAAGCGGGCGGCAACTTCTGCGATCCGAC
>JAJFGY010000018.1 GCA_021775935.1 Alphaproteobacteria bacterium
GGGTTTGACTGGACGAAATATCTTCCAGGTGATCGCTCCGATCTGATCTGGGAGGAATATCTCCCGTTTGACCAGGTGCCACTGCTCTTGAATCCAAAAGCGGGTTTCATCACAGAAGCAAACAGCACGCCGTTCCGTGCCACAGCGCCGGAAGATGATCTGAAGGAAGAGGATTTTCCAGCGACCATGGGCATTGAGACGCAGATGACCAATAGGGCGCTCCGTGCACTTGAGCTTCTTGGACCTGATCCGTCGATCACCGCAGATGAGTTTCGCACCTACAAATATGACCATACCTACTCTAAAGACTCAGAACTTGCCGCATTGATCGCGGAGGTTGCCGGCGTTGATGCGGGTAGCGATGCAGACCTGAAAGCGGCTCAGGACATTTTGGGTGCGTGGAATCTGAGCACTGACTATGAAAATCGCGGTGCAGCTCTGGGTGTTCTGATGGGCGAGCCTGTGGTGCGCGCTAGGTTGACGGGTAAAGAGCCACCCGACCCAATTGACAGTCTTCAAAATGCTATCGCTGAGTTGAAAGAAAAGTTTGGCCGTCTCGATCCAAAATGGGGCGAGGTCAATCGCATCATTCGTGGGGGCGTAGATATGCCCATACAGGGTGGGCCGGACATATTGCGCGCTGTATATGCACAGAAGCTTGATGATGGCCGCTTGAGTGCAGAAGGCGGCGACACCTATATCATGTTTGTTGAGTGGGACGGGGAGGGCAATGTTTCTTCAGAAAGCATCCATCAGTTTGGCTCAGCAACACTAGATGAAGCTTCGCCCCATTTTGACGATCAGGTAGCATTGTTTGCGGAAGAAAAGACAACGCCGGTGCTGATGGATTGGGAAGCATTTGAGCCCACCATTGCAGAGAGTTATCGTCCGGGGGAGCGCGCGGAGAGATGATTGCTGACAGAGGCGCGTCAATCTGATTGAGTGCGGCGCATGACCGATGCGTTTACACCCTCAGATGATTTTTCTGCCCAGTTCGACAGCTTGCTTGCCTGGCGTCGCGATGTTCGGCGTTTTAGGACCCATCCGCTGGAGCCTGGTCTCCTGGATGATCTGATCGACCGCGCCTGCTTGGCGCCAAGTGTAGGCAATGCGCAGCCCTGGCGTTTCGTTTCTGTTGAAGACGCCGATCTGCGCGCGGTTGTTGCAGAAAGCTTCGCCAAGGAAAATGCGGCAGCAGCGGACGCATATGAGGACGATCAAGCACGGCTATATGGCGAGCTAAAGCTTGCCGGGCTGAAAGAGGCGCCGGTCCATCTCGCGGTCTTTTCCGAAGCTGAGACAGAGCGTGGTGGGGGCCTCGGACGCCAGACCATGCCCGAAACGCTCATCTACTCCACCATTTGCGCAATCCATACCCTCTGGCTGGCGGCAAGGTCGCGGGGTGTCGGTGTCGGATGGGTATCAATTCTGGACCCGGGCGATGTCTCAAAAGCACTAAAAGTGCCGGAAAGCTGGCAGTTTGTCGGCTATCTCTGTCTTGGTTATCCCATTGAAAATCATGATGATCCGGAGCTTGTCCGCCATGGGTGGCAGGAACGTATAGATCGATCAGACGTGTTTTTCCGAAGGTAAGACAGCTTCGCTCACCTTGCCGTGAACAGATGTTTGCGCTACACCCACGCTCAATGGTGCCCCGGTTCTTCGGGGGTAAAAGGGAATCCGGTGAAAACCCGGAACTGTACCCGCAACTGTAAGTGGGAAGTTTTTTGCCAGCGTTCACGTCACTGAAGCACATGAGGTGTTTTGGGAAGACAGGCAGAAAACGTCGATCCACAAGTCAGGAAACCTGCCATTGCGTCGTCCGTCCCCGGGCCGGGTGTGTCCATGGGAGCGGTTCTCGCAGTGACGACAATGTTTGGATGAAGGCGGTTGACCCCGTGTTTCGCGCATTGTTGTGGACCGCAGGGTCAATGTCCTTCCATTTTAAGGGACATTGAAATGTCATTGCTAAAGAAACTACTTTTAACAACCATTCCTGTCTGGGCAGCTGCGCAGCCTGCTATCGCAGCCGAGCAAGCCCCCGAAATTGTCGTGACAGCTACGCGGACCGAAATCGCGAGATCTCAGGTCGGCAGCTCCATCTCGGTGCTCACTGCAGAGCAGATCGAACAGCGTCAATATGCGTTTACTGTTGATGCGCTGCGCTCCCTGCCGGGCATTACGGTCAGTCAGAACGGACCCTTTGGTGGATCTGCGAATGTAAGCATCCGTGGCGCCTCACCTGAGCAGACCTTGGTTCTTATCGACGGCGTGATCGTGAACGATCCCTCAAGCGCTGGCGCATCGTTCAACTTTGCGAATTTGGACCCCAACGACATTGAACGGATTGAAGTGTTGCGCGGACCACAAAGCACACTCTATGGATCGCAGGCCATTGGTGGTGTTGTGAACATCATCACCAAGCGCGCCAAAGAGCCTTTCGCTTATAGCGCCTTCATCGAAACGGGTTCCTACAATACGCTTCATGCCGGTGGAAACGTCTCCGGCATTGAAGGGGAGACTGACTATCGCATCTCTCTGAGTGGTGTGCGCACGAATGGCATTTCTAAAGCTGACGAGACTGACGGCAACTTAGAAGAAGACGGGTACAGGAACTACACAATCGGGGGCAATGTCGGATCAAACCTGACCGAAGAGCTGCGTGTGGAAGGAAGTCTGCGTTATTCGGACAGTCGAAACGAGTTTGACGCGCGCGGGGGCGTTGGGGGTGACGGAGACCGCGTTGGACATACGCGTGAACTGCAAACATCCCTCGCGGCGCATCTGAGTACATTCGGCGGTGCTCTCGAAAATAGTCTGACCGCAAGCTACGCAATGGTCGATCGGGACAATGAGACCAACGGTGCACGCTCTTTCAGCAATACAGGGTTACGTACCTCGCTGGAATATGTTGGCGAGGTTGCACCGTCGGACGTGTGGAGCGCAATTGTTGGATTGAAAACCGAAGAAACAGAAATCCGCGATTCCTCTTCAATCAGGACAAACAGTGTTTTCGGTTTGCTTCAGCTTTTCCCGATTGAGAACCTGGCGCTAACAGGAGGCGTTAGGTTCGACGATCATGAAACATCAGGTGGCATTACCACATTCCGTTTCACCGGTGCATACGAGTTCCCGGAGACTGGTACCATCATCAGGAGCTCCTGGGGCGAGGGCTTTAAGTCGCCTACACCTTTTCAATTGAGTGTGACACCAACCTTGTCACCTGAAGAATCCCGTGGTTGGGATGCTGGGATTGAGCAGGAGTTCCTGGATGGCAATGCCAGTGTTCAGATCAACTATTTTGATCAGGACACAAAAAATCAGATCGACTTCCTGTTCGGGCCCTTCCGCTATGTCAATCTCGACCGCGTGGATACGCAAGGCTGGGAATTTATCGCGACCGCACACCCCACTGATTGGATTGACGTGAGTGCCAACTTCACACACCAGTCAGCAACAGACCTGACAACGGGAGACCAGGTATTCCGCGCACCTGCAAACCTGGCGAGTCTTAATGTGGACACCCGTCCGATGGATAGGCTCTCTGTCGGGGGCTCCGTGACTTGGAATGGCGATGAGTCAGATCGCAGTGGTGTTGCGGTGCAGGACTGGTTTCGCGTGGATGTGCGTAGTTCGTATCAGTTGAACGACGGGGTTGAGCTGTACGGACGCATGGAAAACCTTCTTGATGAGCAATACCAGGATATCCTGGGCTTCGGCACGCCGGGCATCTCTGGCTTTGTCGGTATACGGGTTAGAGGATGAACAAAGCCGCAATCGGTTTGGGGTTTGGTTTCCTGGCTTGCGGCATGTCCGCAGGCCAGGCGGCCGGTCCGTCGGTTGCATCGCTTGATTTTTGCGCTGACCAATATGTGTTGGCGTTGGCGGACACTGACCAGATCGTTGGTGTCTCGCCCCACGCTGAGACGGAGTTTTCCTATCTCGCGGAACGGGCATCGGGTATTCCAAAAATCCGCCCGACCGCAGAAGAAATATTGGTGCTCGAACCCGATATAGCTGTGCGCCTGTGGGGCGGCGGGTATGGTGCCGCAGACACTCTGGAACGCTACGGCATTCCCGTTGTTCAGGTGTCCCTCGCTGTGACGCTGGAGGAGACCAAGGCGAACCTGTTGCGCGTGGGCGAGGCTCTAGGCCGCCTGGATCGCGCGAAACTTCTGGCAGCCGATATGGATGCGAGGCTTGAGGTTGTCGTCGCTGCACGGACAGAAGTTACCCCAGTGGCGCTCTATATCACGCCCTCTGGGACGACCACCGGCCGGGGCACGTTCATTCACGAAATGATGGTCATGGCGGGCGTTGAAAACATGTCAGCGGGCGCGGGGACATCACCCTGGCATCCGGTGAATTTGGAAGCGCTGGCGCTCTCTCCACCAGAGATGATTGTCGCTGGCTTCTACGATCTAAAGTCCGGACGGTTGGACAATTGGTCCCTGTCACGCCACAGCTTCCTGCGGCAGCAAATCCAGGAAAACCCTGTCGCCCGCATTCCCAGCCGAGAGATCGCCTGTGCGGCGTGGTTTGTCGTCGACGCGATTGAAGAAATCGCAGCAAAAAGGCAAGCGCTCATCGTTCCCGAGGCGCCCTTGGGGGATGAGTGAATGGTGATCTCCGCCCACATGCCCTGGATCTTAGTCGGCGCCCTGGCGCTTGAAGGATTGGTTGGGTATCCCAATGCCCTCTGGCGCATTATGGGCCACCCCGTATCCTGGATGGGTCACAGCCTGAACCTCGGAGAGAGATGGCTCAACTCCTGTGGTCGGCGTGCCGTGCGCGATTTGTTCTTCGGCACCGTCTGGTTGGTATTGCTCATCGCGCTGGTGGGAGGTACGGCATGGTCTTTGAGTAATCTCTTGAGCAAATTTTCTTATGGGTGGGCTGCAGAGCTGTTGCTCATGACAACACTTATCGCAGGACGAAGTCTTTATGATCACGTCGCCGCAGTTCGGGCCGCACTCCAGGTGTCGGCTATTGAGCAAGCCCGCGAGAAAGTTGCGCTGATCGTGGGGCGGAACCCGGAGGGTCTCGATGAACCGGCAATCGCCCGTGCTGCGGTTGAGAGCCTTGCAGAAAATGCCTCTGATGGCGTGATCGCTCCGCTATTCTGGGGGTTGGTCGCGGGGCTTCCGGGAATTGTGATTTACAAGCTTGTGAACACTGCAGACAGCATGTGGGGGCATCGGAATGCACGCTTCGAGTGGTTCGGGAAAAGTGCCGCGCGGCTTGATGATCTCTTGAACCTCATCCCAGCCCGCATCACCGGTTTCCTGTTTTGTTTGAGCGCTCTCGGGCGCGCGCGTGGAGGTGCAGCCCTTCATTCGATGTGGCGGTATGCACCTACCCATCTATCGCCCAATGCCGGGTGGCCGGAAGCTGCGATGGCTGGCGCCCTGGACCGGCGCCTCGGGGGTCCGAGACATTATGCAGGCCAGCGGACAGAGGGTGCCTGGCTTGGGGAGGGATCCGCTGATTTGAAAGCCGATGACATCGGTCGCGCGCTGGACCTGTATCTAGTTGGTCTTCTAATCGCTGCAGCACTGCTAATTCTGGTTGGCATTGTTCTGGGGCTGACCTCATGACCGGACTTCAACATGGCGGTGATTTAGAAGCATTCGGTGCTGCACACCCGCATGCCTCCCGGCCGCTGATTGATCTCAGCACGGGCGTCAATCCAAACGCCTATGTCTCCACTCTAGACCCTGCGTGGCTGACGCGACTGCCGGGTAAAGCTGAAGAAGAGGCCTGTCTGGCTGCCTTTTCATCCTACGCAGGTATTGACCCCGCCTATGTAAGTCTCATGCCGGGAACACAGGCGATTATCTCTGGCCTGCCTCATCTCTTTGAGCGAAGCCGGGTAGCTGTATTGGCGCCGACCTATGGCGAACATGCTGTTAGCTGGGAAGCCGCAGGACATTCTGTATCATCCTGTATTGCCTCGGACATTGCGCACGCAGATGCAGAGATCATTGTCGTCACAAACCCGAATAATCCAGACGGACACACATTTGACACCGCTGCCCTGCGGGAGCTTCAGCTCAAACAGAAAGCGCGCGGCGGCTGGTTGGTCGTTGATGAAGCCTTTGTCGATTCTGCGCCTGAACTCAGCATTGGGCGCCAGGTTGAAGAGGGTGGGCTCCTCGTGCTGCGGTCATTTGGGAAATTCTTCGGGCTAGCGGGACTTCGTCTTGGCTTTCTAGTCAGCCCACCCGACATAGCCGTTATGCTTGCCAGGCGTCTTGGCCCGTGGAGCGTCAGTACGACGGCGCTACACATCGGGTGCGCCGCTTATAGCGATGCCAGATGGATTGACGATACCCGAGTGTCTCTCACCACCAGCATGGAACGTTTGAAGGCGATGCTGGTCCCAACATTGGGCACCAGCATTAGCGGTACATCCTTGTTTCACCTGTTAAGGACGTCTGACGCACAGCGAGCGGCGGATCATCTGGCGGCCCATGGAATTTTCGTTCGAACCTTCGCGGATATGCCAAACTATCTCCGCGTGGGTCTTCCAGGTGAGGCTTGGCAATGGGATCGCCTCGAAACAGCATTAAATGATTGGAAGTGATGAGATGAGTGCAGACGATCAAAACACTGAGCACACAGCACAGATGAAAGAAGTGCAGGCCGCCCATCGTGAAAAAATGTCGGCGAAAAAGGAAGCGGACAAGGGTCTGTTTCTTCTGTTGACCGGTGACGGCAAGGGAAAGTCGAGCTCAGCCTTTGGATCGATTATCCGCGCACTGGGCTGGGGGCACGATGTCGGGGTCGTTCAATATGTGAAGGGTAACTGGAAGACCGGCGAGCGTCAGTTCTTTCAGAAATTCCCGGATCTTGTCACCTGGCACACAATGGGCCAGGGCTTCACCTGGGATACCCAAGACAGAGAAAAAGACATTGAAGCCGCGCGAGCGGCATGGGACATCTCAGCAAAAATGCTGGCGTCGGGCGAATATGACCTTGTTGTGCTGGACGAGCTTAACATCGTTCTCCGCTATGACTATTTGCCAGTCGAGGAAGTGCTCGCAGGCCTCATGGCGCGCCATAGCCGGACCAGTGTCATGGTCACAGGGCGCGATGCGAAAGACGAACTGCGCGCAGAGGCAGACCTGGTGACGGAAATGACGCCCATCAAGCATCCGTTTGACAGCGGCATCAAGGCCAAGCGCGGCATCGATTATTGATGGTTCTGCGGTCAACATATGGTGCGACGGCGCTTCTGAGCTCTCTCTTGGCGCTTGCAATGATCGCTGCGCTCTTTCTGGGGTACGCCCCCTTGAGCGTTGGTGCTGTGTTTCAGGGCCTGGTCGGACAAGGCGATGAGCGCTACGTCTTTATCGTGCAGGATATTCGGCTGCCACGAATTTTGCTGGGCGCCATGGTTGGTGGTTCATTGGGTCTCGCCGGTGCGGCTATTCAGGGTCTGCTCCGCAATCCCCTGGCAGATCCAAGTGTCATCGGTGTGTCATCCAGCGCTGGCCTCGGGGCCGTCGTCGCCATCTATTATGGCTTTGCGGCAACGTCTGCAGTGATCGTGCCCATATTCGCGATAACCTTTGCAATCACCGCCATGTTGGTTCTGGTCTGGCTTGCCGGGAAAGACGCAAGTGTGTTGACGCTCATTCTGGCAGGGGTAGCAATATCCAGCCTGGCGGCCGCTCTCACGTCGCTGGCGATGAACATGTCGCCCAACCCGTTTTCCCTAAACGACATCATCCTGTGGTTGCTGGGTTCCCTTGCCAATCGCAGCTTCACAGAAGTGTGGATCGCGGGACCCTTCATGGCGGCGGGCGGGGTTCTATTGTTGTTGACCGCGCGTGCGCTTCCCGCGTTGAGTTTAGGTGAGGATGCAGCGGCCACTCTCGGGATTGATCTTCGCCGCGTCCGGCTGCAGACCATTTTCGGCGCGGCTTTCGCCGTCGGCGGCGGGGTCGCGGTAAGTGGAGCTATCGGGTTTGTTGGCTTGGTTGCCCCTCATCTTGTGCGACCGTTGGTAGGGCATGATCCTGGGCGGCTGCTATTGCCCAGCGCACTTGCCGGTGCGCTTCTTTTGGTTCTGGCAGATATTGGTGTCCGGGTCATTCCAGGGGACACGGAGCTGAAGCTCGGCGTCGTCACGGCGCTTCTTGGGGCTCCCTTTTTCCTCTGGCTCATCATCTACACCCGGCGGACCATGCGATGATTGGCGCAGAGAACATTTCTGTCTCGCTGGGAACCCATGCTGCGGTGCGTGATGTGTCCGTGGCGATTGGGGCAGGTGAACTTGTTGGTTTTGTCGGGCCAAATGGCGCAGGAAAGACCAGCCTGCTTAGAGCACTTTTACGACTTGTGCCGGTAGACAAAGGATCAATCCTTCTGAAGGGGCGAGACATCACCGATGATCCCCCACACAAACATGCCCGCGATCTTGCCTATTTTCCCCAGGGCCAAGCTGTAGCCTGGCCATTGACCGCCCGGCGATTGATCGCGTTGGGGCGGGTGCCGCACCGCTCAACCTGGGAAAACCTGTCCCTTGAGGACAGGGCGATCATCGATCACGCACTTGAGATAACAGACACCACCCAATTTGCAGACCGACCGGTGACGGAGCTTTCAGGCGGAGAGAGAAGTCGTGTCCTTCTGGCTCGCGCGTTGGCCGTCAACGCAGGCGTGCTGCTGGTTGATGAGCCGACAGCCTCTCTCGATCCTTACCATCAGCTCACCACGATGGAGGCATTGAAAAATGCCACGGTTGCCGGAACAGCAGTTGGGGTCGTGCTACACGATCTCAATCTCGCAGGCCGCTATTGTGACCGTCTATGTTTGATGCATGAAGGGGAGATCGTCGCTGACGGTGCGCCTGGTGATGTGTTGAGTGACGAAAACCTTGCCCGCGTCTACCGCATTGGCGTGCGTCGTGATGATCGCGGCGACGTGGCTGTCGACCGACGGTTGAACGATGCCTCATGACCCTAAATGCCCAACTAAGGCGCTGATGCTCCAGGGGACGGGGTCGGATGTCGGAAAATCCGTTCTCGTCGCGGGGCTTGCGCGCGCAGCAGTCAACCGTGGGCTCGTTGTACGGCCCTTCAAACCCCAAAACATGTCGAACAATGCGGCGGTAACTGTTGAGGGTGGTGAGATCGGCCGTGCCCAATGGTTGCAGGCGCGGGCCTGTAACGTGCCGCCGAGCATTCACATGAACCCTGTATTGTTGAAACCTCAAACCGATGTTGGCGCACAGGTGGTCGTGCAGGGGAAAGTCTGGGGAACAGCAGAAGCCCGCGACTACCAGTCACGTAAAAAAGACCTGTTGGGATCTGTGCTTCAGAGTTTCGACATTCTCAAGAGAGGGGCAGATCTTGTTTTGGTTGAAGGTGCCGGCAGTCCGGCAGAAACCAATTTGCGTGCAGGCGATATCGCCAATATGGGCTTTGCGACAGCGACGGGTGCGCCCGTTGTCCTTGTCGGCGACATAGACCGAGGGGGCGTCATTGCGAGTTTGGTGGGCACCCACGCTGTTTTATCACCAGAAGACCGCCTCCTGATCAAAGGGTTTTTGATCAACAAGTTTCGCGGTGATGTCACCTTGTTTGATGAAGGTTTGCAGGAAATTGAACGTCGGACAGACTGGAAGAGTTTCGGAGTTCTGCCCTGGGTCCACGCGGTTGCGGATCTGCCGGCTGAGGATGGTGTCGTGCTGGAACGGGGCCAGCGTCCGCGAAAGGGGCGGATAAAGATCGCTGTGCCCATGTTGTCGCGCATTGCAAACTTTGATGATATGGACCCGCTCGCTCAAGAAGAAAGCGTCGATCTGCAGTTCATCCCGCCGGGGCAAGCTCTACCAGGGGATGCTGTCCTTGTGATTTTGCCCGGAACAAAATCCACACTGGCAGACCTTGCCTTTTTCCGGGAACAAGGTTGGGACGTCGATCTTCAAGCGCATATGCGTCGCGACGGCCGCGTGCTTGGTCTGTGCGGCGGCTTCCAAATGCTGGGCAGGCATCTCTCCGATCCGCAGGGTCTGGAGGGCACCGCAACCGATGCTGCCGGGCTTGGCCTTCTGGATCTGATGACCACAATGCAGCCTGAGAAACAGGTACGCACGATTGCAGGGCGTGTGCCGGGCGCCAATGTTTCGTTTTCGGGATATGAAATTCATATCGGTGAGACCACGGGCCCCGCTCTTGACAAGCCGATGGTTGAAATTGAGGGAAAGCCCCACGGAGCCATCAGTGCCGACGGGCGCGTTATGGGCGCCTATGTGCATGGGCTGTTTGAATCAGGCGCCTTCCGCCGCTATTTCCTGGATCAGCTCGGCGCAAAAAGCGATGGGGTCAACCATGATGAGAAAATCGACCGGGCCTTAACCGCGCTTGCGAACGCAATGGAAAATGCGCTCGACATTGAAGGGCTGCTCAATCTTGCTTCGGTGCCTTCAACACCATCGGCAGCCCAGCCATAACGGCAATGACGGCGTCAAAGTCTGCCGCTAAGGCCTGATGCAGGCGTCCCGCTTCGTCTCGAAACTGCCGGGCCAGGGCATTGTCAGGCACAATGCCTTGCCCAACTTCATTGGAGATGAACACAAGCTGCGCCGGACATGCATTTACTGCGGCAAGGAGCTCAGCTGTTGCTGTGGAAATGTTGGTGCCTTGCTCCATGAGATTTCCGAGCCAAAGTGTCAGGCAGTCGATCAGAACAACGTCGCCTTCGACCACCTGTTCTTGTAACGCACCTGACAGGTCGAGCGGTTCTTCGATCAAACGCCACTCGCCACCGCGCCTGTCTTGATGATGGGCAATGCGCTCGGTCATTTCGCCGTCACGGGCTTCTGCTGTCGCAATGTAGACGGGTTTTCCGCCCGCTTGGGTGACCAGGTTTTCGCCATACCGGCTTTTTCCAGAGCGCGCCCCGCCGAGAACAAGCGTGGCAAAGGGTCCAGCTGCCGGCATTTGAAACTCTGTTGTCATTGGTAAGCCCTCACAGGAAAATGACACAGGTGAGGAGAAGCAGGCTTTCAGACACTTCAATGCCCGCGCCCAGCGCGTCGCCGGTCTGTCCGGCCAACCGTAATTGGAGGTATAGCCCCCAGACCAGCAAAATGAAGGGTGCTGCCAAAAAGGCTGGGGCAAACCACGCGAAAAACAGCAGCACCGTTGCCCAGGTCCACATACTCGCAGGCGCGATCTCCCAGGCGAACCGCTCGCCCGAGCCGCTTGTGTCCGCAGACGGTGCTTTTAGGGCTGGCAGATAATGTGCCCAGAAAAGCGGACCCAACCGTGCCCAGGCGCAAACGGGGATGAGCAGCCAGAACAACTCCGTCTGTGCAAGCAGCATAAGGAGGACGAGCTTGGTGGCCAGCTGTACAACCAGCGTAACGGTACCAAAAGTGCCAATATGGGGATCCTTGAGAACCGCATGAAAGCGTTCCGGGTCGCCATGAGCGGCCCCCATGGCATCAGCGAGATCTGAGAGACCATCCAGGTGCAGAGCGCCGGTAATAAACGCCCAGGCAGCAAGCGTCAAAACAGCGCCAAGCCAGGGGTCGATCTGAGATCCGCTCCACAGCGTCACCGAGAGGAGGGCGCCAACAAGCAGGCCAACGACCGGGAAAAAAACTGACGCACGACTAAGCGACGCCGGTTCAAAATCGGTGATCTGTGGTGTGGGGAACCGCGTCAGAAATTGAACCGCCAGAATGAACGATGTAACAGTCCTGCTCATGCGTCCCCCACAAGGCCGGTGAGATGCACCTCAAATGCCTCATTCTCAAGATCATGATGCGTGCTCATTGTCAGCATGCTTGCGGTGGGCAGTGTCACTTTCCATGCTGCTGAAAAAGGCAACCCCAACTGTGTCACCAGCAAAGACCGCATGACCCCAGCATGGGTGAGAAGCAAGATGCGCTCACCATCTGTTGCGCGGGCGATGTCCTCAAAGGCGTCTGAGGCCCTGGCACAGAGCATGGCCCAGGGCTCCCCGCCTGGTGCGGGGTTTGCCGTCGGATCTTCCCAGAATGCCGTCAGGGCAGCCTGATCGGCAGTCCATACTTCTTCGGTTGATTTGCCTTCCCAGTCTCCGAAATCCAACTCGCGAAAGCGCGCGTCAATGGTGAGTGGCAAATCGAGACTTTCGGCAAACTTGGCACATCTGCGCAAAGGGGAGGCGATCACCCGGTCCCAGGTCTCTCCCTCCACGCGATCTGCCAATGCAGCCCATCCTGTGTCTGTTAGGTCGGGGTCACTGCTGCCGCAAAACAATCCGGTGAGAGGTGTGTCTCCATGACGCAGAACCGATATGTGTGTGGTGCGGGTCATGAAATGGAGGAGACGCCAGCGCTGTCGAAGGTCGCCATCTCATTGTGGAGCGCGCAGGCGAGCCGCAGCAGTGGAAGGGCAAGGGCGGCGCCGCTGCCTTCGCCCAAGCGCAGGCCAAGATCGAACAGCGGCTCAGCATTTAAGGCAGTGAGAATGGCAGCATGCCCATGTTCAGTTGAGCGATGAGAAAAGAGAAGCCAGTCGCGCAAAGCCGGGTTGGTACTGACCGCTGCCAGCATCGCTGCCGAACAGATGAAGCCGTCCACCAGAACAGGCACGCGTTCATGCGCCGCCGTGATTGCTGCACCCACCAAAGCTGAAATCTCATGGCCGCCAACTTTGAGCAACACATCGGCAGCAGACGCCCCGCCACGATCTAGCTCGTGAAAGGTCAGGCTCTCGGTGATCATACGTGTCTTGTGAGAAATGCCGTCCGCGTTAAGCCCTGTGCCGGCACCTGTAAGGGCAGCGACGTCGCCGTCCAAAAGCGCTGCCGCAAGGGCGGTTGCAGAACTCGTATTGCCAATACCCATTTCGCCAAGGATAAGCAGATCAGCACCATCATTGATGGCGCGGGTCGCCGCATTCCGTCCTGCATCCAGGCCATGAAACAGTTCTTCTGCTGTCAGCGCGTCTTCGCGACGAAAATTTCGCGTGCCGCGAGCGATTTTGTCGCTGTGCACCCCGGCTGGCGGGTTCTGGAGCAGCGTTCCCGTGTCGATAACCTGGAGAGCGGCTCCCTGTTCCCGCGCAAGCACAGAAATAGCTGCCCCGCCCGAGACGAAATTCGCCAGCATCTGGCCGGTAACTTCGGACGGGTAGGCGGACACGCCTTCCGCGGTGATGCCGTGATCCCCTGCAAAAATCAGAATATGGGGCGCAGCAACCGACGGTCTGTCAGAACCGCTGAGGCCCGCGAGCCTTATGGCCAGTTCTTCCAACTGACCAAGCGATCCGGCCGGCTTTGTAAGTCGCGCCTGGCGTTCCCTGGCCCGTGTCTCGGTGTTCAGATCCGGACGTGGCGGGACCGCGGTCACCCATTTTGGAAATTCACTCATTACCCATTCTCAAATCCCAATACTTTGGGCCTTTGTAGCAGAAACGGGCTGCTTTGAGAGAAACTCGTACGTTTAGCGCCAGCCCGCTCGATCATAAATCCGGATCGCCAGTGACTGATTTTCCCCAAGGGCAGAAGCGTTGATCTCGTCTTCCTTGAAAGTGCCCAATGTCGAGACGGGCCCAACAGAATTGACGGAGGCGACAGCGGGGTACTCATTATTGCCGTCGGCAAGCAGGCGTTGCGCCCACTCACTGGTCAGGAATTCCAAGAATCGCAATGCGTTCTCTTTGTTGGGAGCGTGGGCAAGCAGGCCAGCACCAGACACATTGACGTGGGTGCCGCGTTGGTCTTGTTCAGGAAAGATGACGCCGATTTTCTCCGCAACGGCCCGGTCAGCCTCCGCTTCAGACCGCATGAGGCGCGCGATATAATAGGTGTTGGCGATCCCGACCCTGCATTCCCCTGCCGCTACCGCGCGGATCTGAGCCGTGTCATTGCCCTGCGGGTCTCGGGCGAAGTTCGCAACCACACCTTGCGTCCACGCTTCAGCTGCTTCGGCACCGTCATGCGCAACAATCGAGGCCAGCAAGGAGATGTTGTAAATATTGCTGGAGGATCGCACGCAAACCTGCCCTCGCAAGGACGGGTCAGCGAGATCAGAATAGGTGGTGATGCCGGAAGGAACACCTGCTTCCTTATTGTAGATGAAAACCCTTGCCCGCTTGGAAATGCCAAACCACAGGCCGTCCGGATGACGCAGATGGGCCGGGATACGGTCAGTGATGACAGGAGAAGTGACAGGCGCAAAAAGCCCGGCCTGTTCCGCACGCCATAAGCGCCCGGCATCCACCGTCAGCAGAACATCCCCGGGACTGAATTCGCCCTCCTGGGTGAGCCGCGCCAGCAGTTCTTCGCTTTTCCCTTCAATCAGGTTGAGCTTAATGCCGGTTTCTTCCGTGAAACGCTCATAGAGCGCTAGGTCGGTGTCGTAATGCCTCGCAGAATAAATGTTCAGCTCTTCGGCCGCCCGTCCACCAGACACGGCAAAAATGACCAAAAACACACCGATAATAGGGATGAGGGATTTGCCGAGGGTTTTGGACACAATGAGACCTTCTTAAGAATGACTATCAAACTAAGATGGAATGTAGGGGGGCCGCCGAGCGGAAACAAGCGATATTGCCGATTCTGGGTCAGTTCGCCGCGGGAAATATAAAGACGCCTGCAGGGTCGAATGTGGGGTCGATCAAGGTGCCCACCTTCAAAGAAGCTGCATCTGCCATATGAACCCGCAGAGGGGGCATTGCCGGGTCCTGTGTTCCGACAAGAACGAGCCAATGGCTTCCACGAAAGCGCGTATCCAGAACCTGCAGTTTGGAGGTCTGCGACGACGAGGGCGTCAGCGCCACGCTGCGCGGTCGGACAACCAGATCAACCACGCTGCCGTCTGCGATTTCTGTTGCCGGGCAGGTGCCATAGTCAAACCTGGCGATCCCGCCGCTGACCTGTGCCCGAAAGGTTTGCGCATCGCCAAATAGGCTCGCGACCAGTGCGGTGGTCGGCGCGCCATAAAGCTCAATAGGCCTGTCGCATTGCAGGATACGGCCCTCATCCATAACCGCTATGCGGTCAGCCATATCGAGCGCTTCTTCCGGATCATGGGTCACCATGATCGTGATGGCACCTGATTGTTTGAGGGCGAGGCGCGCGTGCTCGCGCAATTGCCGTCGCCGTGTAACGTCAATGCTTGCGAACGGCTCGTCGAGAAGAATGACGGATGGCGCAGGAGCAAGAGCTCTCGCCAGCGCGACGCGCTGCTGTTGACCGCCAGACAGAGTGTGGGGAAAGCGAGGTCCAAGCCCGTCCAGACCGACATCGGCCAGGGTGCGCGCGACGGCGTCATCGCGATCTGGAGCGTTCCGGGGCAGGCCAAAGGCGACATTCTCGGCAATCGTCAGATGGGGAAAGAGTGCATGATCCTGGAAGACCATGCCGATCTTCCGGTCTTCTGCCCGAACATCCCGCCCCGGTTTGGAAAGCACTGTTCCGTTGAGGGTGATGGACCCTGCCTGGAGCAGCTCAAGCCCGGCAGCCAGCCGGAGGAGGGTCGTCTTTCCGCTGCCTGATGCTCCCAAAAGACAGAGGATTTCGCCATCTCGGGCTGACAAGGTGATGTCGCAGAGCACCTTTTCATGGCCATAGGCGTGAGCGATTGTGTCGAAATCCAAAGGCATGGAAGCTATTTGCCGCTGTTTATGGCTAGAATTGCAATTGAGGCGCAAAATTACTTTGCGCCAGCGAGCGCTATTTGTATCAAGTGTAGAATGTCAGTCACCCAAAAAGATCACACCAGCCGCGTATTGCCGCAAGGAAAGCCCGCCCGGGATGTCGCAGGCATTGGCTGGTCTCTGGCGACAGCTTTGCTTGCTCTCATTGTCGCCGCACCCATTTTGGCCGTGCTCTGGAGCCTGACACAGGCAAGTGGCGATGCCTGGGCACATCTCGGTGCGACTGTACTTCCCGGGTATGTGGGCAACACGCTTTTGCTGATGGCGCTGGTGGGCGTGATGACAATTCTCTTGGGCGTGGGCAGCGCATGGTTGATTGTCTCATTTGATTTCCCGGGACAACGTATCTTGAGCTGGGCGCTGGTCCTGCCATTGGCCATGCCTGGCTACATCATCGCCTATGTTTACACGGACCTGCTGGAATTTGCGGGACCTGTGCAGACGTTGCTGCGGGACCTCACCGGCTGGCAGGCGGGGGACTATGTCTTTCCCCCCATTCGCTCAGTCTGGGGCGCATCGCTCATGTTGAGCCTCGTGCTCTACCCTTATGTTTACCTTCTCACCCGCACTTCCTTTCAGCGGCAGTCAGTAGCGCTGGTGGAGGCGACCAGGGTTTTGGGCGTCTCTCCCGCGCAAGCCTTTTTGCGGGTTGCATTGCCCTGTGCGAGACCGGCCATTGCAGGCGGCGTTGCGTTGGCTCTGATGGAAACCATCGCTGACTATGGCGTTGCCGACTATTTCGGCGTCTCCACTTTGACTGCCGGCATCTTCCGCACCTGGTTAGGCATGGGCGAGCCTGTCGCGGCTGCCCAGATCGCCGCGGTGCTGTTTTTGTTTGCGGGTGCCTTAGTGTTCTTGGAACGGTTAAACCGCCAGGGCACCGTGGCAAACCCGTTGGGACGCGACGTTGCAGCGTCGCGGATCACATTGCCACCGCTCAAGAGCGTTGGTGCCATCCTGGCTTGTGCGCTGCCGGTGACATTTGGTTTTATCATTCCGGCAATTGTTCTCGTCCGCTATGCGCTTATGGTTGGCGACCCGCTTCTGGGCACACGGTTCATTTCCTTTGCGGCCAACTCTCTAAGTGTTGCGGCAGGGGCGGCCCTGGTTGCCACAGGAATTGCGCTTTTTCTGGCCTATGCAGAACGGCGCGATAGTGCCCATGCGAACCGTCTGCTCGTTCAATTGGCAACGCTCGGCTATGCCTTGCCCGGCGCCATGATCGCCGTGGGGATTTTGGCCATTGCAGGCGCGCTCGATACTAGGATCGCGATTTTCATGCGCGATGCGTTGGGGATGGAACCGAAACTGCTGCTTACCGGTACAGTCGCGGGACTTCTCTTTGCCTATGTTGCAAGGTTCTTGACGGCGGCGTTCAACAGCACGCAAGCCGGCCTGGAAAAAATTCACGGCACTCTGGATGATGCGGCCCGTATGTTGGGCGCGGGCCCCGGTCGCGTTCTCCGCGCCGTTCATCTGCCGCTGCTACGCGGGCCCCTTTTGGCAGGCTTTCTTCTCGTCTTCATTGATGTGATGAAAGAACTGCCTGCCACACTTCTGCTGCGCCCGTTTAACTTTGAGACGCTGGCGACACGGACGTACCGTCTGGCTTCAGATGAGAGATTGGCGGAGGCCTCAACCTCCGCCCTTCTCATTGTGGCATTGGGGCTCATCCCCACCATCATGCTGAGTGTTTCAATCGCACGCTCAACATTCCGGCGGTAATCCGAAGCACCTTAGCTCCCGCTCAAGACCAGGTCTTTCTTCAGGTGCTTGCCCGCGACGTAATAGTGATACGCCGCCCAGATATTGATGGCGGTGAAGATAACAAGGCTATAGCGCAACGCTTCTTCACCATATGTCGGTTGCAGCAAGTCGGCTACCACACCAATGAGCGTTGGCCCAAGACCAAGGCCAATCAGGTTGATGATAAACAATAAGATGCCCGACGCGACCGCGCGCATTTTCAGTTCTACAAGACCTTGGGTCTGACTGAACGTAGTGGCTTGATAAAAGTTACCAAGGAGGATGGGGATGATCAGCGCCGCGAATGCGATGGTCGCGGTTTCGGCCATGTAGGCATACATGCTGAACGGCACGGAGACGACAAGCGCCACTGCCGTTGTCCAGAGATACCAGCGCGTATCTTTAGCGCCAAACTTGTCTGCCAGATAGCCGCCAAGAGCAATCCCGATACCCCCGGGGATACCCAGAATAAGGCCCCATACAGTGCCAATCTCACCCGTTCCCAATCCATAAGATCGGATCAAAAAGGCCGGAACCCATGTCACAACGCCATACCCGACGAAGGCTGTGAGCGCTGCAGCAAAGGCCAAATGCCGGAAAGATGGCTTTTTCCAGAGAAAGGTGAGCGTTTCGCGAATGGTAGGTTGATTGTCAGACGCAACACGGCCTTCCGCCATCCCACGCTCGGGTTCGTGAATCGTAAAGCGGACCAGAAGGGCTAGAACTATACCGGGTATACCAACAACGAAAAAAGCCATGCGCCAGCCATAGAGCTCATTGACCCAGCCACCGACGAACAAACCGATCATCAATCCAATGGGAATGCCGAGCGAGTAGATGCCCAGGGCCGTGGCGCGTTGTTCCGCCGGATAAAAATCGGAAATCATGGAATGCGCCGGAGGGCTACACCCAGCCTCGCCGATACCTACGCCGATGCGCGCAATGAGCAGATGCCAGAAGTTGAGGGCCAAACCCGACAGAGCAGTCATCGCACTCCAGATACCCACGGCCACCGAGATCAGATTGCGCCGATTGTTGCTATCAGCATAGCGTGCGATGGGAATGCCAAGAGTTGCGTAGAAGAGCGCGAAAGCCAACCCCGAGAGCAATCCCATCTGGGTGTCATTCAGGCCTAGCTCAAGCTTGATGGGTTCGATGAGGATTGACAGAATTTGTCGATCAACAAAATTGACCGTGTAGACCACAACCAATATCGCAAGTGCATAATGCCGCCCTGCATGAAGACGGCCTTGAACGGTGGCTTCTGCCATGTTTCTCCCCCCGAGAAATTTGATACGCTTACCCTAGCAGGTTTCGATGCCGGAGGAAGGGAAGGCTCAGGCAGCCTTCAGATATTTCGGCGGGGCAATCCGTTCCAGAACCGCAGCCAGTGCGGGCAGCCCCACAATGGCGCAGACCATGTTGGCGATGAACATGAACGCCAGAAGTGCGCCCATATCTGCCTGGAATTGCAGCGGCGAGAAGACCCAGGTTGCGACACCACCGGCCAGCATGAGAGAGGCGTAGACAACCGCCATGCCCGTGCTTAAAAGCGCTCCGTGATAGGCATCTGCGATCGCAAACCCTTCCCGTTGGAAAATGCGGATTTGGCTATAGAGATAGAATGCGTAGTCAACACCAATGCCAGTGGCAAGAACCAGCACGGGCAGGGTCGTCACTTTGAGGCCGATCTCGAAAACAACCATGAAGACATACCCAAGAGACGTTGCGAGCAAGAGCGGTACACAGCAGCAAATAATCGCACGCCAATCGACATAGGCCAGAAGCACAAGAACGATGATGGTCAAAAAGACATAGATAAGCAGCGGTGCTTCCGATGCTTCGACGACCTGATTGGTCGCAGCAACCACGCTGACACCACCAAGCCCGATGCGCGCTTTTGTGCCGTCGAGCGGGTGTTCCTCAGAGTAGGCGCCAATTTCGGCAATCACATGATTGATGGTCGTCGCTTTGTGGTCTGTCGTGTAAATGAAGAGCGGCAGAATTGTACACGTGTCGTTCAGAAGCCCAAGGGCTGGATCAACCTGCGCCGTCGCAGAAATGAGTTGTTGTTCGGTGGGCGGCAGGTTTCGCCACTTGAGGTTGCCCAGAGCGGCGATGGAAGACGCGATGCGGGCGGTTGAGGCAAGCGAGTCGACCTTCACCACACCCTTGATGGTCGCCAGATCCCATGTCATCCGGTCCAGATAGTTCATATAGGTAGGATTAATGCAGGCGTCCGGGGGCGTCTCCAGAACCAAAACCAACACATCTGTTCCCACATCAAAGTTCTGCGTGATGAAGGCAGTGTCCTGATTATATTTCGATCCCGGTCGCAGTTCCGATGCCGCCGGTGTCAGATCCCCCACATGTCGGAACTGAGCACCGACTGCCGAGGCGACGAGCAAAACGACAAGTCCACTAGCGATGAGAGGCGCAGGCCCTGGCTTTGCAACGCCCGCGATCCAGGTCATTACCCGTTCGCGAAAGACGCGGGCCTTGATAAAGAGCCTGACCTGTTTTTCATCGCGCCTAATGTAGGAGGCAAGCAGGGGCAACATGATGAGGTTGGAGATAATCTTCAGCGCCACCCCAATGGTCGCGATGATTGCAATGTCACGCACAACGCCAACAGGAATGAGGTAGAGTGTGATGAACCCGACAAGGTCGGTGATGAGTGCCATAGAGCCCGGCACCAGAAGCCGCCGAAAGGTTTGCCGTGCAGCGTCAAGGCCATCAGAGCCTTTGGCAATCTGTGTAGCAATCAGATTTACCTGCTGCATGCCATGGCTGACACCAATCGCATAAACAAGGAATGGCACCAGGATGGCAAGTGGGTCGAGCCCCATGCCGATCAGGTTCAAAACACCCAACTGCCAGACAACAGAGACGAGCGAACTGCCAATTGCGAGGGCGGTCAGAGTAAACGACCGAACGTAAGCGAAGACCGCAAGGCCGGTGAGGACAAAGGCAAGCAGAAAAAAGCTTGTTGCAATGACGGCGCCTTCTGCAATGTCGCCGATAAATTTGGGGAAGCCGATGATGGCGACGTCGCTCACATCATCGCTGAACGGGGCCCGGATTTTGGACTCAAGGAGGCTTGCGACATCCAGCGCAGTGGACTGCGCGCTTTCAATGTCACCCGATGCTCCCCCCGGCGCCTTGATCTCAAATGCCACAAGAACCGCTGTCTCATCCTCCGAGACAATGGCGCCGATCCAGTCGCCCGCGATCGTACGGGCCCGGATGCCGTCAATGTCTTCCTGGGTCATCGTGTCTGGCGTAACCGTTCCCGGGATCAGGTCTTCCATCTGGAAGCCTTCTTCATCTATCGAAAGAGCCCGGGTTGTGGGATACCAAAGCGAATAGAGCCTGGAACGATCAACACCTGGCAGATAGGAAATTTCCTCGGTGATGGTGTGCAGGCGCTTTAGAATTTCCTTGTTCCAGATGGTTCCTTCTTTGGCTTGAAGGGCAACAAGAACGAGATTGGCACCTGGCATTTCGCGTTGATATTCGAAATAGGTCTGCAGATAGGGATGTTCGACCGGAACCTGCTTCAGAAAGCCTGCTTCCAGTTTAAGTCCGGTCGCGAAATATCCCGCGATCACAGTAAAGATCGCCATAGCGATCAAGAGCACCAATCGAAATCGGAAAATGAATTCCTCGAAAGCCTTAACCATCAGCTCCCCCAAGCTGGCCGCGTCCCCAAAATTGTCGCGGCGGTTCGAATGGCGAGAGGATGACAGCTACTGAGCCCACCAGCAAGAGGCGACAGAGATGGGCAAACCCACCATTCGCAATTGCGTTTCCCACGACATGTGTGAACAATCAGGACAAAGGCTGTCAGCAGCCGCACGGGTGAGGGGAACGAACATGCTCAAGGGATTTAGAGAACGCGCACTGAAGGCAATTGGTGCCAGAAAGCAGGAGCGTGCGGAGCATCAGGAATTTGACCGGACCATCATAGCTGCTGCGACCCTGATGGTGGAGCTTGCCCGCCTCGACACTGATTTTGATGAGGCTGAGCGCAAACACATTGTTGAGATTATCCACACCCGCTTCAAACTGGAGCCTGGACAGGTCGAAGAACTGCTCTCAGTAGCCGAAGACCGCCACGAAGAGGCTTATGCGAACTGGATCTTCACGAAAACCATCAAAGAGAATTTTGATCTGGAAGAGCGCGGCCAGATCATGACCTATCTATGGGAAATCGCTCTGGCGGACGGTGAACTTCACGATCTGGAAGCTGACCTTCTCTTGCGCATTGGTCAGGCGATTGATCTCCCTGAAAATGAGCGCATCAAGGCATTGCTACGAATCACTGCCCGGCTGCAGACAGGCTAAGCTGGGATAAGCGCAGGCAGAAAAACATCCAGAAGCGCGTCGGGTGCCCCCCAGTCATAATCGCTGATCGTCACACTGTTATGTGCAATGCCGTTCAACGCACAGATAAGAGCGTTGAGCCGGAGTGGCCTCGCCTCAGACGGGGCTGCCTCAGAGGCGGCCGCCAGCAAGTCTCCAAAGACAGCATAGCGAGCAAGTATAGGGCTCGCCTCCATGAACACGCTCACATCAGATTGTGAAACGCCATCTGACATGAAGACCATGCGATAGCGATCAGGCTGGCTCACCCAATAAGTGAGATAGCAGAGACAGGCGGATCTAAGACGTGTGGTAGGCGAGCGGTCGGATTGTGCAATCGCGTCGATCTCATCGAAAAGCTCAACAAAAAATCCACTCCAAATCTGCTGAAGAATTGCCCGCTTGTCAGCAAAATAGGCGTAGAGCGTTTTTGGCGTTAGCCCCGCTTCCTTTGCGAGGCGCCGCATGGAAATCGCTGACACGCCCTCCCCTTGGAAGAGATGACCGGCGACGGCAGCAATCCGTGCTTTTTCTTCCTCCCTATCGGACAGGCTGCGGGGCGGGCGCCCTCTGGGTTTCGTCTCGCGCATCAATGGTCCTTGAAAAGGGATCGGAAGTAATTAAATATCACACGTTATAAATAAATTCCAAGGAAAACCGCCATGCGCCCCTCTTCATCAACAATCTTTCGCGGAACCCTCTTCCTCGCCGGAACCTTCATCGTGATGACGGGTCTCAACATTGGCCTTGGGGGATTGGTGACGTTGGGATGGCAGGGACCGACTGACTTTCTCGCGATCACAGATCCACACGCATTTGCAGTTCAAGACAGCCACATCCGATTTCTAGGCGGGCTGTGGTTAGGGGCTGGTCTGACGCTATGGCTTGGCGCATGGGACCCGGTCCGCTTGGCTGGCGCTCTCAAGTTGATATTTTCATTGATCTTTATCGGCGGAGTGATGCGGCTGATCTCGTCCAACCCGGACGTGATATTCGGTCCAGACATTGTGGGCTCACTGGCGGCCGAGCTTATCGGCATGCCAGTGCTTTATCTGTGGCACCGCCGCATTCTGCAAACAGAAGCCTCACTGTCCGCCAGCTAGTTCTCCAGCTTCAATGATCGGCGTAATGGTCCGACCCAGTTTGTCAGCGTGAAGGACCACCGTGTCACCTGGTTTGAGAAACGTTCCGCTCGCCTTTGAGTCTTCGATCACGGTTTCCACTACCCACTGAACAATGGAGCGGTCCCATCCCCCAAAGAGCCAACTGAAGGCAGCGCGGACATAGACAGCGAAGCCTATTTCGCCCTGAAAAATGGTGCCGCTTGGCGTACCACCCAGAATGGCCGTGCGAAGGGGAATGGTGCGACCTTCAAGCGGCAGCATGACTGGCGTGCCGCGATAGTCCCAAACAACATCGCGCCGTTGGTCAATCTGAACGAGCAATTCGTCAAAGTCCCAGATCGCCTGTTTCTGAAAGGCACGTTGGCGCTCCACATTGTTAACGTAGAGTGTGAGTTCAATGTCAGGCACAAAGCTTTTGCGGTCCCGCGGAATGACAAACAGGTCACCAATCGGCATGAAACCCGGCGCGCTTTTGCCTGTCGTAAAGCCTTTACCAGAGGCGACATCGAAGGGATCGAGATTGCGCATCAGTGCTGCGCGATCTGTGAAATCATTGCAGAGGAAAAGGCCGACATGCTCCGGCGGGCTTGCCAAATCAATCGCCTCAAAGCCAACGAAACAGAGCTCTACTTCGTAATCAAAGAGCCAGGCGTCTGAATATTCCAGGAAGCCACTCTTGGTGGGCTGGACCGCCTTTGTAAACAGGAAGGGACCGTCCTCCACAGTCGCTTCTTCTGCATGTTCCGGAAAATTCGTACCCGCGGCGATGTGTTCTGGACCGAGTGCGACTGGAATCAGGAGATCGCGGATGTCAATTTGGATCTGAGAATCTGCGTCAGCGATAGATGCGTCGAGTCCTTCAAATCCCAATTCCCGAAAAGCAGTAATGGGATCGTCCGGCACACCCGCCAGAACCGATCCGAAGACGAAAGCGTCTTTGTATGATGTCACAGCGATTAGCTGCGGCGTCCCATTCACGTTCGCTCTCGCAAACGTTAGGGCCTCGCTGTGGGCTGCAATCTCAACGCTATTGGGCAACACTAGGTCTTGTGACGCGCGCAAGGCATTTATGCTCAAGAGCAGTGCTGAAAAAACCAAAAAAGTGCGTGCACAGAATGGTCGCATGGAAAGAAATCCTTATGTGTTCTAGCTGATCTTAGGAAAGCAGCAGATAAACGCCCACGCTGTTGATCACCAGCAGCATCGTACCGCCGCCAAGATTGGTGTCGACCAGATAGACTTTCCCAAAAATATTCCAGCGCCAGGGTTTGATCCCGTTCACATCCTTCAAGGATCCCTCAAAGAGCCGCATAGAGGCAAGCGTTGTATAGAAGCTTGCAAGCCAGACATAGTTGAGACAGGCCGCAATCCAGATATGCGTCATTTGGTCAGGTGAAGGCATCCAGAGGAGGACGAGGCTTACAACCGACACACCCGTCTGGGTGAGCACCTGCCAAACCACGTGGAATCGCGCATGCGGCGTCCATAGTGGATTGGTCGCATGGGTTTTGTTGAAATCGGCGACCATAGGGCCAACGCTGATCGCAATGGCGATCACAGAAAAAATAAGGCGCGCTACAAAAACTGGATCCATGGTGAGGGTCCTCTAAATAAGTCCGGCGTAGGAACCGCCGTCGAGTTGAAGGTTTTGTCCGGAAATGAAACCGGCCTGGGCACTGCAAAGGAAGGCACACGCATCGCCAAATTCGGCAGGGTCGCCAAGGCGTTTTGCAGCAATGGTTTCGGCCATTTCTGCACGCGCCTCGTCACGAGTAATGCCTTTGAACTGCATGGCAAGTTGTGCCATCTGCTCTTGTCGATCGGTATCAAACCGCTCGGGCAACATGTTGTTGAGGGTGACGTTGAACTGCGCGACGTCTTTGGACAGACCTTTTGAGAGCGCAGTAAGTCCAGAGCGTGCCGCGGTAGAAAGCCCCATCGCACTGTGGGGCGACTTAACCATGGCAGACGTGATGTTGACGATCCGGCCAAAACGCCGTTCTTTCATGCCACCGATCAGCGCCTTGATCATGAAAACAGGTGCCAGCAAGTTTGCATCAAGCGCTGCCTGCCAGTCCTCCAGTTCCCACTGCTCAAATGCACCAGGGGGCGGGCCCTCATTATTATTGACCAGGATGTCTGCATTGGGTGCAGCCGCAACCAGTTTGGCGCGTCCCTCAGCCGTGTTCAGATCGCCAACGATAGCCGTGACGCTGCCCGCGCCAAGAGCTTCGATCTGAGCTTTCGTTTCGCTCAGCGTGTGTTCCGCGCGGCCATTGATGACAACGTTTGCGCCTTCCCGCGCCAGGGAGAGGGCGCATGCTTTGCCAAGACCACGTGACGACGCACAAATGATGGCTGTCTTGCCTTTAAGCCCGAGCTCCATGAGGGACCTCCATAGTTGTTTGAGAAAGAAGGGAAGCCAGGTCGTCCCGCAATTGTTGTGCGGAACAAGCGGAGTTGTACCTCTGAGCGATATGTCGATCTGGACGAATGAGCAGCGCCCCTTGATCGGGCAAGCCAGTATTGGCTGTCCAGGCGCGATCTGATTCAAAGTTGAGCCCGTCAACAATGAGAGCAACCGGCAAGTCAAGTGCACGAAGCGTCTCCGCCCAGGCGCCACCGTCTGGCCCGGTCAGCAAAACAAAGCGGTCCATGGGGAGAAGGGACAGGATAGAAACCACCTCGCCCCGGCATGTCACCCATTGATGAGGAAGCACCGCACCGGGCTGGGTTGAGGGTACATAGCGGCTAATGTCGAGGGGCGCGTCTTGATCAATCGGCGTAGGGTCTAGCACAGCATCTGAGATATAGCGGTATCCGAGTTGCAGGTTGAGACTGTCAAAATGGGGGCGTTGGACTTCAATTGCAGCGGCAAGATTTGAGTTGCTCGCTGGGTCCTTGCTGATCGCATCGAAGTGACGCCGCGTTTGTTCAGGATCGGGTCCATAAAGTGCTGCGAATAGTTCGAACAGCTTTGCAGAATTCTCAAGGCTCTGTTCACTGTTAGTCTGTGCGACGGGGCGACGTTCTTCTTCGTAAGTATCTAACAGTCGTGGATCAGCCCACCCATTTTCTACAGCTGCGATTTTCCACGCGATGTTTTGTGCGTCCCCAATGCCAGTATTAAGTCCAAGTCCGCCGGTGGGCGGGAAGCGATGCGCGGCGTCGCCCGCCAGGAACACACGCCCATCCCGATAGCGTTCGGCGACCTGCACGTGGGGCGACCACGCATCGACCGAGATGATTTTCGGCTCGACCGGAAC
>JAJFGY010000171.1 GCA_021775935.1 Alphaproteobacteria bacterium
GATGCGGGGACAAATAGCACGGCGAGATCTCTAGAAACTCGTCTCCAACGACAAAAAAACGGTCTTGTGCATCTAATGAGGCAGCTGGAGGAAATCGGCAAAGCACGAGATAGAAAGTTCGAGTTTATGCGCCATATCCAACAACAGGCGGCGAGAGATGGCTGCGATCTCGACTTGCAATTGTAGTTTCCGCAAAGTCTACCCCGTTAACCCCGTTTCCTAACGAGGTGTTAATGGGGTAGCCCTAACTTACCCAAATGATTGACCCCCTCGGTACTTCCCTACAAGGGGCCCAAGCGGCCCTTCAAAGCTTCGATCAGGCTGCGACCCAGATAGCAAAAGCGGGTTCAAATGCCGTCGAGCAAGTCACAAACACCAGCGCCGCCGCACCTGCGTCCGGCGACGGTATTGTCAAAGCCGTTGTGCAAGCGAGCCAGGCTGAAACCAATTACAGCGCCAACGCGAAGGTGATTGAAACCGTCGACAGATTGGCCGGCGAAACCCTCGACATCCTGACCTAGAAACAGCTCCCGGAGACTTAGGCCTCGCTTAGACACTCCAAAAGCAGCTCCAACTGGGCTTTCCCAAAGAGCCGCATATTCTCTATCCGGTCGGCGGACCCGGTTTCAACGAGGCGGGCTTTGGACACTGGGCCCGAAACCGCCACGACGGCAGTGCCTGGCTTTGGCCCATAAGGTGAGCCTGCGGGCCCCGCCGCCCCCATTTCGCTTGTCGCCCAGGTCGCGCCCATCTGTTCGCGGAACCCATCGGCCATAGCCCCGGCAAATTCTGGCGTCAACGGCTCAAGTCCTTCCAGCTTCAACGTTGAGCGATCCCTCAAAACGCGGCCTGCTTCGCGGGTATAAATGACCGTTGAGCCCAGAAAGAAGGCCGACGCACCTGCCTGCGCAATAAGAGACGCTGAAACCAGCCCCCCAACGGAGCTTTCCCCAATAGCAATCATCTCACCTCGGGATTTCAACAGATCAGCGGCCTTTTTGGCCAATGGCAACAAGCTCTCCAATGTGAGCATCCTCTCCTGCTAAGCGTCATTAGGCCTTGGTCGCGAAAAACTGGCAATCGGCGGTCAAAAAGGCCATATAACGCTCATTATGAGTGATTTAGGCGCCATACCATTCCGAAAAATGAACGGCCTCGGCAATGATTTTGTCGTGGTGGACGTGCGCGCGTGTGCCCCCACGCTCGAAAATGCGTTTTCCGATGCAGTGGTGCGCGCTATTGCGGACCGGGAAACCGGCATTGGCTGCGACCAGTTCATTCTGATCGAACGCCCCCGCGCGGGCGGCGACTGTTTCATGGGCATCCGCAATGCCGACGGTGATGAAGTGGAAGCCTGCGGCAACGCGGCACGCTGCATTGCCTCACTAATGCTGGATGAAACCGGCAAGGCAGAAGTCACCGTTGAGACCATCGGCGCCATCACCAAAGGCTGGCGGCCTGAGACCGGCGACATCACTGTCGACATGGGTGCGCCGAAGCTTGAGTGGCAGCAGATCCCCTTGTCCGAAGAAATTCGCGATACTAGAGGCATCGAACTGCAGATCGGCCCAATCGACGATCCGATCCTCCACACACCCGCCGTGGTCAACATGGGCAACCCCCATGCGATCTTCTTTGTCGATGATGTGAATAAGGTCGACCTGACACAGGTTGGACCGCTCTTGGAAAACCACCCGATGTTTCCTGAGCGTGCCAACATCTCGCTCGCGCACGTGACAGACCGTGGGCACATGGAGCTGAAAGTCTGGGAACGCGGTGTCGGCCTCACCAAGGCATGTGGCACAGCGGCCTGCGCCGCTGCCGTCGCCGGTGCGCGCAAGCGCCTGACCGATCGCACGAGCATCGTGAGCCTTCCTGGTGGCGACTTGCATCTTGAGTGGCGTGAAGGCGATGACCACGTGCTGATGACAGGTCCGGCGACCTTTGACTATGACGGCGAGCTTGATGCCCGCTTCTTTGAGGCCGCGTGATGTCAAGCGCACCGAAAAAAGACGCGAGCCCTGCTGAAGTTGATGTCGTCACCTTCGGTTGTCGGCTGAACAGCTACGAGTCAGAAGTGATGAAGGCCCATGCCAGCAAAGCAGGCCTCGACAATGCGATCATTTTCAACACCTGCGCCGTCACCAACGAAGCTGTGCGCCAGGCACGCCAGGCCATTCGCAAGGCTCGTCGTGACAACGCGAGCGCGCGCATCATCGTCACCGGCTGTGCCGCACAAATTGATCCTGCGCAGTTTGCCAAGATGGACGAAGTCGACCTGGTGATCGGCAATGAAGAAAAGACAGAGGCCTCCGCCTTTGCCCGCCTGGCCGTTGAAGGCATCGGCACCGAACGCATCCGCGTCAACGACATCATGTCAGTGAAGGAAACCGCAGGACATCTCGTCGAAGGTTTTGAAGGCCGTGCGCGTGCTTTCGTGCAGGTTCAAAACGGCTGCGATCATCGCTGCACCTTTTGCATCATTCCTTATGGGCGCGGTAATTCACGCTCCGTGCCCGCTGGTGAAATTGTCACCCAGGTTCGTACCCTTGTGGAAAACGGCTATAGCGAAGTCGTGGTGACGGGTGTTGACATCACCTCCTACGGTTCCGATCTGCCAGGCAATCCATCACTGGGCAATCTCTGCGCCCGCATCCTAAAGCTGGTGCCCGATCTAAAGCGCCTGCGCCTGTCCTCGATTGATAGCATTGAAGCCGACCCGGAACTCATGCGCCTGATCGCGGAAGAAGAACGGCTCATGCCTCACCTCCACCTGTCTCTTCAGGCCGGTGACAATATGGTGCTCAAGCGCATGAAACGTCGCCACGCGCGAGAAGACGCTATTGCGTTCTGCAACGAAGCAAAGCGCTTACGGCCTGAAATGGTCTTTGGCGCTGACATTATTGCGGGCTTTCCAACCGAGACCGACGAGATGTTTGAAAACTCGCTGCGGCTTGTGGAGGAATGCGCCCTCACCTGGCTCCATGTCTTTCCCTATTCAGCGCGCCCAGGCACGCCCGCCGCGCGCATGCCCCAGGTAGAGGGAACTCTGATTAAGGGCCGTGCAAAGCAACTACGCGATGCCGGCACCCGAAGAACCGCATCATTTCTTCAGAGCCGCATCGGGAAGACCGAAACCGTTTTGATGGAAACGGAAACCCGGGGCCGCACAGAGCAGTTCGCTGAGCTGACACTCAACACACCAGCGCGCGCTGGCGAGACAATCCGCGCGCGGGTTACCGGTACCGAGAACAACTTTCTGATCGGCCAATGCGTGACCGACGAGGCGCTGCCATGAGCGAGACCGACGACCAAAGCACAGACACGCCAGAAAAGAAGTCTCTCTTCAAGCGCATGAAAGAGGGCCTCACCCGCTCGACCCGCGCTATGTCCGATGGCGTTACCGGCATCTTCACCAAAAGCAAACTGGACAGCGAAACCCTTCAGGATCTGGAAGACCTGCTTGTCACTTCAGACCTCGGCCTCGACGTCTCTGTAGAAATCACCGAAGCCGTCGCCAAAGACCGGTACGACAAAGAAGTATCCCCGGAAGAAGTACGCAACATTTTGGCGAGCGAAGTTGCACGGGTTCTCACTCCAGTCGAATACCCCTTCCGTATCGATGCGGCAAAAAAACCCTTCATCACGCTTGTGGTGGGCGTGAACGGTGCCGGTAAAACCACCACCATCGGCAAGATCGCGTCCAAAGCAAAAGCAGAAGGCAAGTCAGTCATGCTGGCAGCAGGGGACACCTTCCGCGCCGCCGCGATTGAACAGCTCTCTGTTTGGGGCGAGCGTGTGGGTGCACCGGTTATCAAAACCAAAGTCGGCGGCGATGCGGCAGGCCTCGCATTCGAAGCAGTGGAACGTGCAACGAATGAAGGCACCGACCTTCTGATGATTGATACGGCTGGACGTCTGCAAAACAAGACGGATCTTATGGCCGAGCTCGAGAAAGTCATCCGCGTAATCCGCAAGCTGGACGAGACGGCCCCCCATGCAACACTTCTCGTGCTTGACGCAACCACAGGCCAAAATGCCCTCAATCAGGTAGAGGTCTTCACGAAAATGGCAGGCGTCACCGGCCTCGTGATGACAAAGCTCGACGGCACAGCGCGGGGTGGCATTCTTGTCGCCATCGCGCGGAAGTTCGGCTTGCCCGTCCACATGATCGGTGTGGGTGAAGGAATTGATGATCTACAAGACTTTTCAGCGGAGGCTTTTGCCAAGGCGCTCACAGGTGCCTGATCCAACTGACAATGATCCAACTGCCGATGATCCAAGGGTCAAGTCTTGCCGTAAACCAACCATGCTCCCCCAATGACGAGAGCAACAAGCGAGTGACATGACCGACACCACCGAAAAGACAGATAACGCCGCCGCAAAGGACAACGCTCAGGGCATGACCAGCCGACAATGGCTGCGCATGGGGTTGGAGCTCGGCCCTCTCATTGTCTTTTTTCTGATGAACTCGAAGGCTGATGCCTTTTTCGGGTCACCACCCGAACAGAACATTTTCTATGCAACCGGCTCTTTCATGGTTGCCATCTTGGTTTCTCTGATCGCGACCTACATCCTGTTCAAAAAAATCCCCATGATGCCGCTGATCACGGGTGGCTTTGTATTGGTGTTTGGCGGGCTGACCGTCTATTTGCAGGATGAGCAGTTCATCAAAATCAAGCCGACCATTACCAATCTGCTTTTCGCATCCGGCCTCCTAGGTGGTCTCGCCTTTGGCAAGCCGACAATGAAGTACCTTTTCGAAAGCGCTTTTTCGCTGGATGAAATGGGCTGGCGCAAGCTCACTCTTCGCTGGGGTCTCTTTTTTGTCTTCCTGGCAATTGTGAATGAAGTGGTCTGGCGGAATTTCTCAACCGACTTCTGGGTGAGCTTTAAAGTCTTCGGCCTCATGCCGATCACCGCCGTCTTCGCCATGTTCCAGGTGAAGGTCGTCTCCGACCATCAATTGGTCAAACCAGAAGAAGATCAGACCCAGGCCAAAACCTGAACGCTCAATGCCACTTGACCTGACGCCCGTGGGGATCGGCGATTGCAAGCTCGCGTGTGTCCCCGCCTGGCCAAAGAGTGAGTTGCAATACAAGCGGGCCCATCTTATCGCGAGGCTCAAAGCGCAACCAGGCCAGAGGCGCATCAGATTGAGCAACGTCCCCCGCTGAGGTAATCAAATCGCGGATATGGCGGCGCAGTTCTTGTGGCATGTATTGCCACATCACGGTGTGAGAAATGACCAGCGCAGCGCCAGGGTCGCGCGCCTGAAGGACTCTCTCGACAAATATATCCGCGCTTGCTTCTTCAACACGTACGTTCTGTTGCTCGGCAATATCAAGCGCGCCTTGCAGACGCTCCATGCGCTCAAGCTGATCAGCCCAAACATAGGATTGAAGTCTCAGCCGGGTTTCAGGAGACCGGATGTCCAGCGGCGCAATATCACATGCCATCCGTGATCGCACGACCGGCAATTCGGATGCCGCCAATGCGGCACCCTGCCATTTTGGCGCCAGGTGCACCCGCGAAGTTTGGCCGCCAAGACGGACATCTCCCAGCTGATAGGAGAACTGATCAAATGAGAGATTGAGCCCGGCACTGGATCCAATTTCGCGAACATCAAGCGGCAAATTTGTTTCTGCCGCAATCTGAAGGTACCCGCCAATCATGATGGCAGATCGGCCAACCTCATTTGTTTGCGGGGGGCTTTCCAGGTAGCGACCATAATGATCTCTGTGGGCCACAAGATCTGCCACAAGAAGCTCACGCAGATCCTCGCCGCTCATCCCAACAGCACCATCACCGCCACAGGTTGGATAAATGCCTCCAAGTGCACTGGTGGGCTCCAAAAGCGCCCGCCCGTGAAACGCACCTGCAACGCGTAGCGCAAGCGCTGCCGCAATCGCCTCAGTCTCAAAGGGCGCAATGAGGTCGGCAACCGGACCACTCATCCGAATGTCGGCGATGAGCGCATTGAGAATACGCGCAGTGAACGGAGACCCCATCGCCTCACAATGTCCAACCTGCGTTTCGAAGGCAGAACACGCTTCATCAACGCTGGTCATCTTTGCTTGCCTCCAGGCATCTGATTGCCAAGCTCCCCGTCAGGATTTGAGAAGGGAACGATTGTCTCTTTTCCGATCACAGAGCGATATTGGGTCAACGCCCAATGCACACTAGGGAAGGCAAGCTCATCCCAGGGAATTTCATCCCAGGTAAAAAGCCCAACCTCTAGACTTTCTTCGCCTGCCGAAAACTCACGCGTGGGCAAATGGGCACGATACATAAGTTGCACCTGCGATATGCGAGGAATGTTGTAAACCGCCAACAGATCTTTGATCTCTATCTTAGCGTTGGCTTCTTCAAAAGCTTCGCGCCGAGCACCATCTTCTGTCGTCTCGCCCTCTTCCATGAAACCAGCTGGCAATGTCCAAAACCCGTGCCGGGGTTGAATGGCACGCCTGCAAAGCAAAAACGCATCGCCATAGGTGACCACAGACCCGACAACGATCTTTGGGTTTACATAATTGATAAAGCCACAGGTGTCGCACACAGCGCGGGAGAAATTATCCCCGTCGGGAACTCTGTGGCTAAAGCCGTCTGGTGCTGGAAGACGAGGCCTGGAACTGCCTGTGTGATCATTTTCATTTCCCATAACACCTCAACACACCTGATCCGCTTACGGATCGATCAAAATGGGGCGACAATTTGACGCCCTCACAAAAATTCTGATCAATTTAACACAAGAAATTGACCGGCGCCGTCCCCATCTGAAAGACAAGGCTTGGCGCATTTCGCCAAATGTGCGATTTACTGCGGCAACAGAATATAGTTCCAAACCCCCAAAGGAGTAACAATGGCAGCGCGTAAGTCTAAAGGCTTCGACCTGGATGGGTCCCTCAGTCACCTGCTTCGTCGAACCCAACAGTTTGCTTATGATCAATTCGCACAAGCCGTAAGCGATAGCGGTCTCACACCTCGTCAGTTCGTCGTGCTGGTCGCCGTTGGTGACGCGGAAGGATTGACGCAAACTGATCTGGTCAACCGCACCGGGATCGACCGCTCAACACTTGCAGACATGGTCGCCCGTATGATCGATCGCGGCCTTCTCACGCGCAAGCGCACCAAAGAAGATGCCCGTGCAAATTCAGTACGCCTGTCAGCTTCTGGCCGTCGCGCACTCAAAGCTGCAGAGCCCGGAGCAGAAGCAGCAGAGACAGCCCTTCTGGCGCTCATTCCAAAGACGGTTCAGAAGGACCTGAAAAAGAACCTCACGCTGCTGGCAGATGCCGTCTCAGATGCAAAAGAGGCCGCACCTGTTGCGCCCAAAAAGCCTGTCCGGCGCAAGACGGTTGCCAAGAAAAAGACACCCGCGCGTAAGAAGAAGACAGCCGCACGGAAATAGGCACCGACAGCCCTACATGAAGACGCCGGTGATCTTTTCACCGGCGTTTTTGTTTGCGTGGCAGAAAAGCCGCTAAACGCTAAATCGTGATATCGAGAACAGAGCCTGGCAGGCGCACCGCATCATCATTTGAAGTCGCGAGTTTCTCATGGGCGAAAGGTGCTTCACGGCGGCCAGAACTTGCAGAGCTGAGCGACACGCTATCGACCGGCTGGAAGGCGATTTCAGCCACATCATCAACCATCTCTGCCGGAGCAGGAGCAGCAGGGGCCACAGACGCCTGGCGCGCGCCATCTCGGCTCGCTGCATCCAACGCTTCAGCACTGATCTCAATCTTAAAGGCTTCTGTGTCTTCAGAAATCCGCCGGACAGGCTGAACGCCTTTACCAGGAATGGCTTTTGGGTCGAGGGTGAATCCAGACGGTATTGTGCCGCGAGGCGCAACTGTCTTTTGCGCATACGCCTGAGCCGCTATCTGAGCTGCACTGACCACTGGTTTCATTTACGAAAGAGTAACCCTGAAAATTCGCGAACTGGCCCAAACCCTGGGATAATCACCATTATGAACTCGTTAGGGCTAATAAACGCTTAAGGCGCGCCTGCTCCGATCAGGGGAGAAACTGTGGATAAATCAGCTGACCGTGCATGTTCAATCGCAGGCAGGATTTTCTCTGTAAGGCTTTTGGGGTCGATGGCGCCGACATGTTTGAGGACAATCTTGCCCTCTCCATCGACCACGAAAGTCTCCGGCACCCCATACACACCCCAGTCAATGGATACCCGACCATCCAGATCCGCTCCCACCCGGGTGAACGGATTGCCGAGGGTTGCGAGAAACCGCTGGGCCGCGTCCCCGCTATCTTTGTAATTGAGCCCAAAAATCGGCGCGCCGCTTTCCTGCGCCAATGCTTCCAACAGCGGGTGTTCTTTGCGACAAGGCACACACCAGGAGGCCCAGACATTGACGACGGTGACCTCCCCTTGTTTGAGGTTCACCGTGCTGAAGCTTGGAACACCCGTATCTGCCACCGGCGGCAGGGTGAATTCAGGAACAGGTTTTCCCAGCAGCGCTGACGGGACCTCTGAAGGGTCTCCCCCAAAGATCGCAAAGAAAAAGAGCGCGGCAAGACCGAAAAACCCCGCAACCGGAAGAAGTGTCGAGATCTTCATGTCTGGCTCTTTGTCGCACGTGCCTCAAGCTCGGCAACCAGCCGCTTTTGCTTGCGCAGGTCAAACCAGCTTTGCAGAGCAAGCCCGCTCATCACGACAGCGGCAATGAGAAACGAAGACCAGATATAAGGTCCATAGCCACCCATATTGAAAAACTCAGCCATATGTCAGCCTGCCGCCTGTTGCATCTGAAGAGTGCGCACTCTGCGACGCAATATTTCAGCCCGCATTCGCACCATCATCACACCGAGAAAGAAAAACGTGAAGCCAATAGCCACCACAAAGAGAGGCCAGAGCAGCGATGAATGAATAGTCGGCCCATCCAGACGAAAGACGCTTGCCGGTTGATGCAGCGTGTTCCACCAATCAACCGAGAAACGGATAATGGGGAGATTGACCGCCCCGACCAGCGCCAGGACAGCGGCTACCCTGGCCGCACGATTGGGGTCCTCAATCGTTACCCACAACGCCATGTACCCGAGATAAATGAACAGGAGCACCAAAGTCGACGTTGTGCGCGCATCCCACACCCAATAGGTGCCCCACATGGGTTTGCCCCAAAGCCCCCCGGCGACAAGGGCGAGGAAGGTGAAGACAGCGCCAATCGGAGCAGCGGACTTTGCTGCCACATCCGCGAGAGGATGGCGAAAGATCAGCGCCATAATGCTCGAAGCCACCATTATCCCATAGCCAAACTGCGAGAGCCAGGCAGCAGGCACATGCACAAACATGATCCGGACGCTGTCACCTTGCTGATAGTCAGGAGGCGCTACAAAGAAAGAGAGGTAAAGTCCAATCCCGATACCCGCGCCCGCGAGCGCCCAGACATAGGGCAGCACGATCGCCGAGAAGCGCATAAACCGCGTGGGGTTTGCAAATGTGTGAATAGACCAGGCCATATCAGTCTGATGTAGCCCGAGAGCCACAAAGCGGCAAGTCACGTTCCGGCGGTATCTCGACGCAGGCCTGGTTCATTTGACCGCCACCCGCAGCGCCGCCGCCCCGCCAACAGGCCCGACAACCAGGGACGCAAGGCTGACGGCCCCCAGCAGCAGAAGGGACTGCCCACCGAGATCCCCGGGCACGGCGACAAGTGCCGCACGGCTCGCACTCACCCCAAAAATCAGGACCGGCACATAAAACGGCAGCACCAGGAGTGAAATCAGCAGTCCGCCGCGCCGCACACCCACCGCTAAAGCCGCACCGACCGCCCCCAAGAGCGACAATGCGGGAGACCCGACAAGCATCGCCCCCATCAAGGGCAACATGCCATCAAGCGGCAGATTGAGCATCAAACCCAAAAGCGGTGCTGCCACAACAAGCGGCAGACCGGTGGTCAGCCAATGACTGATAGCCTTTGCCAGCACCGTGAGCTCCAGTGGCTGGGGCGCCATCACCAACAGATCAAGAGTTCCATCTTCCTGATCAGCCTGAAAAAGCCGGTCAAGAGTGAGCAGAGCCGAGAGCAACAGCGCCACCCACAACATGCCAGGCGCAATCCGCGTCAGCAGATTGAGGTCGGGGCCAATGCCGAAGGGAACAATGGAGAGAACGATCAGAAAGAAAAAGACCGCCATGCCGCCACCGCCACCAACCCGGGTGGCAAGCCGCACATCCCGCTGAACAAGGGCCCAGAATGCACTCATCCGTGCTCTCCCCTTCCGTGGTGCCCCATGTCGAGAGGACGCACGCCGTCCAAACCCAGATCAACATGGGTGGCAGCAACGATTGCACCGCCCTGCTGCAGATGTCCCTGCATCAGGTCAACAAGCGCCGCAATACTGGCTGTATCCAACGACACGGTCGGCTCGTCCAGCAACCAAAGCGGTCGGTCAATCAGCGCCAACCTCGCCAGCCCCAACCGTCGTTTCTGACCAGCCGACAAAACACCCGCTGGCAGATGTCCCAAATGCCCAAGGCCAAAGATCTCAAGAGCGGCAGCGATCTTTTCAGAGGGCACCCCATAAAACTGCGCCCAAAAGCCGAGATTCTCGATGACACTCAGAGGTGACTTCACCGCGTCGAGATGGCCTGCATAAAGCGCAAGGTCAGCGACAGAAAGGTCATCTCGACTGCCTTCAACCAGAATTTCACCGGCTGTGATGTCCAATAAACCGGCAATCTGCCGCAACAGACTAGATTTGCCCGAACCATTGGGGCCAACGAGTGTGAGCATCTCTCCCGCGCCCACACGAAAAGACAGATCACGAAAGACTTCCCGTTCGCCGCGCACACAGGCAAGACCCGTCACGGTGAGAGTGTTCAGAGCCTCAGATGTCGTCAAAATTGCCGCCTCGGCCTTTGCCGCTCGCAAATCGCGTCGCGCCAGCAAGGGTTTCACCGGACGACAGAACCTCCCGCCCGCGCATGGTTTCCCCGGCCATGGCCTGATCATAGGGTAGATCCCACTGCTCATAGGCAGATAGGCGGTCGCTGCGCAGGCAATTTTGCGGGAACCGCGCCAGCTCTGCCGCCAGCGCTTCTGCCGCCGCACGACCCTCACCAGTTGGCACAACCCGGTTGGCAAGACCAAAACTCAAGGCCTCAGCCGCATCCACCGGCCGCCCCGTCAGGATCAAATCCATGGCGCGGGCATGGCCAATCAGGCGAGGCAGCCGCACCGTCCCCCCATCCACCAAAGGCACACCCCACCGGCGGCAGAAAACACCCATGACCGCGTCTTCTTCAACCACCCGCATGTCGCACCAGAGCGCCAGTTCCAGGCCACCGGCGACTGCATATCCCGAGACAGCAGCAATCACAGGCTTGGAAAGCACCATGCGCGATGGACCCATCGGACCATCTGCGGCCAGACGGTCAAAATCCAGCCCCGTCCCCACAGGCAACACGCCATTGCCGTTTCCGGTTCCTTGAGAAACAGCTTTCAGGTCTGCTCCCGCGCAAAAAGTTCCGTTCGCGCCGACGAATACGGCAACCGAGGCGTCCTCGTCTTTCTCAAACGCGAGAAACGCATCTGCCAACGCCTGAGCCGTGATCCGGTCCACCGCATTTCTCACATCCACACGGTCCAGGATCACTGTCGTGACAGCCCCATTTTTTTCGGTTCTTACAGCCATGTCGCCACCTGTTCGCAATTGTCTCAAAATCATGCCCAAACAAAGAAGCGCGGGGACACAAAATTTTGCTCATTATCCGTCATATCGCCCCCGTTCGGCCATAGCTTTGACAGATGTTTCTCATTATAGTCCGCCTCGTCGATTGGCGCGGGCGCGCCATTTGGCGCAGCACCACATTTTTTCGAGGAGAGCGGACCCCATGGCCAAAGCAGCGACAAAGAAAAAGGCTCCGGCCAAAAAGGCGAGCAAAAAGAAGCCAGCAGCTAAAAAGAAAGCTGCCAAAAAAACTGTAAAGAAAACAGCTAAGAAAAAGGCACCCGCCAAGAAGGCAGCAAAAAAGAAAGTCGCTGCGAAGAAGAAGGCTTCAGCGAAGAAGAAATCACCTGCGAAGAAAAAGGTCGCCAAAAAGACAGCAAAAAAGGCCTCTAAGAAAAAAGCGCCCGCACGGAAAAAAACAGCGAAGAAAAAAGTAGCCAAAAAAACGGTGAAAAAGAAAACCGCAAAGAAGACAGCGGTGAAGCCGAAGAAAAAAGTTGCCAAGAAAAAGGCCGCAAAAAAGGCCTCCAAGAAAAAAGCACCCGCCAAGAAGAAAGCGCCGGTGAAAAAGACTCCAGCGCGCAAAGCAACCCGCAAGGCCGCTCCAAAAGCAAAAGCGCCGGCAAAGAAGGCACCGGCCAAAAAGGCTGCGCCTAAGGCCAAAGCTCCTGCAAAAAAAGCTCCGGCACGCAAAGCAGCCCCGAAAGCCACCCTAAAAGCATTGGGCACCAATAGCTTCGACGCTTATTCGAGCCTGAAGGTCGGCAGCAAGAACTACGTCTATTACGATCTGAAGAAGGCCGAGGAAAATGGCCTGGAAGGTGTGTCTCGCCTCCCCTTCAGCCTGAAAGTTCTCCTGGAAAACTTACTCCGCTTCGAAGATGGTCGCACGGTGAACAAGGACGACATCTCAGCGGTCAAAGACTGGCTGAAGACGCGCACATCCACCCGTGAGATTGCCTATCGCCCAGCTCGTGTGCTGATGCAGGACTTCACCGGTGTTCCCGCTGTTGTTGACCTTGCCGCAATGCGGAACGCCGTTGCCAAGCTCGGCGGTGATCCAAAGCGCATCAACCCTCAGGTGCCGGTTGACCTCGTGATCGACCACTCAGTGATGGTGGACAAGTTCGGCACCCAGACAGCGTTTAAGGAAAATGTGGATCTGGAATATGAGCGCAACCAGGAACGCTATGAATTCCTGCGGTGGGGCGCCCAAGCCTTTGATAATTTCCGCGTTGTGCCTCCTGGAACAGGTATCTGCCACCAGGTGAACCTGGAATATCTGGCACAGGCTGTTTGGACCCGGACCGAAAAGGACGGTGCCTCCAAAACAGTTGAAATGGCCTATCCAGACACATGTGTTGGAACAGACAGCCACACAACCATGATCAATGGCCTCTCAGTCCTTGGTTGGGGCGTGGGGGGCATTGAGGCGGAAGCTGCCATGCTCGGCCAGCCTGTCACAATGATGATCCCGGAAGTCATTGGCTTCAAGCTGACCGGCAAAATGTCAGAAGGTGTCACAGCCACCGACCTCGTGCTCAAAGTTGTTGAAATGCTCCGCGAGCGCGGTGTGGTTGGCAAGTTCGTTGAATATTTCGGCGGCGGTCTCGACCACCTGTCTCTGGAAGACCAGGCGACCATCGCCAACATGGCCCCGGAATATGGGGCCACGTGTGGTTTCTTCCCAGTTGATGCGGAGACCATCAAATATCTCCGCGCAACAGGGCGCGACAAAGCCCGCGTCGATCTTGTGGAAGCCTATGCCAAAGCACAGGGCATGTTCCGCACCTCAGACACGCCAGACCCTGTCTTCACGGACACTCTGGAACTCGATCTGGGATCTGTCGTTCCAGCACTTGCAGGACCAAAGCGTCCGCAGGACCGCGTTGACCTGACTGATCTGGCGGAAAGTTTCGCAGGCACACTTAGCGGCGAATACAACAAAGCCTCAGAAGCAGAGACCCGCTTTGATGTAGATGAAGAAAACTTCACCATCGGTCATGGCGATGTCACCATTGCTGCGATCACATCCTGTACCAATACCTCAAACCCGAGCGTATTGATTGCCGCGGGTCTCGTCGCCAAGAAGGCACGCGCCCTTGGTCTGGAAGTGAAGCCTTGGGTTAAAACGTCTCTCGCGCCTGGATCCCAGGTTGTGACAGAATATCTCGAAAAAGCCGGACTGCAGAAAGAACTCGACGGCCTCGGCTTCGATCTCGTGGGCTATGGCTGCACCACCTGCATCGGGAACTCCGGTCCGCTGCCACCGGCAATCTCCAAGTCAATTGCCGACAATGATGTGGTTGTGTCTTCGGTCCTTTCGGGCAACCGGAACTTTGAAGGCCGCGTGAGCCCGGACGTTCGCACCAACTATCTGGCCTCACCGCCATTGGTTGTGGCCTATGCCCTGGCTGGCACGGTCACGAAGAACCTGACCAAAGAACCCATCGGCAAAGGCAAGAATGGCAAAGACGTCTATCTGAAAGACATCTGGCCAACCAACAAAGAGATCGCGGATGTGGTCCGCACTGCCGTTACCCCAGCCATGTTCCGCGAACGCTATGCGGACGTGTTCAAAGGTGACAGCAATTGGCAGGCGATCAAAACCAGTAAGGGTGAAACATACGGCTGGAACGATGACAGCACCTATGTGCAAAATCCGCCTTACTTCGAAGAGCTGTCAGACACGCCGGCACCGCTTGAAGATGTGCATAACGCGCGCATCATGGGTCTCTTTGCAGACTCGATCACAACTGACCACATTTCACCGGCCGGTTCGATCAAGATGGACAGCCCGGCAGGCTCCTACCTCACCCGCAATCAGGTGGGCGTGCAGGACTTCAACTCCTACGGCTCACGCCGCGGCAACCACCAGGTGATGATGCGCGGCACTTTCGCCAACATCCGCATCAAAAACCAGATGGTCCCAGGCACAGAAGGTGGGGTGACGAAACTCCAGCCAGAAGGCACGGAAATGCCGATCTACGATGCCTGCATGGAATACAAAGAGCGGGGAACCCCACTTGTTGTGTTCGCAGGCAAAGAGTACGGCACGGGCTCCAGCCGTGACTGGGCGGCAAAGGGCACCTTCCTCCTTGGCGTCAAAGCCGTGGTGGCGGAAAGCTTCGAGCGGATCCACAGATCCAACCTGATCGGCATGGGCGTCGCACCCCTGCAGTTCAAGGAGGGCGACAGCTGGGAAAAACTGGGCCTCGATGGTTCAGAAACCGTCACCATTATCGGGCTGGAAAGCATTAACCCACGTGATGAAGTGACTGCCACGATCACCTTTGCAGATGGATCGACCAAGTCACTTGATCTCACCTGCCGGATCGATACCCAGGACGAAGTGGACTATTACGCCAATGGCGGCATTCTCCACTATGTGCTGCGTGGCCTTGCAGCCGACTAAGCCTGCGTAAATGATTGAAAATCGAGGCGCCCTCAGGCTTTTGAGGGCGCCTTTTTTGTGCCTCAAAGGTAAACGCACGCGCTCACATGCCCCTCACCTCAAATTTACTCGCTTGGCTACATCCTTCTTCCTATGTTGAGCGTATGAAAAACTTTCTTGCCATATCCGCACTGTTTCTCGGGG
>JAJFGY010000172.1 GCA_021775935.1 Alphaproteobacteria bacterium
CCACACTAGAAGACATAGAAGCAGCGGCACGCAACGCGGCAGCTCACGACTTTATTCTGCAGCTGTCACACGGCTATGACACACATGTTGGCGAATCCGGCCTGAAGCTTTCGGGTGGCCAACGCCAGCGCATTGCCATCGCCCGCGCCATGTTAAAAAATGCGCCGATCCTTTTGCTTGATGAAGCGACATCCTCGCTCGACACAGCTTCCGAATTACAGGTTCAAAAAGCACTCCAAAAACTGATGCAAGGACGGACAACGCTGGTGATTGCGCACCGTCTTTCGACCATCATGCACGCCGACAATATTTACGTTATCGACCATGGCCGCGTTATTGAGCAGGGACGCCATGGGGACCTGATCGCTCAGGGCGGTGTCTATGCGGAGCTCTCACGGTCGCAATTTGACCGGGCAGACGACGCGGCATCTGCGTTGGCCGGTGAATGAGGGGCACATAATCCACATGTCGCGCTTCAAAACACTCACCAAGGACATATTGAAGAGCAATGCCGTGCAAAGCGGGTTGGCGCTCGCCATTGCGAGTTATGTGAAGCTCGTGCATTTGACCTGCCGCTTCAACCAGAGGCGGGCAGACATTCCTGAACGGTTCTGGGCGGACGATGACACGTTCATCTGCGCAACCTGGCATGGTCAGAACATCATCCTTCCGCCTTTCTGGCACAATTGGCGCACATTGAAAATTCTCGTGTCCAAGCATGGCGATGGGGAAATCATCGCTAAGCTCTGTGGCTATCTGGGTCTTGGCACCATCCGCGGCTCCGGCGCCCCTAAAGGGAAAGTCGAAAAGTCGAAGGAAAAAGGAGGTGCCGCAGCTCTTAGAGCCATGGTTCGCGCGCTTCAGCACGGGGCGTCGATCGGATTGACGGCGGACATGCCGCCAGGACCACACCGGGTTGCCGGCCTTGGTATTGTGACAATGGCGAGGCTGTCGGGGCGCCCCATCGTGCCGATTGTGGCGACGACACGCGCCCGGCTGGTGCTCGGAAATACGTGGGACAAGTTTACAATTCCTCTTCCCTTCAATCGGGGCGCGGTTGTTTGGGGCGATCCGATTTACGTGCCCCGCAATGTTGATCCAGAAGCGCTCGAAGGATACCGCCAGCAGGTTGAGGATGCGCTCAATCAACTGACACAGGAAGCTGACGCCATGGTCGGCAGGCGGTCGCAGGCAACACCTGACAAGGCTGATGCCGTTCCAGACACTCGTGAAGCAGGGTAGTTCCTTGACGGTTCTTGCTCCGAAGACTTTCGGTCTGCGCGCCTATCGGCGTCTTGCCGCTGGTGCAGGACCGTTGGTCAGTTTGCTTTTGCGGCGCCGTCTCGTTCAAGGGAAAGAAGACCCGGCCCGTGTCAGGGAGAAACAGGGTTTTCCTTCCAAACCCCGACCCGATGCCCCCCTTATCTGGCTGCACGGCGCAAGTGTCGGTGAGGCGCTCTCTATGCTGCCACTCATCAACACATTGTCCACGCTGCGCCCCGATCTGACATTCCTGGTGACGACCGGCACACTCACCTCAGCCCAACTCATGGCAGAACGCTTGCCTGAGAACGCACTCCATCAATTCGCCCCGCTGGACCACCCCACCTACTGCAAACGCTTCTACGACTATTGGCATCCAGACCTTGGTGTGATCATTGAGTCTGAGCTGTGGCCGAACATGATCATGGGCGCAAGCGACCACCGCATTCCCCTGGTCCTTGCCAATGCACGGCTATCTGAAAGATCTGCCAAAGGATGGGCCCGGGTCAGAAGCTCGATTGCGCATTTGCTGGGGCTTTTTCAACTGGTCCTTGCACAAGACGTGAAGTCAGCCGAAAGGTTGACGGCATTGGGCGCGAAAACTGTGAGCGTTCCGGGAAACCTCAAGATGGACGCCGCCCCGCTTCTTGCAGACCCTGCAGACTTAAAGGCTATCGGCTCACAAATTGGCGGGCGCCCTTGCTGGGTGGCAGCAAGCACTCATGATGGCGAGGAAATGCTTGTCGGGCGGGTACACGTTGGGTTGAAGAAACGTTTTCCTGATCTGCTGACAATCCTTGCTCCCCGCCATCCTGCTCGTGGACCCTCCATCGTTGCCGACCTGTCCTCTCAGGGTATTCAGATCGCGCAAAGGTCGGCCGGTGATGCGATCACCGCAACAACTGACATTTACCTTGCAGACACATTGGGCGAGATGGGGCTTATCTTCGGCCTTTCGCCTATTGCTTTTATTGGCGGCTCTTTCGTTGAAATTGGCGGGCACAATCCGCTGGAAGCAGCGCGGTTGAACTGCGCTATTTTGTTTGGCCCACACATGTTCAACTTCGCTGACGCTGCACAAGAGCTGACAGACGCAGAAGGTGCGCTTCAGGTTGCATCAGAAGGCGAGATGCTGGAGACACTCTCTCTTTGGCTCACTATGCCCGCAGTCACCAAGCAGATGGCAGTACGCGGCAAAGAAACTGTTGCTGCTTCCACCGGGGTTGCTGAGCGTGTGACCCAAGAACTCCTTCCACTTCTGCCGCACGCCCACGCAATTGTTGGGGGTCAAGATGCGTAGCCCCTCCTTCTGGTACCCCACATCTGAGGCGACGCTGAGCCACCGTGCATTGCAGTTCCTTCTGGCACCATTGGCGACTTTCTATGCGGCGGGTGCACATCTGCGCCAGCGCATGACAGTGCCTGAACGTGCAAGCGTACCCGTGGTTTGCATCGGCAATTTCACGGCCGGAGGAGCAGGGAAAACGCCCACCGCGATCGCCGTCGCTGAGCGATTGAGGCTCCTTGGCGAAACACCTCACTTTGTTAGCCGGGGTTATGGGGGGCGCGAAACAGGCCCTCTGCGTGTGGACGGTACAACGCACACATCGCTCGATGTGGGCGATGAACCTCTTCTTCTAAGCCAGCACGGCCCTGCCTGGATTGCACAAGACAGGGTCGCCGGGGCATTCGCGGCTGAGGCTGCAGGGGCAAGCATCATTCTATTGGATGATGGATTTCAAAACCCAGTGCTTCACAAAGATCTATCGCTTCTTGTCGTCGACACAAGCGTTGGTGTTGGTAACGGGGCCGTGTTGCCTGCCGGTCCTTTGCGCGAACCGCTAACTGCTGCCTTCAAACGGGCTCATGGCCTGGTCGCCCTTGGCTCGGCCACCCTTCCAGAGCCCCTCACTGATCTTGCCCATGCATCCGCTGTGCCGGTTCTTACCGCGCAGCTAACGCCAACCCTTGGCAGCCAACCTGATCTGACAGGACAAAAACTCATCGCTTTTGCAGGCATCGGACGTCCCGAAAAATTCTTCGCAACGCTTGCTGAGCTTGGCGCGGATGTGACCGTCACAAAAGCCTTTGCGGATCACCACCCCTTCTGCGAAGACGATGCGCAAAACCTTCTTGATCTATCTTCCGAAACGGGGGCCGCCCTCATCACCACCGAGAAGGACATGGTACGGCTCCAGGCGCTTACAGGAGCCGCAGGGGTTCAGCTGCAAAAAGCCGCAATGACCTTACCCGTTACCGCACAGTTTGAAGATCTCGCAGCGCTTGACGGGCTGCTCGTTGAACACCTGAAAGCCGCGCGCGCGAGCCACACCTATGCTCCCCCCGGTTCCGGACGTGATACCCAGGCTCATTGAAACAGCCCCGATTTGGCCCCCTGACCTCACTCCTTGGACCTGCTATAAACAACGCTCTCTCTTCACCCTGGATCAGATTTCTTGAAAAATAATGCGCTCAGATATCGGCTTGAAGCTATTGCAGCCATTCTGCCGCTCGGCCTTTTCAAGCTTCTCGGACTTGAGCGTGCGTCCAAGTTCGGCGGGTGGCTGCTTCGCACCATCGGGCCACATGTGGGTGTGACCCGACGAGCACGCAAGAACATTGAGCGCGCGATGCCCGATCTCACAAGCGCGCAAGTCGATCAGATCATTCGCGATATGTGGGAAAATGTCGGACGGACCATCGGGGAATATGCGCATCTGGACAAGTTCGCAGACCCGGCACACCGGTCGCGAGTTACAGTAAAGGGGCTTGATCTTGTTGAAGGTCTAAGAGACAGGGGCGGCATGCTGGTGTCCGGCCATTTTGCAAACTGGGAACTTCTGGCACTTGAGCTCAAACTTGGGGGCTTCGAGGGAGGCGCGGTCTATCGTCACGCGAACAACCCCACCATTGATCAGTGGATCGTCAAGCTTCGCTCGCGGGCGATCTTTCCTGTGCAAATTCCGAAAGGTCCTAAAGGTGCACGGGATGTCATCCGCATTGTTCGGAACAAAGGCTTTATTTGCATGCTTGCCGATCAAAAAATGAATGACGGTATCGAAGCGAAATTTTTCGGGATGAAGGCCATGACACCTGCAACACCAGGCGCGATGGCGACGCGCTACGGGACGCCCGTCGTGCCTGTCACAATTCGGCGGACAACGGGTTGCAACTTTGTCCAGGAAATCCACGAACCAATTTATGCAGACCCAAACGCGGACACACATGAAGAAACGGCTCGGATCACCCAGGCGCTGAATGATTTTCTGGAAGCGGAAATTCGAGCAAACCCAGCCCAATGGCTATGGATGCATAATCGCTGGCCTGCAGATGCATGACAGCGTCCGCTAAGGATTTGCAGTCGGTCGTTCCAGTGGTTTGGGGGCTGGCATGTCACCAACCAGTAAGGCTGGATCCACATGAGCGCGACGCCAATACATGCGCCAATCAAGATGCGGGCCCGTGACACGACCTGTCGCCCCAACTGCGCCGATAATGTCACCTTGCTCGACTTGCTGGCCGACTTCCACATCCACACGACTTAGATGCATCATGACGCTGATCATCCCATGTCCGTGGTCGAGGAAAATTGCGCCCCCTTCAAAATAGAGTTCCGGCTCCGCCAGCCGCACAATACCAGGCGCAGGTGCTGCAACTGGCGTGCCCGTCGGGGCAGCAACGTCGACACCGTAATGGGGACGCCGAGGCTCTCCGTTGAAATAGCGCTGCAGGCCAAACGTGCCAGTGATCGTGCCTGTGACTGGCCAGATGAACTCGTCTGCAAACCAATCATGCGCGGTATCGGTGGGACGCGCCGTTCGTTTCAATTCGCGATCACGGGCAATATGCGCTAACTGCTCAGCTGACGGGCTCACATATTTTGAGGCAACCCCCTCAATGCGCTGCACATCATAGTCGCGGGTCGCAACATCAATGGACAGGCTCTCGCGTTCGTCATCAGGATACTCAACATCGAGATGCGCCGTGCCTTTGTGATCGCGGTCGAATGCAAAAAGAAAATGCCCGCGCTCAGAAACCATCAAGGGTTCCCCATCGAGGATCACTTTGGTCCCGGGTTCCGTCGTGCCGATGATGATGCCGCCTTGAATGGCTTCGCCGGTTAACTCGACGCGGGCATCCGCCCATGCGGGCGTTACAAAGAGCAAAGCACTCAGGGCCAAAAGGAAGACACGTAAACCGGGCCTGTTCATGTGGTTTCTCTCAGTTCAAGCTCGCGCTTTAACGCTGCTGCTGCGTCCACATAGGCTTCCTGGCGATCTGCATGCCAGTAGCGAAGATCCTCCAGAAGGATTTTCTCACTGGTTACAGCGCAGACAACAAAGGTCCCCTTGCGCACCACGTGGTACTCACCGTCCCCAAAGACCAATTCTGCTTTGCTTCCACCGAAGCTGTTTTCGTGTCGATTCATATGCCCAACCTACCCCTGCTCGGGCTGTCTGTCATCGCATCAGTGCGATTATGGTTTCTCTACAGGGAGGCACCGGTCTCAAAATAGCTGACCCTGACCACCACCAGCCGGTGTTTTCTTTTTTGAAACCGCGCGTTTGGCTTTGGGTGGATTTGTGGTCGTCGGGGGCTTCACGCCTTCTCCGGCTACCACAGGCAACTTATCGGTGCCTGCAAATTCGAGCTCGAGGGCTGAGCCCTGGGCTATGCCCGCTGATCCCCGCACGGGCTTCCCCTCCCCATCCCGGACCAGGGCAAACCCCCGGGCGAGCACCCCTTGATAGCTCAGGCTGTCCAGGAGGCGTCCAGCCTGGCCTAAACGACCTGCCAGATCGCCGAGATGACGTTTTTCGGCCCGCGCGGCCCGCGCAGCAAGCTCCTGGGTCTGCCTGCGCCCATTGGTGAGCGCTGCCGACAGAGTTTGAGCGGAGAGACGCCCCGCCACCCGTTCAAACCGTGTGCGCTTAGCAGAGGCCGCCGCGCTTAGGCCCAGCCCGAGACGCTGGCTCGCGTGATCCAGGCGCTGTCCCGGCAACGCAAAAAGATCATCTGCTTTCGGGAGACCACGGGACAAGCCTTCCAGACGCGTCCCGAGCTCGGTCACTTTGCGGGTCTCCGCACGCACAAGCCTGCGTGTATTGTCCAGAATGCGGGCAACAAGATCCGCACGCACAGGTACGGCCATCTCAGCAGCAGCGGTTGGCGTCGGGGCGCGCTGATCTGAGGCGAAATCAATCAGTGTCGTGTCGGTTTCGTGGCCCACAGCGGATATCAGAGGTATCTCGCTTGCAGCCGCTGCCCTGACAACCGCTTCCTCATTAAAAGACCAAAGGTCTTCCAGAGATCCACCGCCGCGGGCAACAATCAGGAGATCGGGTCTTGGCACGGCACCGCCACGTTTCAGATTATTGAAGCCTTTGATCGCTGCGGTCACCTCGTCCGCCGATTGTTCACCCTGCACGCGAACAGGCCAAACCAGAACATGGCGCGGGAAACGGTCACGCAGCCGATGCAGAATATCCCGGATCACCGCACCTGACGGGCTCGTCACCACACCGATGGTTTCTGGCAAGAAAGGCAGTGGCTGCTTTTTTGCTGGGTCAAAGAGGCCCTCTGCGGCAAGCGCTTTTTTACGTTGCTCCAAAAGCGCCATCAATGCACCGACGCCTGCCAGTTCCATGCTTTCAATGACGATCTGGTAGCGCGACTGCCCCGGGAAGGTGGTGAGTTTGCCTATACAGACAACCTCCAAACCCTGCTCAGGCTTTACCTTCAATCTGGACGCAACCCCCTTCCAGATCACCCCATTGAGGACGGATTTATCGTCTTTGAGATCAAGGTAGAGGTGGCCGGACGCTGGCCTGCTCACCCGCCCCAACTCGCCGCGCACCCGGACATAGCCAAAATTATCCTCCACGGTACGCTTCAGCGCCATGGAGAGCTCGCTCACAGAGAATTCGTAGGCATTGCCCTCAGTGCTTTGGGGAGTACTCTCATCGGCCATTGATGCGGGGCCTCTTTCTCTAAGTCTTTGAAATAACTTTGTCTTTTCCCAACACGCCGCCGTCGCAGTGCGGTTTGCCGGAATCGTTCTGCATGATACAAAGATTGTCCTGAGAATGCTCGGGGAATGGCTGAGATCGACAAAGCGGTCCAGCATTTGAATTCAGGAATTGGGGTCGAATGAACGTTCTGATAATTGGCTCAGGCGGGCGCGAGCACGCCCTTGCATGGGCAATTTCGTCTAGTCCGCTGCTTGATGAGCTCTATTGTGCGCCAGGCAATGCCGGGATTTCCGATGTGGCCACATGTGTTGACGTGGGCGTGAATGATTTCGACGGGATCATTGCCTTATGTCGCGAGAAAGCCATCGACTTTGTCGTCGTCGGCCCCGAAGACCCTCTCGTTGGCGGCATTGTTGACCGGCTTGACGAAGCGGGCATCAAGAGCTTTGGTCCGAACGCCGCAGCAGCCCAACTGGAAGGCTCCAAGGGTTTCACAAAGGATCTTTGCGCAGACTATGACATTCCAACGGCTGCCTATGGCCGGTTTGCTGATGCTGCTGACGCGAAAGCCTATCTCGACAAGCACGCTGCCCCAATCGTCATCAAAGCCGACGGTCTTGCTGCAGGCAAAGGTGTCATCATGGCGGAAACGGATGCCGAGGCCCTTGCCGCTGTAGATGAAATTTTTGGCGGCAAATTTGGCGGTGCGGGCGCAGAGCTTGTGATCGAAGAATGGCTGGAAGGTGAAGAGGCCAGCTTCTTTGCGCTCTGCGATGGCACAACCGCGGTACCTCTTGCAGGTGCGCAGGATCACAAGCGTGTTGGTGATGGGGACGTCGGTCTCAATACTGGCGGGATGGGGGCGTATTCCCCTGCACCCGTGCTTTCCATGAGCATGCAGTTTGCGCTGATGGACCGGATCGTTAACCCGACTCTTGCGGCCATGGCTGAGAAAGGCATGCCGTTTAAAGGTGTGTTGTTCGTCGGCCTGATGATCACAAAAGACGGCCCCAAGCTCATTGAGTTCAATGTGCGCTTTGGAGACCCGGAATGTCAGGTACTGATGATGCGGCTTATGTCGGACATCCTGCCAGCACTGGTCGCCTGCCACGATGGTACGCTGGATCAGATTGAGCTTGAGTGGAACGATGACGCAGCCCTGAGCGTTGTGATGGCGACAGAAGGCTATCCAGAGGCGTATGAAAAAGGCTCTGAGATCAAAAACCTTGGTCCCGCTGCGGCTGATGACACGATTGAGATTTTCCACGCCGGCACAAAACGTGACGGCAAAAAAATTACCGCCCACGGAGGCCGCGTTCTTGGTGTCACCGCTCTCGGTAAATCCGTCGCCGTCGCGCAGTCCCGCGCCTACAAGGCTGTAGCTGCGGTTGACTGGCCCGAAGGCTTCTGTCGCCGCGACATTGGTTACCGCGCCGTGGCCCGCGAAAAACAATCTGCATAAATCATCAAAAAATTGACGAGGGAGATAGGCCCATGAGTGAGCCTGAATCAAGTGGCAAACAGGAGCAGTTTTCTGGCACCCAGTCCGTGTTGGACCAACACCGGTTTGACGAGAAAAAACTGGAAGACTATCTCACGGCAAATGTAGACGGGTTCCAGGGGCCATTGGAGGTGCGTGAGTTTAAAGGCGGACAATCCAACCCGACCTATCAGCTGGTCACACCCAATAAGAAATATGTGCTCAGACGCAAGCCACCCGGGAAGCTTCTGCCGTCAGCTCATGCTGTTGACCGGGAATACAAAGTCATCACAGCCCTTGGCACTGTCGACTATCCGGTCGCCAAAACCTATTGCCTGTGCATGGATGAGAGCATTATCGGCACCATTTTCTATGTGATGGACATGGTAGAAGGCCGCATCCTTTGGGAACCCTTGCTGCCTGGCTATGATCCCGCGCAACGCAGCGCGATCTTTGCAGCCAAGAACAAAGCTATGGCGCAGCTTCATCTGGTCGATTATGAAGCCATCGGCCTTGGCGACTTTGGCAGACCCGGAAACTATTTCGCGCGTCAAATCTCCCGCTGGTCAAAGCAGTATGTGGCGTCAGAGTCTGAATCCATCACCGAAATGGACAGGCTGATGGATTGGTTGCCAGGCAATATTCCTGAAGATGACGCTGTGAGTATTGTTCATGGCGATTACCGGCTGGACAATATGGTGTTGCATCCAACAGAAGATCGCGTACTCGCGGTGCTTGATTGGGAACTCTCAACGCTCGGACACCCTCTTGGTGATTTCACCTATCACATGATGCAGTGGATCATGCCCGCCATGGGAGACACACCTGGCACACAAACACTCGGAGACGCCGACCTGCCAGCACTGGGCATCCCCACGCTCGATGATTATGTCAAAATGTATTGCGACCAGACAGGCCGCAAAGGCATCGACAATCTGGACTATTACTTTGCTTACAATCTTTTCCGCTTAGGTGGGATTTTGCAGGGCATTGTTGGTCGGGTGCGCGATGGCACCGCTGCCAGCGAACATGCGGCGCAGGATGCCTCTCAGGTGCGTACGCTCGCAGAGCTTGGATGGCATTATGCGCAGAAGGCCGGCGCGGTTTAGGCTCCACCGTGCTTGAAGAAAGCCGGGGTCCTGAAGGCGGGGGTTCCCAGCTTTTTCATGCCCTTTGCATGCGTCGCAATCCCTTGCTATCCCTATTCCAACGATATTTGGGAGAGAGATTATGACGGACGCCGCTAGCGAAAACGCAGAAACCATCGACATTCGCGAGGCCCACCGATTTGACGTTGGGCATCTGGAGGATTTCTGTCGGGCAAATGTCGAGGACTATTCCGGTGATCTGGAAGTTCGGCAATTTTCTGGCGGACAATCCAACCCTACATTTCTCCTTTCCGCCGGTGGCAAACGCTATGTGATGCGCAAAAAGCCACCCGGAACCCTGCTTGCAAGCGCGCACCAGGTTGACCGGGAATATCGCGTCATGAAAGCACTCGCGACAACAGATGTGCCGGTGCCGACCATGCGGGCTTTGTGCACTGATCCGGAGATTATTGGCACAGAGTTTTACATCATGGACCATCTGGATGGTCGTGTGCTCCGGGAACCGCAGCTTCCTGGCTTCAGCGCCGCAGAACGTAGCTCGATTTACGATCAGATGAATGAGGGGCTCACCCGCCTTCATCAGGTCGACTACAAAGCGATTGGCCTGGAAGATTATGGCCGCCCTGGGAATTACTATGACCGACAGATCGGGCGTTGGATAAAGCAGTACCGGGCGGCGGAGACAGAAACTGTCGAGTCCATGGAAGATTTGATCGCTTATCTTCCCAACCATATTCCAGCAGATGACGCGACGAGCATTGCACATGGTGACTATCGCCTTGAGAACACCATGTTCCACGCCAGCGAGCCGAAGATGATTGCCGTGCTTGATTGGGAATTGTCCACCATCGGGCACCCGCTGGCGGACCTAGCCTATAATTGCATGCTCTACCACTTCAACAGTCCGAGCCAGGGCACGATCATGGACCTGGATTACGCAACAACGGGCATTCCGACAGAGGAAGCCTATGTCGCGGCCTATTGCAAGCGGACCGGCCGCGAAGGGATTGAAGGATGGGATTTTTACCTGTCCTTCTCAATTTTCAGGCTCGCATCGATCACTCAGGGCGTCTATAAGCGCGGCCTTGATGGCAATGCCAGCTCCGAAAAAGCCACTCAGTACGGCGATATGTGCCGACGCCTTGCTGAAACCGCCTGGGCAGTTGCGCAAAGGAATCGTTAACTTCCCTAAGCCTTCGCACTGCTTTTAACGCTTCTTTACCCTCGTTCCGCTACCGTCTGTTCAAAGACCACCCAGCTTTCGCTGGGCAAACCACGTCGGGGGTACGTCCGGTGACGGACCGAACAGAACCACTAGAGAGCGCGGATGCTGTTGCTCCGCGCATGCGGGGTGAAAAGTTCTTCGAAGCTTTGCTCGCAAACTCGGGGGATGTGCTGACCCTCCTTGATGATCAAGGGCGCTACATTTACCACAGCGCCGCCATCAAGGAAGTGATCGGAATTGAGCCTGATGAAGTTCTCGGCATATTTGCGGCGGACATTGTCCACCGCGATGATAGAGAACGCGTTGCCGAGCGAATTCGGTACTGTCTCGCCACTCCAGGTTGTCGCCTGAGCGAAAACTTTCGCCTGCCTCATATAGATGGTTCATGGCGCTGGGTTGAAGCCGACGTTCGCAACCTTCTGGATGATCCAGACATTGGCGGCGTGTTGGTTATCAGCCGGGATATAACGTCACGACGGCATATCGAAGAGCATTTCTCCATTGCTGAGCTTACTGCCGGGTTTGGGACCTACCGATGGGATCGGGGACGCGACGCACCCACCATCTCACCTGCGCTCGCCCACATGTTGGACCTTCCCGCCGAGTGTGAGGAACTACCTGACGACACCTTGTATGGGCTGCTGCATCCAGATGACGCGGAGCGGGTGAAGACAACCTTCATGTCTCTTGAAGATGACCCTAAGCCTTTCTCCCTGGCGATGCGCCTTCGACAGCAGGATGGGACCTACCGGCATTTTGTCTCACATGGTTTTCCCGAAATTGACGGCAATGGCGACGTCAGAAGTGTCATCGGGATCATGGATGATGTCACGGAAGACATGCACGCTGAGCTCACCCTTAAGCGCTCTGAGGAACAATATGAGCTCATTATCGAGCATGCGCTCGACATGTTTGCGCGCCACCTGCCCGACGGAACCCTGACGTTTATGTCCCCCGCCATAAGAGAAGTCCTTGGATACGAACCCCAAGACGTCCTTGGTGAAAACATGATCGATTGGATACACAGAGACGACAGGGCGAATGCACAGGCAAAGATGGACGAGCTGAACAATGGTGCCGACAGCGTCCTCATGACCTTCAGACTGCGAAACTCCAGTGGAACATTCGTCTGGCTCGAAAGCACGGTCCACGGCGTTAAAAATGAGCAGACTGGCGAGATGGTCGAAGCCATTGCCATTACCCGCGACATTTCTGAGCGCAAGGAATATGAACAGCAACTGCTGGACGCGCGGGAGAAAGCTGAAACCGCAAACCGGACGAAATCGACCTTCCTTGCCAATATGAGCCACGAGCTTCGCACGCCTCTCAATGCGGTGATTGGCTTTTCAGAAATTCTCAAACGACAGATGTATGGTCCTTTGGGTGATGATGCCTATGACGAATATGCTGGTCTTATTCATGAATCCGGGACGCATCTTCTCGACCTCATAAACGACATTCTCGATATGTCGAAAATCGAAGCTGGCAAAATGGAAATCATGCCTGAGCTGCTTGAGATAGGCGAGATTGCAGAAACATGTATCCGCTTTGTCGAGGCAAGGTCGACAGCAAAAAACCAGAACGTCATGCTCAATATCGAAGACCAGGACGCGCGCCCTGTCGGGTATGGAGACATGCGGGCAACCAAGCAAATCCTGATCAACCTTCTCTCCAACGCAGTGAAGTTCACCGGCGACGGAGGGCTAATCAACATTGATATTTATTCGCGAAGTGAAAATCTGGAAATAGTTGTCAGCGATAATGGGATCGGTATTGATGCGGAAGATATCCCGCGCTTGTTGAAACCATTTGAACAGACTGCTGACAAGTCAACGCAGGCCGAAGAAGGGTCGGGGTTGGGGCTCGCGCTCACCAAATCATTCTGCGAGATGCAGGGCGGCACTTTTCGCCTGGACAGTGAAAAAGGGAAAGGGACACGCGCTATTGTGACCTTGCCCAAGCCAGCTTCTATTCCGCAGGCTGTTTCTGCGGTTCTGTCTTAGGTCCCATCATTTTCGCAAAAGCTTCTTCCAATTCCTGGACCACCCGACCAACTGCCGGATCATCCAGTGTCTTGGTAAAGTAGTTATGCACCACCGGAGTTTCACACAACAAGCACTCGCGGCCGAAAAGTGGCGTGATGTTTGACGAAAAGAAGAGCATCGGGATCAGCGCACAATCTGCAAGAGAGAGCTTGTCTCCAACGGCATATTTTGATCCATCCACATAATGGGCAAGCCATCCCATCGCCTTATCAAGCTCACCAAACATATATTGGACCAGCTTGGGGTCGCGGCCCTGCGGGTTCACCTGACCAAACAGTTTGCCAAGTGGCATCATCAGGTAGAGATCGCCAATGCGCGCGAGAAGACGAACGCGAGCGCGCTCTTCAGCCGATACCGGCATCAGGGGAACATCCGTCTCAACCTCTTCAAGATATTCTGCAATAACCTGAGATTCTGGCAGGATCAGCCCGTCAACATCCAATGCTGGGACCTTTTTCAGGGGGGTTAGGCCTGCAAACTCTTCGGGACTGAGCTTATCAAAAACGCTAACTGCCTCAAATTCCAGGCCTTTTGCGTACATTTGCATGCGACAGCGCGCCGAATAGGGCGACAAAGCTGCACCGTAGAGTTTATATGCCATTTTTTCCTCCCATCCCCATCTGCCAGAATAAGGGGCTGCCAAATTACCGGGGTGCCAATGAAAAAGGCGGTCGTAACCCCATGTGGAGCCGACCGCCAGATTCTTCAAGGGTGTAAAGACATTTGTGAACTGCCGATTATTCGGCAGCTGCCTTTAATTGTTCCTTGTGCTTGCGAAATTCCAGTTTCGCAATGGTCCGTGCGTGAACTTCATCGGGACCGTCTGCCAGACGCAAGGTGCGCTGACCGGAGTACATTTTGGCCAGACCATAGTCGGAGGTCACACCACCGCCGCCGTGGGCCTGGATGGCATCGTCAATGATCCGCAGGGCGATATTTGGCGCATGCACTTTGATCATTGCGATTTCGGCACGGGCAATTTTGTTGCCGACCGTATCCATCATGTAGGCCGCTTTCAGGGTCAACAGACGGGCACACTCAATGTCGATGCGTGCACGAGCAATCCGCTCTTCCCAGACAGAATGTTCTGCAATGATTTTGCCGAAAGCTGTACGCGAGAGCAGACGCTGGCACATTTTTTCGAGTGCCACTTCTGCTGTCCCAATGGTGCGCATGCAGTGATGAATGCGGCCAGGGCCAAGCCGGCCTTGTGAAATTTCAAAGCCACGGCCTTCGCCAAGAACGATGTTCTCAACAGGAACGCGGACGTCTTTAAGGATCACTTCAGCATGGCCGTGCGGTGCGTCGTCATAACCGAATACAGGCAGCATGCGCACAACTTCGATACCCGGTGTATCAAGCGGCACGATGACCTGGGATTGCTGGCGGTAAAGGTCCGCATCCGGGTCTGTCTTACCCATCACGATAGCAACCTCACAGCGCGGATCACCCACTCCAGAAGACCACCATTTACGGCCATTGATGACATAGTGGTCGCCGTCGCGCTCGATGCGGGTTTCGATGTTGGTTGCGTCTGATGAAGCCACAAGCGGTTCTGTCATCAAGAAAGCTGAGCGGACTTCGCCGTTGAGCAAACGCCCAAGGTATTTTTCCTTCAGGTCTTCGCTGGCATAGCGCTCAAACACTTCCATGTTGCCGGTGTCGGGTGCTGAGCAGTTAAAGACTTCTGACGCCCAGCCGACGCGGCCCATAATTTCACAGAGCGGCGCATATTCCAGGTTGGTGAGACCACCGCCCAGCTCTGATTCCGGCAAGAACAGATTCCAGAGACCCGCTTCTTTGGCCTTTGGTTTCAGATCTTCCAGGATCTGGGGCACCTGCCAAGGATTGCCCTCGGCGCGGAACGCATCCATCTGGTCTTGATAGGTTTTTTCGTTCGGGTGGACGTGGGCATCCATAAACGCCTCAAGGCGGTCAATCAGCTCACGGGTTTTGTCGGAATGGGCAAAATCCATAATGGTTCC
>JAJFGY010000173.1 GCA_021775935.1 Alphaproteobacteria bacterium
CGGATGGTAAGCCCATCCGATAGAGATTGACGATAGGCCCGCCAAGCCGGAAATGCAGCAAGAACAGCCGCCAAAGCGATGACGACAGATACTGCTATTAGATCAAACATATGGATACTGGGGCCACCAACGAAAACGCCGGTCGCATCAACAATTAGTGGTCCAGCCACCCACAAAAGCACTTGCACGAACCCGAGCCCGAGCAGCGCGCCCGCTGCCGCAAGGACAATGGCCTCACTCACCAGCAACACCGCGACATGAACAGCGCTCGCACCAACTGATCGCAAGATCGCCATTTCCCGCCGACGTTCATTGAGGCTGGTCAAAATATTGGTCATCAACCCAAAGAGGCCCGTCAAGATAACAAAGGCAGCAATTGCACTAAGGGCTGCTTCCGCTACACCAACAACATCCCACAATTGTGTCAGGGCAACCCCCGGAATGATCGCCATCAGGGCTTCTTCGTTGTAGGTATTGATGTCCCTCTGCAAGGTGAGAACGGCAATCCGGCTTTTCAAACCCAGGAAGAAGGCCGTGATAGAGGCAGGCTCCAATTCAGCAGCCCGAACATCTGCTTCACCAGGCACCTGCCCGCCCCGAGGAGCGGCTCCACCCGACCACCCCATGTGAATGGCCTCGATGCCTTCCAGCGGAACATGCAGCGTTCGATCAACCGGCGTACCTGTGCGCTCAAGAATTCCAACAACCCGAAACGGCAAATTGTCATGTTTGGCAAAGCTCACCGAGCCAATGCCATGCGCAATAACAATCTTCTCATCCAGACCATAGGAGAGATCTGCAGCAACATCTGCTCCAAGCACGACGTCAAAAATATCAGCGAACGGTTCCCCCGTTGCAAAGGCAAGCGTCTGCCTGTTGCCTGTTTGGTAGTGCTCGAAATAGGCAGCGCTTGTACCCATGACCCTGAAGCCGCGATGGCTGTCCCCAAGAGAGATGGGGACTGCCCAGGCTACTTCTGAGCGAGATGAGATGTCCTGATAACTCTCCCACGACACATTGTTGGTGGCATCCCCAATCCGGAATACGGAGTAGAGCAAAAGATTGAGAGCCCCGCTTCGTGCCCCCACAACCAAGTCAGTCCCTGACACGGTGTTGGAAAATCCAGTCTGCGCGCCGGATCGGATTTTCTCCACACCCAAAAACAAGGTCACGCTCAATGCGATTGAGATCACGGTCAACAGGGCGGTAGCGCGTCGGTTGAGAACGCTGCGAAGAGCAATATGAGCGATAGCGGAAATCGGCATCACCCTGCCTCCCCAGTGACGGTGCGATTTATGTCGTTCAGACTGATCGTTCGATCAAAGCTTGGAGAAAGCGAAAGGTCATGACTTACAAACACGAGCGTGGCACCGCTCAACGCACACTCCTCCGACAGGAGATCAACAAAAACACCTCGGCGGTCAGCATCCAGGGCCGACGTCGGTTCATCGGCAATGATGAGCTCTGGCTGGCCGATGAGAGCTCTTGCTGCCGCAACACGCTGCTGTTGCCCCACACTCAACGCGACGACGGGACGGCTCAAAGCCTCTTCGGGCAAGCCCAGCACTGTCAAAAGCCGATCCGCCTCAGCTGCCATTCCGCCTTTCGCCTCAGTTCTCAATGCACGTGAATTGGAGAAGCGGCACGAGAGCAAAACATTGTCTCTCACAGAGAGATAGGGCAGCAGATTGAACATCTGAAAGATGATGCCCAGATTATCGGCCCGAAATCGGTCGCAGGCGCGCGCGCCAAGCCCTGAGAGATCTTGGCCCAGCACATCCAGACGCCCGGCGGAAGGCGATAGCACACCGCCAAGCAATCCAAGCAACGTACTTTTCCCGCTTCCGCTCGGGCCATGGAGAAACACACGCTCTCCACGGCTGATATGCAGATCGCTAATATCGAGCAGCGGCACTCCCGCACTCCAGGCGAATGTCATGTCGTGCAGACTGACGGCTGCATCCGTCGCTTGAGGTTGTGACGCTGTTCGAGACGAACCCATTATTTGATCTCAAAACTCGGGTCGGACGCGGTGAGTTCCACCGACAATTGATGGTCACCACTCAGGAACACTGTTTCGATTTCCTCAATCCCCGGCCAAACAGCAAAAAAGGAAGTTGAAACAGACGTCAGCTTATCTGCGTCGGTACAGTTGAAAACGTATTTCGCTTCAAACTCCGCATGAGCGTCTTCATGATGCTCGTCTTCATGTTCATCATGATGCTCGTCTTCATGATGCTGGTCTTCATAATGCTGGTCTTCATGATGACTATCTGCCAGAAGGCCCTCAGCTTCAACATTGGCATTTGTCAATGTACATCCACCCCCTACGAACTCCATAAGATCCGCTCCTGAACGCAACTGTTGGACTGCGGCTTCCACTGCAGCCACGTCGTCTGAGGCTTTTGCATGGTGTTCAAAGCCAACCAGGTTCATGCCGGGCGAAATGAATTCTGCGATCAACTGTCCGCCATCCAGAGCAATAGCAAGCTCTGCGGCACCGTGCTCATGGGCATCGACATGTCGGGTGTCATGCTCAGTCTCTGCAAAGCCTGGCTGGCTGAACAAAAGCAGGGACAGTGCAGACCCGGAAAGAATTTTGGAAACAGTCGGACGGCGCAACGCGCGTCCCTTCATCGAGTGGAAAGACATTCTCATTTTCTCCATTTCGCCCGTAGAGGGCGCCAAATTGGTAAATCAGGATGGGAGAAAAGACGGTGGTCCTCGCGCAACGGCATTCCGCCATTCGACGCTTATAAGCGCATCGTGGCCTGCCATTTGGGCATCGACCATCAGCGCCACAGTCTGAATATCAGCCCGCGGCGCCACAGCGATTTTGTCGAGCTTGTCGCAAAACACATCCAGATCACAAAACGGTTCTGGAGACCGGTCTGATTGGTCTAGTGGCCTCTCATAACCAAACACATCAAGCGCCGGCGTCTCAAAAGCCATAAGGGTCTTTGCAGCATGGCTGTGAGACGCAAACCCGTGCACCGCCCCATGAAACAGGGTCGCAATCTGGAGCCCGACAAAAAGGAGGGCCAGTCCAAGAGAGAGCGGTTTCGACACGAAATGCCTATTTGTGAATAAGGTCTGCCGCATTGAACTAGAAATGGAAACGGAATGCCAGCCCTAACCTTCAGGCCACGCGGTTGTTCTGGCACTTTCCCTGCTGCTGATAAAGCCCATCCACCGGCCGACATTTGGTGAATGATGCAGCATTACTTTCCCCTCGTCCGTATGAGCAACAGCCATCCAGGTGCAGAACAAATAGATGTCGGCGAGCGTTAACCTATCAGACGCAATGAACGCGCGATCCATCAATGCCTGTTCGACCAGACCCAATTGATATTGGATGGTCGGTAGGGATTTCTGTACGCGGTTTTCATCAACCTCCCGCCCCATCATGGGCGCGACCAAGCGCGGCATAACCAAACCAAATTCTGTGGTCGGAAACATGTAGGACTGAACAAAAGCCATCCACTTGGTCATCTCTGCCCGGTCCAACGGGTTATCTGGGACAAGCGGGACGCCGCCAAACACATCATCCAAATATCGACAGATCGCATCGCTCTCGATGAGGATATGCCCGTCCACCTCCACTGCCGGTGTCTTTCCAAACGGGTGACGGGCAAGCTGCTCTGCCGAGGAAGAATCTGTCGGGACGAGCGTCCAATCGATGCCTTTTTCGGTGGCCACCATGGCGACAATCCGCCCAAACGTAGAAATTTCGGCCGCGTAAATTGTTATCTCTGGCAATTTCCGCCCCTTATTTGCCGCCATTCTTGGATCATGACCCACTTACGCCCTATCCTCTAGGTCCAAAGCGGGAGGAAACACATGACCACGATTGGCGGACTACCACTCATCACTCTATCCGGCGATGCGCGGGCGCGCGGTGAACAACATGGCGCTGCTTTGAAAGACCGCATTCATCGAATGATAGACGTCTATGGCACCTTCTTCGGCCGCAAAGAGAGCGAAGTCTTCGATATCGCTCGTCACTTCAAAACCGTGATCAATGATTTCAATGCTGATTATGGCGTCGAAATTGAAGCAATCGCCGATGCAGCAGCAGTCGATCCTTTGTGGATCTACGCGCTGAATGCCCGCAGTGAATTTCTCTCCTTCGTTCCAGCGACGGAATGCACAGTCATGCATTTTGCCGGTACGCCCATCCTTGGTCAGAACTGGGATTGGGAGGAGCGCCTCGAACCTCTAATAGCACTCATCCGGATTGAGCGAACCGACGCGCCCTCCATCCTGATGATGACCGAGCCGGGCATCCTGGGAAAAATCGGATTGAACAGTGCCAGCGTGGGCGTGTGTTTCAATTTCCTGCATATTGACCGCCCAACCAATGGGGTGCCCATTCACATCCTTCTGCGCGCGATATTGGACAGCCCATCTCTGGAAGATGTTCGCAAGACGATCAAACGTGCAGGACCCGGCCGCTCCGCCAACATCCTTGTGGCAGATCAAACCGGTGAGCGTTTCGACATAGAGTTTGCTGCAACGGAGCATTTTGAGGTTGCCGATCCGGGCGATGTGATCGCTCACACCAATCACTACATGGATCCAGACATGTTCTCGGTCCCCCTCACCCTTGAGAACTCGACATTCCGCCTGAACCGCGCATACGAACTTGCAAAAGAGCACACCGGCAGATCGCGCGGCACGATGGTGCGCATGCTCTCAGACACTGCAAACCCGGGGAACGCAATTTGTCAGACCTATCGCGAGCGAGCGCCCCTTGGACAGATGGGAACTGTCTGCACCCTTACGATGGATCTCGCTGCGCAGAACATGGAAATCCGCTTGGGCAATAATGCATCTGCGCCGCTGGAGCGCGTTGATCTGCAGCCCCATCGTGCCGCCGCTGAGTGATCAGAGTGATCAGAGTGGGCAGTGTCGGGATAGAACCGCGTCAATCAGATCCAGCCTGCCGGGTCAGCTCGCCTTGCAGTTCTCTCTGTCGGGCCTGATCCAGTGGAAAGTTCCACATAATCACGAATATCGCTAGGTGAGCGAGGCCCGTTATCCCGCCCAGGAGATAGCGGACACCGTCCAGAGCGGCCTGATCGTTTGCTTCCCCGGCAGAAAATCCAATCATCGCCAGCAGCGGATAGGCAATGCCAACAGCCAGGGCCAAACCAAGCTTCCCTGTCATCGTCAGCATAGAAAAGAACAATGCACCGCGGTTCTGTCCTGTGGCGACATGATCTTCGTCAATGACGTCAGCCATCATCGAACGGGTCAGCGACCCCGCCGCTCCATTGTTCACACCAATCAAGATGAAAACCAAAATGCTCCACACAAACTGTTCTGGCGGCAGGAAGACAACCAACAACGAAGCAATGGATTGAACCAGCGTTCCCCAGCAGAAAGCCCGGTGCTTACCAACGCTATAGGAAAGCTTCATCCACAATGGCAGAAACACCACTGATGAAACAAAGATGATGAGCAGAAAGGGACTTGCCGCCTCAGGCATCAACAGCACTTGCCCAACAAAGAAAAAATGAAGAGATCCAGCGGCGCCGGCCTGCAGCCCAAACAGCAGATCAGCAAGCAGCACACGTCTCAGCGCGTAATTTGCGAACAGTGCGCGGATCGAAACCATAAACCCGATTGGTTTTGGTGATTCAAATACAGGCTCATTCACTGACCTCAGCGCGAATGCGACCAGAAACGGGATGGGAACAAAAATGAACCAGGACATTGCCGATGCCTGCCCTGCAATTGTGGGGGATTCAACCATCCGGTCATAGATCACGGGAACAAAAAGGATGAGCAAGGCTCCAGCCAACCCTAAGCCT
>JAJFGY010000174.1 GCA_021775935.1 Alphaproteobacteria bacterium
CACCACCTCCTCCATTTGTCACCAGAGCACGGGCGGCCTGAATGGTTGGATCATTTGCCGCGTAGGTGATCACGGTGGTTCCACCGCCCAATTGTCCCGTAATCATCGCGGCCACTGCCGGCGGGGCTCTCTTTGACAGGGTTGCTGCCATGTCGTCACGAAACGCGTTCGCAACTTTCGTCTCTGCTGCCCCAAGAGCCTGAATGAATTGTGCTTCGCCGCAACAGTTTGCTGCGTAAATCTGTTTGAACTCCCGGGCCATATCTGCTGGGTAGGACTGCAATCCACCGGCAACCTCGTTAATCAGCGCCGTGAGCAGCCCGTCGAAACCAGCCAGGGTCTGGCGCACAACATCTGGGGGAGCGCCTTGTGCCTCAAGTCCTGCGGCCACTTGTGCCTTGATGGCGTTTCGATCCACACCATCCACATCCGGCTTCATTTCAGCGAATAGAACCGCAAGCTCAGCTTCCGACAGCGTGGCGAAGTCATCCCACTTGGATATTTTGTCATCAACTGCGCCGAAAGTGAGTTGATCACGCGCCGCCGCGCGCTGTTGGGCCGCGTTCCGCATGCGCTGTTGCTGCAGGATTTGTTGCTGTTGCTGGACAGGTGGACGATTGATAACCGGGGGACGGTGCTGCGTTGGCGGCGCCGAAGGCGGTCGAAAATGATGATTTGCAAGGGCCGAGCTCACCGGTACCAAAAGAGCAAGCACTACAAGCAGAGATTTCACCGTTACCGCCCTCCAACACCAAACCAGATCGGCCAATTCCATCACTCAACCGAGGAAACAATTGGCGTCGATTTCTCTAGACGCTAGCGGCGCATTCTCGGCTTTTCAAACCCGCAAATGGCCTAGTTCGTGTGCAAATGCTGTATTTGCGCACCGGTTCTGACTTTGTTGCGATCTTCATACTCCCACCCCCTCAAAGGGACTAGTCCCTTCGTGGCGAAAGCGCAACATGTAGGTGTGCCTTCCTTGGAATCACGCAGATTTGCGACCTCGTCGCTATGCTCTCTGCGTTTCAGTGAGTACGGTTTTCATGAGAGAGTCAGTTCGGCAAAGCACTCACCACTCCTCCTGGCAGGTTGAGATCTTTGGCGACACTTTGGGGACGCGAGCGCAGATTTGATCGCCCGCAAGTACACAAATGAATGGGATACAAAAATGAAACGGAATTGGCTTGCGACGACCGCTCTGACGAGCGCTATGATACTTACCGGAGGCGCTATGAGCTCAGCAAGCGCATCGCCCCAAGCGTCCACAGGCTTTGTGGCCACAGCTACATCTGGCACGACGAACGCAATCGCACCAGAACTGCAGCTGCAAGAGCAGCGCTTCCGTCAAATGATCCTTGATGCGCATTTGCTCACCCTCATGCTGCTACAAAACATTGCGACAGGTAATCACCCAACAGACTATTCCGGCGGCTTTGAAACCGGGATCGCAGCGGGCGAACAATCGGCTGTCCTTGGTGACAATATGAGTGTGTGGTCGAGCATCAATTATTCTGAAGCTGAGAGCGATTTTGCAGCAACCGCGTTCAAATCTGAAACCACTGGCGGGTCGGTCGGTATAGACTACATGCTGTCGAAATTCGTCACACTGGGCGCGTACGTTTCCTACAGTGACACAGACACAAACAGCACGTTCAACGGCGGGTCATCGGATACCCAAACCTTCTCATTTGGTCCTTATGCAACCTTCGTTGTCGATGACATGTTCAACGTTGACGCGAGCATTGGCTATTCAACGAGTGACATTGACAACACCCGTACCGTCGGCGCGGTCGTCGCAACAGGGTCTCAAAATGGAGACACTGTCTTCATGTCGATCGGCCTGAATGGCATGAAATGGTACGACAATATTGGTGTCAGCGGTCGTCTTGGCTGGAGCTATTCAGACACTGACAATGACGCCTATACGGACAGCCTTGCGACTGCTTTCGCGGCAACGGACTCCCAACTCGGTCAAATCCAGCTTGGTGGTCAGGTAAGCTACTACACCGAAAATTTCATGCCCTATATCGGCGCAACCTATGTCTACGATGTGATTAGCGATGATGTGACAACCGTTGCACCGCCACAGCCTGATAACGATGATGACGAGGTCCGTCTTGAAGGTGGCCTCAGCATCTTTGGCACAGGGGCATTTTCTGGCGGTCTTTCAGCCAACTACACGGTGCTTCGCGAAGACTATGAAGCCTGGGGCGTTGGTGGCAATGTAAGCCTGCGCTTCTGATCCTCACAAGCAGGACAAGAGTTACAGGGGCCTTCCTTTTGGACGGCCCCTTTTTTTGTGCCCGTTTTCTGTTTCCAGGCATCACTTGGGTTATCTCATTATTACAACCGCTGTATTTGGGGCCGCGCTGGTCTATTTCGCGATGAAAGCCAAGCTAACCAGGTCATCCGATGAAGGAGTGCTGGTAGTGCTCCGGGACGAAGTAATCTGGGATACTGACATCCGGGGCTTCGGCTTGAAGGTCACTCCCAAAGGCTGCCGGATCAATTTCGTCAAATCCAGGGTTGGCGGTTGTGGTCAGGGACGACAACGCAAACCGAGCATGGGCGCCCATGGAATCCTCACCTGCGAGTAAGCCCGCCAGATAGCAAGAAAATGTCTTGCCGAGGCGCGGGATGGAAATGACCCCCTTGAAACACAGCAGATGCCTTCAAAAGCTGAGACGGTGGCCGGCCTGATCACCATCGCGGCAGTATTCAAACCCCACTAGGGAATTAGAATATCGCTCGCGCCAGAAGCTCGGATCAAGTCGAGGAGGTCGGTAACCTGCCGTAGTTCGAGGCATTAACGCCTGAATGCGTGAAAGCCGAGAGAGCACCGGAGAGAAACTGTTGGGGGCTCCGCTCCCGGCGCGCTCGCCACGCTACAAACTAAATTGTGAAAAGGGGCCGACGTTCAAATGATTGAGGGCCTGCGCGGGTCTTAGTCAAATTCAGCCCATCATTTTGGCAGGTGCATGATCGCTGAAGGCCAGAGATGCTAAGCCTCAGCGTCTACGATGCAGAATTGAGGTTCCGTCCCATTTTTTGTTTGAGAAAGCGGCTCGCGCTGCTTTGTTCGGCAAAGCCGAGCAGAAAAGACAGTTTGGTGAGATTTGGCTGCGGTGCCTGGGCGAAATATTGTTCGGTTCGACGTATCCGGGCCTCGGTTACGAGGTTGCGGAATTCCAGATCGTATTTGCCTAACTGCCGTTGCAGTGATCGAGGCGAAATCCCGAGTCCGGTCGCTACTGACTTTAACGAACAGCGCCCTTTGGAAAGCTGACTCTCAATGATGCAAGTGACCTGATCGACCAGATTTTCAGGCCAGCCACTCTTGAGATCGTCGAGATGGTGTTCCAGAAACTTCAGTGTGTCCGGGTCTGGATGGGACAAGGGCGCTTGCATATCATTTTTTGAAACCACCACAGCATAACGATCCGCGTTGAAGGCGACAGGGCAACCGAAATATTTGCGAATTTGTTTTGCTTCCCGAGGCGCTTCGTTCTCAAGATCGACGCGTACGGGGTGCCAGGCTGGATTGAGATATTCCCGGAACATCCGCACTCTCAAAGCAACCAGCGCCAGACTGAATTGCGTTGAGCCTTTGGGCGCGTGTTCAACGATCTTTTGAACAGACGCAACATTATCTTCGTCTTCCTCCAGGTTCTCCGGAAGGATGGCCCCGTTTTCAAGACGCAAATATTTCGACGAGAGGCGATCGATTTCCTGAAAATTTTTGCAATGCCGAAAAAGCAGGGCGACAGGGCCGAAGCCGGCGATATCCAGATGTTCGACGAAGCGGATACCGACGTCGTTTTGTTTGCTGCACAGAGCGATCTCTTCCAGCAGGTCGATGGTCAGATGAGCCGGTATCATATTGTTGAGCTCAACCGCGGTTTTCGCGTGCATAAGCAAGGCGTTCATTTCAACCGCCACTGCCGGATGCGTTTCTTCGATAAACCGAATGATTTGCCGGACTGTACCTGCGTGAGACAAAGCGACCAAGGCGCCCCCCTTTGGTGTGTCGTGAAACGATAAGACTTTGGCGCATTTTGACAAGACCCAAGTTGGTTTGTCCTGATACTCCAGTTGCACAAAGTAAGAAGGGAGCAAATCCCCTGGCGGCATAGAGGGAGGAAAGTGGATGAGTCGACTATTCGGACCCATCAGGCAGAGCGGCATCATCGTGCCTTCACTTGATAAGGCGTTGGACTATTGGACGGGGGTTTTGCGCATAGGCCCGTTCTTTCGGATGAACCACGTCGAGCTGGATTATTTCCGATATCGCGGTCAACAGTCCGACGTGAACTTGAGCATTGCTCTGGCAAATTCCGGCGACATGCAAATCGAATTGATTGAGCAGCACAATGATGTGCCCTCGCCCTATTTCGATTTTTTGAGCGAGCACGGGCCAGGTCTCCAGCACTACTCGGTGTGGAGCGAAAACTATGACAGCGATATGCAGCGTTTCGCAGACGAAGGCGTCAAAATTCTCGCCGAAGGGCAAATCAGCGGCGGTTCGCGCTTTGCCTATTTCCAGGGCGGAGATGATGCACAGCCTGTGATGGAAATTGCTGACCTTACATCCACCACCGCCGAGCTTTTCAAAATGATCCGCGATGCGGCTGAGGGCTGGGACGGGAGCGACCCCGTTCGCTGAGATAGGCGCTTGCCATGCAAAGCCATACAATCAAAAAGGACCGATCATGAAATACGATATTCGCCTTCTAACGCTTGCAGCAGACACATTGCTGAAGACGACGACGAAACCCCTCCACAGGCGCATCCTCGAAAATTATCGCCGTCATGCGATGCTCGAAGTCAGCGGTCGGTATCACGAGATTTTCACGCCTGAGATGACTGTGGAAAAACCGTTTTATCGGGTTGCCTCGCCGGTGGGCATTGTAGACCTCGACGGTGAAACTGCAGTTAAGGGCTTCTACCAAGGCCTGATCGATGCAGGGACAACAGTGATGTTGCTCGAGCATGAGAATATTGTGGTGTCGGACTGGGGCTTTGCGTCCGAGGCGCTTTACAAGACTTTTATGACCGGAGAGGCTGCAACGGCGGCCGGACATGTCGTGGATGATCCCAAAGGGAAATATATTGAATCGCGTATGCTTTGCATGATGTGGCCCTATGATGAGAAGGGCAGAATGATCGGTGAACGTGTTTATCCGGCTGCAACGGCCACCATTGAAAAATGCGATGAGGAGGATTTCATCACTCTGGAAAAAGCGCAGGCTGTGTTTGATCCGTTGATCGCAGAAAGCCGCTTGACTGAGGTTGCCTGACGGGCATGCTGGGTGCGGGAGTGGGACTTGTGCTTGCTAAATACAGGGTGGAAAATACCTAGAAATACGCTCTGTTTAGACACGCACAAGTTTGCGACGTGAACGGAGGCAGAGGGAGAGTGGATGTCTGAGTTGTCAATTGTACAGGGTTCGACGTCACCGCCCTTGCGCGGGGAGACGATAGCTGCCGCACTTTCCAATGCGGCGCAGCAATGGGGTGAGCATGAGGCCATCGTTTCTGTCCATCAGAATATTCGTTGGACCTATGCTGAGCTCGATCAAAAAGCCGAAGCGTTTGCTGCCGGACTTGTGGCTCTGGGGCTCAAGCCCGGTGACAGGCTCGGTGTCTGGTCGCCCAACAATGCGGAATGGGCACTCACGCAATTTGCGACGGCCAAGGTTGGCATCATTCTTGTCAATATCAATCCGGCTTACCGCCTCGCCGAACTCGAATACACGCTGAACAAAGTTGGTGTGTCTGCACTTGTTGCGCCTGAGCGTTTCAAGACCAGTGAATATGCGCACATGGTGGAAGAGCTTGCGCCAGAGATCGCTACATCATCGGGGCAACTGAAGTCTTCTAAGCTTCCCCATCTGAAGCACGTGATCCAGATCGGCGGGAAAGCGCGTCCGGGGTGGTTGCCATTCGACGATGTGGCAGGGCTGGCCGGCGCGGCGGAGCGGAATGCGGTTGCGAAGATCGGGGCAGGACTTGATTGCCACGATCCGATCAATATCCAATTTACGAGCGGGACGACGGGCTTCCCCAAAGCGGCAACATTGTCTCACCACAATATTCTGAACAACGGGTTTTTTGTGGGTGAAGCAGTAGGGCTGGTGCCGGGCGACCGGCTCTGCATTCCTGTGCCGCTCTACCATTGTTTCGGGATGGTGATGGGAAACCTCGGTTGTCTCACGCATGGCGCAACCATGGTCTATCCCAGCGATGGATTTGACCCTTTGGCCGTTCTCGAAGCGGTCGAGAAAGAGAAATGCACAGGCCTTTATGGCGTGCCGACGATGTTCATCGCCGAACTGGGGCATGGGGAATTCGAGCGTTTCGATTTATCGTCTCTCCGGACGGGTTGTATGGCGGGGTCACCGTGTCCGGTGGAAGTGATGAAGCAGGTGATTGATCGTATGCACATGGTCGATGTCACTATCGCCTATGGCATGACGGAAACCAGCCCGGTGAGCTTCCAGACTGGCAAGAGCGATCCCTTGGACAGGCGCGTATCAACGATCGGGCGCGTGCAACCGCACCTGGAATGCAAGGTTGTCGATAGTGACGGCAATAGCGTTCCGAGAGGAGAGGCTGGCGAACTTTGCACGCGCGGTTATTCGGTGATGATGAGCTACTGGGACGACGCCGAAAAGACCGCGGACGCGATCGATAGTGAGGGTTGGATGCATACCGGCGACCTCGCCACCATCGACTCCGACGGTTACGGAAATATCGTTGGTCGTCTGAAAGACATGGTCATTCGTGGTGGTGAGAACGTTTATCCCCGAGAGATTGAAGAGTACCTTTATCGCCATCCCATGGTTGTGGATGTTGCGGTGGTCGGTTTGCCTGATCCGAAATTTGGCGAGGAAATCTGTGCCTGGATTATCCTGCGCCCGGGCGACCAGGCAAGCGAGGAAGAGATCATTGAATTCTGTCGCGGACAGATCGCGCATTACAAGGTGCCGCGCTATATCCGTTTCGTGGCCGAGTTTCCGCTCACAGTTACGGGCAAAGTCCAAAAATTCCAAATTCGCGAAAAGATGATGGAAGAGCTGAATTTGTCGGACGAACGGACTGCTTGAATGGTGGGGACGCGTCACAAACTCGAACGCTCAGTCGGTGACGTGACCCCCTGGTTTTCCTCCAAGTTCGATTAGAGTCTGGCCTTTAAGGAAGGACAGACGATGAAGCGGCAGGCCTCATGATCGTTTGTTGGAGCCGGGCGAGAGCTCCAGGAAAGCGGCTGCGATACCTCTACTGGTCAGGTGGGCACAATCGTTGACCTAGGCGCGGGATACGACCTCAACGCTCAACGGTGCCTCCAAAACACAAGTGGCGTTCAGCTTCGCTGTCTCTGCGGAGTTGCTGACCATGGGGCCAATCACTGCCCTGGTTTTGGGGGTCATTGGCGGTTTCCTCCCTGCCCTTCACGCAGCCAGAGCACCGATAACGACCGCTCTTCTCGGGAAGTAGGTAAAACAGGCTCCCCGGCACAGATCGTTTGGGGCAATCGTTCTATTGGGAGAAATGGTACAGCTGGGAGGAATTGAACCACCGACTACAATCCAAGAAACGTGACGCGACCGCTGAAAATACAATACGGTGCTATAAC
>JAJFGY010000175.1 GCA_021775935.1 Alphaproteobacteria bacterium
CCATCTCGCTTGAGCGACGTCTCGATGTCTATCGTAACAATGTTCACGCAAGCCTTGTCGATGGTTTGGAGCGTGCTTTTCCCGTCGTTCTGCAGTTGGTTGGAGATGAGTTTTTTCGTGCAATGGCGCGGGAATATCTGCGCAACCATATGCCTGTACGCGGAACGCTAATTGGATTTGGGTCGGAGATGCCCAAATTTCTTAATGGCTTTCCCCCGGTGTCATCCCTGCCCTATCTTGGGGATGTTGCACGCCTGGAACTGGCTTGGCTGCAGAGCTATCACGCTGAGGATCTGAGCGCCGTCACGGCCGAGCAAATGGTGGGGATCCCCCAAGAAGAGTTTTCGGATCTTCAATTTCAGTTGCACCCGAGTGTCGAAATTCTTCAGTCGCAATTTCCTATCCTGACAATCTGGCAGGCGCACCAACCTGGTGGCGAGCCAGCATCGGTCAATCTGGAGCAGGGCGGCGAAACCGTTCTCGTCCTTCGCGAAGGACTAAGGGTTAAGCTGCATGCTGTGACGGGTGGCGCACACGCCTTTGTTGATGCGCTCGGGGCGCAGCAAGATTTGGGTGCTGCTGCAGAAGCTGCTCTTCAGGCCCAGGCTGATTTTGACCTTAGTTACATTTTGCATCTTCTCCTGAGCGGGGGTGGGATTGCCCGCGTGACCCGCTCTCAACGCATGGATTGAACTCATGAGCGAAATACAAACCAAGACGGGTCCGATTGGCCAAATAGTCTCACTTGTTGAATGGGCAGTCCGCCTGTTTGACCTGATACCTTCCTTTGCCTACGAACTCGCGATGCGTGTGAGCATTGCCTTGGTGTTTTGGACATCAGCACGAACGAAGGTCGAGGGCGTTCTTACGCTTAAGCCCAGTACATTCTTTCTGTTTGAATATGAATATGCGCTGCCGCTCATTCCGCACAATATTGCGGCCTATATGGCGACGTATGCAGAACATTTCTTTCCCATCCTAATTGTCCTGGGATTTGCGACCCGGTTTGGGGCTGCGGCCCTTTTGGGAATGACCCTTGTGATCCAGATTTTTGTTTATCCTGGGGCATGGTCTCTCCACCTCTTGTGGGCCGGTGTTCTGCTCTATTTGGTGGCACGGGGACCGGGCATCGTTTCGATAGACCATCTGATTAAACAGCGTTTTGCATAGCAGGTCGCGGCCCCCTCGCTCCATTGGCTTGAGTGGGCCCTTTTTGCGCGGTTTCTTGGCCAAATTGGCGTTCAGAGCTTTTTAAGGGCGAACCCCTAAACTAGCCTTTCAACCAGGCCTATTTTGAACCGGGCGATGCACCTATGGCAGATGCCAATACAACAGATTCTCGCGCTGATCGGCTGGCACAGGCTGAAGCCGCCATTAACGAGTTGAAGGGCGAATACACCCAACAGCTAAAAGCTGATGTGGCACAGCTCACAACGGTGTTTGCATCTATTGACCGGAGCAACCCTACGCCAGATGTGCTCGAAGAGCTGTTTGGGATCTCTCATAACCTCAAAGGCCAAGCCGGTTCTTTCGGATATGATCTGGTCACCTCCATTGCGGCCTCACTCTGTGATCTCGTGCGAGGCGTGAGCGGCGCTATGGGTGCCCGGGATCTAAAAGCTGTCGAACAACATGTGGTTGTTTTGGGTCGTGTGGTTGAGAAGGGTGTTGTTGGAACCGGCGGTGAGACTGGCGAGAAGATCGTTCAATCCCTTAGGGACCTTCACCCTCGATCCTGACTTTGCATCTATTGCGAGAGTTTTTGTTAGGCTGCGGTTTGATCATCACCGGTGGTAAGATCATTTAGCATGTCTGCAAGGAAAGCTTCCTCATCTGCATCTGCTGAAGCGCTCATGGGCGCGGTTTCTTCTGCAACCTCTGGAGTCATTTTCTCATCTTGCTGCGTCTCGTTCATGACGATGCTGATTTCATGAATGAGAGTGTCGATGCTGATTGGCTTTGAAACGAACCCGTTCATGCCCGCTTGAAGATAAGTATCGCGTGTTCCCGCCATGGCATGTGCAGTCAGGGCGATGATCGGAATGTTGTGCCAGGCTTCATCGGAGCTGCGAATGACTTTTGTTGCCAAAATCCCGTCCATCTCTGGCATTTGAATGTCCATGAGAACGAGGTCGAACTCGTTCTGTCGAAGTTCCTTGATGACCTCGACCCCATTGGGCGCAATCGTCAATTCGTGACCGAGGCGGCCCATAATCGCTGTCATGAGTTTCGCGTTTATTTGTTGATCTTCCGCGACGAGGATGCGCCACTTTCTTGACGAGCCCTTTGCAGGGGAAAGTGCGGTCGAGGGACTGTCGTCTTGCAGAGCTTGTGTGGTGTCATCGGGCCGTCGCAACGGAACTGAGAGAGAAAAAACACTGCCTTCGCCTGAGACGCTATCGACAGATATTTCTCCGCCCATAAGGTTTGCAAGTTCTCGACAGATGGCAAGTCCCAGGCCGGTTCCTCCATGGGTTCGTGAAATTGAACTGTCTGCTTGTGAGAAGCGTTCAAACAGGCGTCCCTGTGCCTCCTCAGATATCCCTATCCCGGTGTCCGATACGTCAATTTTGATGAAGTCAGCGCCTCGCGCTGGATCGGGCGTTACAAAGACCCGGACGGACCCCTGGTCGGTGAATTTGATGGCGTTGCTTGTGAGATTAAAGAGAATCTGGCGCAGGCGAGTGGGGTCACCGATCACGATTTCAGGTGCGTCCGGGCTGATTTCTGCGGTGAGTTCAAGCGCGCGGTCATCTGCGTTGGCTCGCATCACATCGGTTACGGCAGCTACAATATCGGCAAGGCGTATCGGGACCGCTTCAAGTTCGAGGCCTTGTGCTTCCAACCTGGACAGGTCGAGAATGTCATTTAGCAAGATTAGGAGGCTTTCGCCGGATTCTCTGATCGCGCGAGCATGATCCTTTTGTTCGATATTCAGCTCACTATCGATCAGGAGCTCGGCCATACCCAGGACACCGTTCATCGGGGTGCGTAGTTCGTGGCTTACAGTGGCCAGGAATTCAGATTTCGCGCGATTGGCTTGCTCAGCAGCATCTTTTGCCGTCGAGAGTTCTTCTGTAGAAGCTGCGAGTTTAGCGCGTTCAGCCTCGAGTTCAGCTTTGGCGCTCTGGAGGTCCACGATGCGTTGTTGAAGTTCGACGCGGTTGGCCTCAAGGGCTGCTTCCGTGCGCTTGTCTTCGGTAATGTCGCGTTCAATGGCAATGAAGTTCGTTGTCTTACTATTTGCATCAAGGACCGGTCGTACTTCCAGTTGAGCCCAGAAACGATCCCCGGTTTTAGTTACATTTAGGACTTCGGTGTCGAAGCCTTTTTGGTCTCTTATATGTCGGTCGATTGTTGCAATGGTTGAGGGTTCGCTTTCAGGCGCGCGGAGGAAATGACCGGGTTTGCGTCCCATAACTTCCTCAAGAGTGTAGCCAGTCTTCTTGCAAAAACTTGGGTTTGCCCAGACCAGATACCCCTCAACATCTGTGACAAGTACTGAATGATCAATCGCGTCGGCGACAAGCCGAAACATGTCTGCTTCGTCTTTCACCGCTTTTGCTTGTGCGAACGTGTCGGCCAGTATTCTTGCTGTTGTGGTGAAGTTGCTTTGGTTCAACGATGCGACGTCACCTTCGGATAGGTCTCCATTTTTGAGAAGGAGCTGGTTAATCTGTCGAAGAGGTGTAAGCAGTCGGCGTTGCCACTGTCGAATGAGAAAGCCGGCGAAGGTAAGCGCACACAAAAAACTCAACGCCGCGATCGCCATATTCAGTTGTAGGTGGTTGTGGTCTGAATCTATCAGATGCGTGACGACGAGCGGAGCAATTGTCACCAGGATGACGGCTGAAATGGCGGCCGCCAGGAGGCAGAGCAATAATGCTCTCGGCGCTATCTGCGATTTCACACTCTCTCCCAAGGACATCCTACTCACCCAATTTGACTCAATCTGTAGAGAGATTAGGAAGGTGCTGTGAACTATCCCTTAAAGCGACCGTGTCGTTGCTGCCTTATTTTTTGTTTCAGATGGCGGAGCATTTAATTGGTAAGGATTTGTTAAGGCATCGCGGCATTTCGCCGACCAATAGATGTATTGGGGTTACAGAAATGAAAAAGGGCGCTCCCTGTTGGAACGCCCTTTGGAAAGTGGTTTGAGACGTTACGCAGCTTCGGAGTCTACCTTCCCCTCAATAGAGGGTTGAGGTGAGGGCACCTGATTGATCGCAATGGTCCGCGGTTTCATTGCGTCTGGTATCTCTCTGGCGAGATCGACATGAAGCAGTCCGTTTTCCAGTGCTGCCCCTTTCACTTCGACATAGTCTGCGAGTTCGAACTGGCGTTGGAAACTTCTGGTTGCGATGCCGCGATGTAGATAGTTCACCTGCTCATCATCGGATGCTCTCTTGCCGGTGATGGTGAGCTTGTTTTGCTGGGCCTCAATCGAAATCTCTTGGTCACTGAAGCCCGCGACGGCCATGGAAATTCTGTAAGAAGAATCTCCTGTGCGCTCGATATTGTAGGGTGGATAGGTGTTTCCAGTCTCACTTGCCGCTGCATCCAGCAGGGAGGCCATTCGGTCAAAGCCGACGGAAGACCGATAAAGTGGGGAGAAATCAAATGTACGCATGTCTCTACATCCTTTCATAAGCGATGTTGTCAGGGGGCATCTCGTGCCCTGGTAGCTCCATTTCAGTGGCAGCTACCGTTGGTAATGTGCCTTTCGGCATTGTCCCGGGACCCGATTCATGGCATCCCGGCTCTTCAGAGATAGGGGCCGTTTTTGACCCTTTCAACCCCTCTGTGAAGACGGGTGAGAGCCCAGCATTGAAGCGGTGTGACTTGCGGTTAATATGACAGCCCGCCTTACGCGTTATTGGAGATCCACAGAATGGTTTTGTTGAATTTGTTGAGAAGTGCCGCTGTGGCTTTGATGGGAGTTGGGTTTCTTCTCAGTGCGTCTGGGACGGTTTCAGCGAAAGTAGAAGGGGATATTGTCTATCTGGGTGCAGCGATCTCGCTCACTGGCAAATATTCGACCAATGGCGCCCATACACGCCGGGGTTATGACCTTGCTGTCGAGCAGATCAATGCCGCTGGCGGGATCACGGTGGATGGGCAAACCTACAAGCTGGGCATTATTTATTATGATGACGAGTCGACCCCTGCGCGCGGCGCTCAGCTTGCAGAACGGCTTATTCAGCAAGATGGGGTGACGTTCATTCTGGGGCCGTACTCGTCGGGTTTGACCCGTGCCATGGCGCCGATCACTGAGAAATATGGGGTGCCCATGGTGGAGGCCAATGGTGCTTCTATCTCGCTCTTCCAGGAAGGCTACAAATACCTCTTTGCTGTGCTCTCCACGACTGAGCAATATCTGCAAGGCGCCATCGCGCTTGCGGCAGAGACGGCAGACGAGGGACAAATTCTCCGTGTGGCATTGGCGATGGAGAATGATCCCTTTTCGCAGGATGTACGCGCGGGCGTGATTGCAGATGCTGAACGGCTGGGCTTGCGCATTGTGATTGATGACAAATTGCCGCCGGAGCTCAATGATATGTCAGCAACGATGGCCAAGGTCCGGGCGCTCAGACCTGACCTCCTGGTTGTCTCTGGCCATGCAAAAGGGGCGGCGCTCGCTATCCGCCAGATTGCTGATAGCCGTATTGATATTCCCATGCTGGCGCTGACCCATTGCGATGCAGCCCAGGTTATTGAAAAGTTTGGGGAGAAAGCGGAATTTGCTCTATGTGCCTCACAATGGGCGCCAGGGCTTTCTTACTCTGATGAATTGTTTGGGTCGGCGCGAGATTTTGCGGACTTGTTTGAGGCGACTTTTGAGTACGCACCGCCTTACCAATCAGCAGAATCGGCTGCCGCGGTCATGGTTTTTGCTGATGCATTTGAGCGGGCCGGATCATTTGATCCTGCTGCCGTCAGAGACGCGCTCGCGGCGACAGACCTGATGACGTTCTATGGGGGCATCAATTTTGATGAGGCGGGGCGCAATGTGGCCAAGCCGATGGTGCTCTTCCAGGTGCAAGAAGGTGAATATCGCGTCGTCTATCCATCCGACACGGCGGAGGCTTCTTTTATCCATCCGACGCCTCGCTGGTCGGAGCGGTAATTCCTCCATGCTAGAAAACCTTCAACTTCTTTTTGACTACCCCACATTGGGGGCAGACCTCATCGCGAATGGTCTGATGATTGGTGCAATCTTCGCTCTGGCTGCCTTCGGCATGGCGCTGGTGTGGGGTGTGTTGGGCATTATCAATATTGCACAGGGCGAGTTCGTGATGCTGGGCGGCTTTGTTGCGCTCACCGCCGCAGGGCTAGGCGTGCCGCCGCTTGCAACCATTCCTCTGGCGGCTATCGTCCTCTTCATGGTTGGATGGGGGCTCTATCGGCTTGTGATCTTCAGGGTTGTTGACCGGGATCTGTTTGTCTCGCTGCTGGCAACGTTTGGCCTCTCCATCATCCTTCAACAGCTCTCCAATGAGATTTTTGGAGCAGATGTGCGGACGCTCGAAACCGGGCTGGGAACGCTTGTTCTTTTCGACGGACAGATCGTTTTGGCCGAGATCAAACTTGTCTCGTTTGTCACCGCTCTTGTTGTCGGGTTGGCACTTTGGGCGTTTTTGAAACGCGCACGGTTAGGCCAGGCAATTCGGGCGACGTCGCAAAACGCGCGTGCTGCGCGGATATTGGGCATTGATACAGACCGGGTCTATGCAGCCACTTATGCCCTTAACGCAGCTCTCTGTGGCGCGGCAGGGAGCCTGGTTGTGATGGCGTGGACCATACATCCCTACATTGGGCTGCCTTATACCGTCCGGTCTTTTTTGGTGGTGATTGTCGCGGGGCTTGGCAACATTGCCGCGGTGATTGCGGCTGGGCTGGGGCTTGGGGCGCTGGAAAATGTAGCCGGGTTTGTGTTGGGCGCGGAGTACCAAATTGCCTTTGTGTTTGCATTGATGGTCATCATTCTGGTGGTGCGTAACTTCCTGCTCCGTCGCAAGCGGGAGTATTTGAAATGACAGACGCTCAGAAGTACGCGCTTGTTGCGACCGGTCTTCTCTTTTCATTTGTTGCCCCTTTCCTGCTGCCGCAGTTTGCAACCCAACTCACCATGCTTTGGCTGATGGTGATCTTTGCGCTCACCTGGGACACGTTGGGTGGACAGATGGGCTACAACTCATTTGGCAATATCTTATTCTTTGGCATCGGTGCCTATGGCTGCGCCGTCATTCAGCGGGACCTTGGTCTGGACTATTTCGCAGGGCTCGCTGTGGGTCTGGCCTTCGCAGCAGTCTTGTCTGCGATCGTGGCAATCGTCCTAGGTGCGGGCATGCTGGGGTTGCGTGGGCACTATTTCGCCATTGGAACTTTGGGACTTGGCATTGCGGCAGGTGAGATCGCAGGCGGGTGGGACTATGTGGGCGCAGGTTCTGGTATGGTGCCACCGCTCTATCCAGTCGAGTTGGCGGGTCGCGAGCTTTTCTTCTATTTCCTCATGTTTGCCTTGGCGCTCGTGACCTTTCTTGTGCTCCGCGCACTCTACGCGACCAAGTTCGGCCTGGCACTTAATGCAATCCGAGATGATGAAGACAAGGCGGAAGCAATGGGTCTGCGAACCACGCAGGTTAAGTCGCTTGCCTGGGCGGTCTCCGCATTCTTCTTAGGCATAGGCGGTGGACTTGCAGGAAATCTCTTGGGCTTCATTGACCCGCGCGATGTGGCCTTTGCAGGTGCTACATTTGGGGTGTGGATGGTGCTGATGGCGATCCTTGGCGGCAAGGGCACGCTTTGGGGGCCGGTGATTGGAGCTGTGGTCTTTCACATCACACAGGAGCTTTTCTGGACTTACCTGCTTGGGTGGCAGCGGGTGGCTCTTGGCCTGTTGATCGTGGCGATTGTTGTCTTTTTTCCCAATGGGATCCTGGGCACGCTTCGAGAACGCTTTCCAGAATGGTTTGGCGAAAAAGTGGAGGAGCGGGTATGAGCGCACTCCTCAAAATTGAAAATGTCAGCAAAGCCTATGGTGGCGTTGTTGCGAACAGACAGGTTTCCCTAGAAGTGCAGTCTGGCGATATTGCAGGCCTTATTGGCCCCAATGGATCAGGCAAAACAACGCTCTTCAGTTCTATCGTCGGGGCGCATCCCATCGATTCTGGATCCATCCAGTTTGGGGGTCAGGAAATTTCCAAGCTGGATGTGCCGACTATTGCGCGCCGCGGTCTCCTTCGAACGTTCCAGCAAACCCGGATTTACGCTGAAATGAACTGCGTTGAGAATATGCGGATCAGTGCACCTGATGCGCGGGCGCCGGTACTGTCATTGCTCTCTGGTTTCTCGCGTAATGTGGATGTGCGGGCGGAGGAATTGTTGGACTTTGTCGGGCTTGCCTCAAAACGGTTCTTGCGCGCGGGCTCTTTGAGCTTTGGGCAGCAAAAGCTGCTGGAGTTTGCCATGGCACTGATGAGCGAACCAAAACTCTTGTTGCTGGACGAACCGACAGCGGGGGTAAACCCGACTTTGATCAATGGCCTAATTGACCGGCTGATCAAAGCAAACAAAGAGCTTGGCATCACGCTCTTCGTCATTGAGCACAATATGCGGGTGATTATGAACCTGGCCGAGAACATCACCTGCCTGGCGCATGGAGAGGTCCTGGCGCAGGGCACACCGCAGGAAGTGCGGGATGACCCACGTGTCGTGGAAGCCTATCTGGGGGCAAGCGCATGAGTGGTAACAGTGACGCTCCGATTAGCGGATATGGTGGGGGCACTACGGACACGGTGCTGTCTGTTGATGCCGTGTCGGACGAGGCTGAAGCGCTCGGCCTGTCGGTGGCGCGTGAGACGCTTCTGAAACTCGCGGGAGCGGCTCCCCTTGTGCAGATCGACGGGCTAACCGCTGGGTATGGCAAGATGGAGATCCTCCACCAGATAGATCTGGCGGTTGGACGCGGGCAAAGCCTCTGTCTTGTTGGCCCCAATGGTGCAGGTAAATCCACAATTCTCCATTCTATCTTTGGGTTTACGCAGATTTTTGGCGGGCACATTAAGGTTGATGGTGTTGATGTCACGAAACAAAGCCCGAGCGAGCGTCTGCGTGATGCCGGCATTGCCTACATTCTTCAGGACAATTCAGTCTTTCCGGACATGAGTGTTGAAGAAAATCTTTTGATGGGTGGGTATCTGCTTCCCGATACGACACTTGCAAAAGAAGCGGCGGAGCGCGTGTTTGAGCGCTATGACCGGCTTGCTCAGCGGCGAACCGACAAGGCGGGCGTTCTGTCAGGTGGGGAGAGGCGGTTACTTGAAATCAGCCGGGCGCTCATCATGGACCCGAAGGTTCTTTTGGTCGATGAGCCTTCGATCGGGTTGGAACCGCGATATATCGACATGGTTTTTGAGATATTGGGTGACCTGAAAGACCGTGATGGCAAGACCATTATCATGGTGGAGCAGAACGCAAAAAAAGGTCTGGCCTTTGCCGATATTGGATATGTGCTGGTGTCAGGTCGTGTTGCGATGGCTGATAAAGGTGCGGCCTTGCTGGAAAATCCCGATGTTGGACGTCTCTTCCTGGGCGGCTAGCCGTTCAGGTTTGTCCCTCCCGCCTGCTGTGCATGAGTGTTTGCAACAGCTCAAGTAGCTAAAAGGCCCAGATTTTTGGGCTTTTTTTGATGAGCGTGAGGTGAACGGTACCTAAACCTCAGATGAATCTTTCTCCCAGACTTGGTTCAGTGGCGATCTGCAGAATGAGCTTCACCGTTTGGTTCTGTTCTTTCTGTTCTGGAGAAGTCTCATGAAAAAGTTCCTCGCAATTGCCGGCCTTGCCGCTCCCCTCGTTCTCGCTGTTCCTGCCCAAGCTGGGCAGGCATCCTCTGGCAGTATTTCATTTGAAGATATACTGCGCCAGATTGTTATCTCGCATACGAATACGTCTTATCAGTCCGGCAATCGTCAACACCGTCAAGACAATGGCTGGCAGAATAACCGCCGGATTGTTCCAATTGCCGGATTGGTGCGCCAGATCCAGCAGGAAACAGGCGGTCGGGTGACCTCCGTTCAGCTCCGTCGGAACGGTCGGGTATATGCCATCGAAGGTGTTGGGCGCGGTGGACGCCACGTTACCGCCAAGGCGAATGCCCGAACCGGTCAGGTCTATGATGTCCAACGGGTTCGCGGTCGGGGGCATGGGCAGCATGCGCTGAATGGCAAGCCCATTCCTGGTATCCTGAAAGGTCTGCGAGATCGTGGATACAGAGCCTTTGACCGGGTTGTTCGCGATGGCCGTACATATATTGTTCGCGGCTTGAACCGTCGCGGTCAGCCGGTCCGGATTGTCGCGAATGCGCGGAATGGCCGGGTTCTGTCAGTCAATCAGGCGCGCCGTTACAACGGACCTAACCACCTTCGTCATTCGGTACGCGGGTTCGATCACTGGCGGACAGGTTTGCAGCAACAGCGTTACAGCCACTTTGGTAATGCAACCCGTCATGATGACTACTACCAGGTTGGTGCCCGGGATCGTCGCGGCAGAGATGTAACGCTCAATGTTTGCGCTCGCACCGGCCGGGTTTTGCACACCGCTTATCGGTGAAGCCCCTGACCTAACCAAGAAAGCCCTGCTCTTTGAGCGGGGCTTTTTTATGCTCGGCTGATGACCGCTCTTTGGTGCTCGGTGACTGCCACCTTGAATGCGGGTGAAAGTGTCAATCCCTTTCCATTCGTCACATTGCCTGTCCTGATATCGAAGCGATATCCGTGCCAAGGACAAGTGATGCACCCGTCATTGTCCACTGGGACCCCTGCTAGAGGCGCCAGCATATGAGGACATTCAGCCCTGTATGCATGGAAGGTTCCATCGATATTGACGATGTTGACTGTGTCGTCGTCGATTTGGATCGTCTTGGGTAGGCTGCGGGTGAGTTCTTCTACAGTGCCCAGGTCAATTGTGGTGCTGGTGCCTTCCTTTGTGCCTTTGGCGTCAAGTGCGGCTTGCCGCTCCACCATCATCCGTTCATCTTCGTCCCACAGAATTTCATACAGACCTGTCATCAGGGAGCCGAGTTTTTGCGCCCCCTCCTCATCTACATGAGGGATGTGGAACTCAACACGTATCTGTGTTTCGCGGTCTGCCCGTTTCGAGAAATGCGTCCAGATCTCCATGCCCGGCAGACCCCCTTCAAGAGTTCTGGACACGTACCGGCTATTTTCTCTGTCGACGACCAGTTCGATGCGTGTTTCCGGACTGGTTTCTTCCGGGATGCCTTTGGTCAGCGCCCGCCAGCCCCATGATCCGGCATCTTCGAGTTCGAGCGAGGAAAAACTTGAACTATGAAGATGAGGCAGATGCTCCCAATCAAGGACGTTTTCCCAGGCGCGTGCGAGGCTTGCGCCGATCACCCGGTCATACACTGCGGCGACACGCATGGGCAGGTCGTTGGGGTTTGCCACTTTGGCATCGGTCTGGAGGGGTCCGCTGCTTGTCACTTTAAGGCCTCATGGTTGTCATATAGGGACCGAGGTTCAGTTCACGGCCGTTCTGTGCCCAGTCCAACCATTCAATGAGCCGTGGACGGGTTTCGCGCGGATCGATCAGCTCGTGCACTGAAAATCCCTCTGCCCTTGGGAACGGGGATTGTGAGGCCGCCAGTTTTTCTTCAATCTCAGCTCTTAGAGCATCGGGGTCTTCAGCTTCTGCAATTTGGCGTGCGAAGGCGACAGCGACCCCTCCTTCAACGGGGAGAGCCCCCGTTGCAGCAGAGGGCCATGACAGGACAAAGCTGTCTGGTGCGAAATGGGCAGCACCTGCGACGCCAAACACTTTGTGCACGATGATGCTGGCCCAGGGCACGCGGCTTTGCATCACCGCAGCAATGGCTTCTGTCCCATAGCGAATGGTTCCGGCTTTCTCAGACGCTGAACCGATCATGAAACCCGGTTCATCAACAAAGGAAAGCACAGGCAGGTTGAACGTGTTGCACATGTCGGCGAACCGCCGCATCTTTTGTGCTGCCTCTGCTGTCATCGCGCCGGCATAGTACATGCAATCATTGCCAACAATCCCGACCGCATGTCCATTGAGGCGCGCAAGTCCGGTAATCAATGACGGGCCATATTTCTTCGTCATCTCAAAGAAACTTCCCTCATCCACGACTGCCTTCAGAATCTTGCGCATTTGAAAGGGCTTTCGGCGGTCGCGGGGAACCATGTCGATGAGGCTTTCGTCCATCCGTTCTTTGTCGTCCTGTGGCTCTATGTAGGGTGGGAGTTGCCACACATTGTCGGGCATATAGGAAAGGAAGGTTGCGATCTCGCCAAGGGCTGCCGCTTCATCCTTGGCGACATTATCAACAACACCGCTTTTTGTATGAACGTCTGGACCGCCCAACTGTTCTTTGGTGAGGTCTTCATTCAATGCGCGCTTCACGACCTGAGGTCCAGCGATCAAGACTTGGGCATTGCGCGTCATGACGGTGAAATGAGCGCCGACGAGGCGGGCAGCTGGCATGCCAGCTACGGGACCAAGTGCCGCTGTGGCGACGGGTACGGTGCCGATCACCTTGGCAATGGATTGAAATCTGGACCTGGAAAACACCGGATCGCCGACAGGCCGTGAAGGCTTGTTGCCGCCTGAGCCTGCAACAGATCCACCGCCCCCTTCATGCAGCCGGATGAGCGGTACCTTGTAGTCAATCGCCACGTCTTCCGCATAGACGCTTTTGCGTAAGCCCGCTGGATTTGGGGATCCCCCTTTAAGGGTGAAGTCTTCGCCGCCGACAACCACCCGGCGACCGTTGATCTTGGCAAAGCCCAGTACGTAGTTGGCAGGCTGAAGGTCTTTAAGGGACCCATCTTCATTGAACTCAGGAACACCGGCTCCTTCACCGAGTTCGCGGAAACTATCCTCATCAGCAAGATGGGTAATGCGTTCGCGGATCGTCAGGCGGCCCTTCGCATGCTGACGTTCAACGCCTTCTTTCCCTCCCTGCTGTTTGGCATAAATGCGGCGTGTCTTGATTTCTTCAGCTTCTTTTTCCCAGCTCATTGCGCGCGTTTTTCCTTCCAGCAGATCTTCCAATTTCAGGGTAGGGCAAACCCTAACCGAAAAGGTACGAAAATCCATGGCCCAGGGGCCTGAGGGCTGGCCTTTCCGCGATCAATAAGAAATGATTGGCTCATGACATCCAAGAACCCGCCCTTAGAAGACCTTCTCGCCCTGCTCGTGGTATATTTGCAGGATGAGCTTGGCGATGCGCCGCCGATTAAGGCTGTCTTGAAGTTTGATTATTCGGACGGAAAATGTGTTGTGATTGATGGTTCTGGGGGCGCAAATCAGGTTTCCTCAAATGATGCAGCGGCTGACTGTGTGGTCAGCCTGTCGCTTGGGACCCACCTTCAAATGATGCGTTTTGAATTGGACCAAACGTCGGCTTTCAGAGAAGGGCATATGAGTATTAAGGGAAATATTGCTGTTGCACTTCGCTTGGCGCCGTTGGTCTCTAAACCGTTTCGCCTTCCTGGAGAGGCACGGTGAGGGTTCCCGTTTTTGACACGCCTGGTCTGCCTTGTCCTCCGGGTGGGGAACCTGGATGGCTCATACGGCCAGACGGTGCGCGGTTGCGGACAATGATCTGGCCACAGGCTGTCGCCGCAAAACCTTTCAGAGGGACCATCGTTCTTGCCAGTGGGCGCACAGAGTTCATCGAAAAATATTTCGAAGTCATTGCGCAATTTTTAGCGCGTGGATTTACGGTAGCAACTTTCGACTGGCGTGGGCAGGGACTGTCTGAGCGCATGCTTGATGACCCGCGTAAGGGGCATGTTGATGCTTATGGCACTTTCGACGCAGACTTGATTGCTTTTATGAGTGAAATCGTGGAGCCGCGATGTGCGGGCCCCTATATCGGGGTTGGGCATTCGATGGGCGGCAATTTGATGTTGCGCGCGGGGCATAACCTTCCAGATCGTTTTTCCGGGATTGTCCTCAGCGCACCAATGCTCGGCCTTAATGTTGGAAGCCCGTTTATGGAAAGGCTCACGCGGGGACTGGTTGCGTTGCTTTCGTCCATCGGAAAGCACGGCGATTTTGCGCCCGGCAGTGGTCCGGCGGCATCTGATGAAGAAAAGTTTGAGCAGAATATTGTAACGTCTGATCCAGAGCGTTTCGCACGCCAACAAGTTGTTGTGGCAAACGTGCCCAGCATTGGTCTTGGGGGGCCAACGGTTGGCTGGGTTAATCAAGCCTTCAAATCTGTCGACGAGATTTCTGACGCGGCTTACCTGGCGGAAATCTCAACGCCTGTGCTCTTGTTTGAGGCAGGAGCAGATAAGTTGGTGCGAGGGGGCTCCATTCGTCACGTCGCGGAGGGACTGCCAAATGGTCAGTATATTCTTGTTGAGGGTGCGGAGCATGAAATCCTGATGGAGCAGGATCAGTTCCAGACCGTCTTCTGGACAGCTTTTGACGCGTTTACAGATCGGGTCCTCGGCTCAGTGGAAGCACCTGCTCTAGTCAACGCGTGAGAGGATCTCAAGCGCTTCTGCATGAACGCGCTTGTCGCCTGCCGCGATAACGCGTCCCCCCTCTTGAGGGTCTCCGCCTTTCCAATCTGTCACGATACCACCTGCGCCTTCCACGATGGGGATCAAGGCCTGAATGTCATAGGCCTGCAGTCCCGCTTCCACCACCAGATCAGCATGTCCAGCTGCAACCAGGCAGTAGAAATAGCAGTCGCCACCAAATCGTGTCAGGCGCGCCTTTGAGCTTATGTCGGTAAAGGCTTCAGGCTCTCCTGGCTCGGCGAAGATGGATGGATCGGTGCATCCCAGAATGGCGTCACAGAGCGCCGCA
>JAJFGY010000176.1 GCA_021775935.1 Alphaproteobacteria bacterium
TGGGCAAGCAACGCCTCAACCTCTCCGAGTGCCCCGGCTTCCACCATCATCTCAAACCGACGGTGTATCCGGCCAACGAGCCATTCCCGGTCCGGTTCCAGCACCAGTTTGAGAGCAGCGCCCAACACAGGCGGTTGAACCGGATCCGCCTGCCACGCCGTCAATGGCCGCTCGGTTGCTCGAAACACCTCAAGGCCCCGGGCAATCCGCTGCGGGTCATTTTCGTGCACCTGATCAGCCCACAAGGGATCAACAGCTGCCAACAGACCATGAGCGGCAGCAGGCCCGATCCGCTCAACCTCAGCGCGCGTTGCATCCCGAACCTCACCGGGAATGGGTGGAATTTCGACAAAACCCTCCGTCAAAGCCCGGAAATAGAGCCCCGTTCCGCCCAGAACAATGGGCACTTTTCCCCGCGCCCGGATGCCATCAAGGGCAACCACCGCGTCGCTCAGCCATTGACCAGTGGAATAGACATTTGCCGCCGCCACATGCCCATACAGATGATGGGGAGCCTGCGCCTCTTCTTCCATCGACGGGCGCGCCGTGACGATCCGAAGATCTCCATAGACCTGCATTGAGTCCGCATTGATGATCTCGCCACCAAGTCGCTCGGCAAGCGCCAAACCAAGAGCAGACTTGCCGCTCGCCGTTGGCCCTGCGATAAGGACCGCCAGCGGGTCACCCCTATCTGCACTGGTTTGGCTCACCCAATTCTCCTGAAGACGAGGCTCGGTCTCTTTACTCATGTCCCACGTTCTCACCCTTATAGGCAATTCCAGCACCAAGCTCACGCATGATCACGTTGAAGCGGTTGCCCAGGCAATCAACACTGCCAGCACGCCAGATTGGCTAAAAGCAGGACATGCCTGTGATCTGCTGCTCGAGACAGACAGCCGCGCACCCCTCGACGCCGCCCGCAAAGCTCTCAACACTGTGGGAAACGCCAAAATCGACGTCATCCTTCAGCCTCTCGCGCATCGGCGAAAAAAGCTTCTGGTTGCCGATATGGACAGCACCGTCATCGAGCAAGAATGTATCGATGAGCTGGCGGATGCACTGGGCCTGCGCCCCGCAATCTCTGAAATCACAGAACGCGCCATGCGCGGCGAATTGGAGTTCGAACCAGCGCTCAGGGAACGTGTCGGCCTGCTGAAAGGCCTCGCCGAGACTGAATTGCAGCGTGTCTACGAGACCCAGATCACGGAGACACCAGGTGGCCGCGCGCTCTGCGCAACCATGCGCAAACATGGCGGCACCTGTGCCCTTGTCTCCGGTGGGTTCACTTTCTTCACAGAACGCGTCGCTAAAGCGGTTGGGTTCACGTCCAACCAGGCCAACACGCTTCTGGTCGCGAATGGCAGTCTGACCGGCGAAGTATCAGATCCGATCCTCGGCCGTGAGGCCAAGGTTACAGCCCTCAAGACCCTTACCTCAGACTTGCGGATTGATCCGCTTGAAACCATGGCGGTTGGTGATGGGGCAAACGATCTGGGGATGATCGATGAAGCAGGCCTTGGCGTCGCCTTCCACGCAAAACCGGTGGTCGCGGCGGCAGCACCTGCCGAGATCAATCATGGTGATCTGACAGCGCTTCTCTACATCCAGGGATATCGATCAGACGAGATCACCGACCTCGTCTGATAAGATTGAACGCTCGACTATTCGTCCTGCTTGATCCGAACGGCGACAAAGCGCAGATCGCCATTGCTGGCGAGCAGCAAAAGAACGGACTTCCGTCCGGACGCCTTTTCCTCTTCCACTCGGTCCTTGACATCGGACGGGCTGCGGACATCGTTTTGGGCGACCTCAACAATAACATCACCGCGCCGAATGCCTTTTTCTGCAGCAGCACTGCCTGGGTCAACAAAAGTAACCACAACACCGTCAACATCTTCAGGAACACTATATTGGCCGCGTGTTGCTGACGTCAGACTTGAAAGTCCGAGACCGAGAACTTCAGCAGTTCCCTTTTCGTCTTCCTTGCCATTGCTTCCACCGCTGGCATCAGCAGTCTCTGTCTCATCGAGACGCTCGATTTTGACGCTTAACTGCTTTTCGCTGCCGTCGCGAATAACCACAACGTCAACACTGCTGACAATGGAGGTTTCAGCCACAAGCTTGGGCAGGTCGCGCATTTCTGGAACCGGCTTGCCATCAAACTTGATAATCACATCACCAGGTTCAATGCCACCATCCTGGGCAGGACCCTCGGGATTAACACCGGCCACCAGAGCGCCCGTGGGCTCATCCATGCCAAGACCCTCGGCAATCTCTTCATTCACAGATTGAATGCGCACACCAAGCCACCCGCGGCGGGTTTCACCATATTCACGCAATTGCTCAATGACAGAAACGGCCGTGTCTGAGGGAACAGAAAATCCGATCCCAATCGAGCCACCCGACGGCGAGATAATTGCGGTGTTCACCCCGACCACTTCGCCCTCCATGTTGAACAGCGGCCCACCGGAATTGCCCCGGTTGATCGACGCATCTGTCTGAATGAAATCATCATAGGGGCCTGCATTAATGTCGCGGTTAATCGCGGAAATGATGCCGGCGGTTACCGTACCACCCAGACCGAATGGATTGCCGATGGCCATAACCCAGTCGCCGACCCGGGCCTCACCCGATTTGCCAAAGGAGACGAAGGGAAGATCGCTCGCGGGCTCCACTTTCAAAACAGCAAGGTCTGTCTTTGGGTCACGACCGATCAATTCAGCATCAAGGGACTCGCCATCAGCAAAGATGACTTTGATTTCATCAGCTTCCGCAATCACATGATTGTTCGTAATCACATAACCAGATGGATCAATCACAAAGCCCGACCCCAAGGACTGAACACGGCGCGGTGCGCCTTCTCTGCCCTGGCGTTCTAGAAAATCTTCAAAAAAGTCTTCGAAAGGTGACCCTTCCGGCAGGCCGGGAACCTGCTGACGGGTATTTCGGCCGGTCACCGTCTGAGAGGTTGAAATATTCACAACGGCCGGAGACAGGCGCTCAGCAAGGTCCGCAAAACTGTCTGGAGCTCCCCGCGCATAGCTTGGGCCACTTGCCAGAGGCTGCAGCAATACCGCCAGGGCAAGAGCGAGAACAGCTCCTGTCATCGTCCCAGCCCATGATTTCCGGGCAGATTTTGCCGCAATAGTCGCCGCTACAGTCATTATGTTGTCAGCCCTCACAAGCATTCGTCTCACTCCTCATCCACCCAGCCGTGCCGTGCAAGCTGGGGGTGCAATATTCATATTCTGGCTGAACATGGCCTGAAGCCAGTTCAATCAGAGTTAACAAGGACAATTTCCCTAGAATATGGCGGTTTTGACGC
>JAJFGY010000177.1 GCA_021775935.1 Alphaproteobacteria bacterium
AATCCTGTCCAGACGTGCCTGTGATTGCTTTCCCCAAAGGAGCGGGAGCAGCCTATGAAACCTATTTTCGAGAGACTGGTGTGAGCGCGATCAGTCTTGATACCTCCGTCGATCCGGCATGGGCGGCAAAGACCCTTCAACCGATCGGACCTGTTCAAGGCAATCTTGATCCGCTTCTGCTCGTCGCTGGGGGGGATGAGATGGACCGGGCCGTTGATCATTTGCTTGAGACGCTCGGCCAGGGACCCTGGGTCTTTAATCTGGGGCACGGGATTGTTCCGCAAGCTCCCCCGGAAAATGTGGAGCGGTTGATCCAGCGGGTGCGGGGTGAGGTGTGAGCCAGCCTGAACGCATTGCCGTTGTCCTGTTCAACCTTGGCGGACCTGATGGTCCTGAGGCGGTGAAGCCGTTTCTTTTCAATCTGTTTTCTGATGCAGCGATTATCTCGGCACCTCAGCCATTCCGGTGGTTGATCGCGAAACTGATCTCCTCTCGGCGTGCGCCTGTTGCTCGCGAGATTTATGCGCATATTGGCGGTAAATCGCCCATTGTTCCGGAAACAGAACGGCAGGCTGAGGCTCTTGAACGGGTACTTGGAGACCTGAGCGAGGGTGGAGGTGAGGTCAAAGCCTTCATCGCCATGCGCTATTGGCACCCGTTTGCTGGTGAGACTGCGGCGAAAGTTGCAGCCTTCAATCCCGATAAAATCGTCCTCCTTCCGCTCTATCCGCAATATTCGACCGCGACGACGGCATCATCCCTTAAGGACTGGGCGAAAGCATGGGAACAGCAGGTAGGGCTTAGCCATACTTCTCTTAAGTCACTGGAAACAAAAGAGATTTGTTGTTACCCGGAAGCCAAGGGCTGGATCGAGGCACAAACCAGTTTAATCAAGCAGGGGATTTCCCAGGCTGGCGGCGCAGACAATGTTCGGGTGCTTTTCTCTGCCCATGGGCTTCCCAAAAAGATTGTTGATGCAGGTGATCCCTATCAGCGCCAAGTGGAGAGAACCTGCGCAGCCGTTGTCAAAGACCTTCAAATTCAAGGGCTTGACTGGGTGACCTGCTATCAGAGCCGGGTCGGGCCGCTAGAGTGGATTGGACCCTCAACCGATGAGGAGATTGAGCGAGCTGGCAGGGATGGTCGCAAGATTGTCCTGGTCCCCATCGCCTTTGTATCTGAGCATTCAGAGACCCTGGTTGAGCTCGATATTGAATATGGGGCTCTTGCCAGGAAGTCTGGCGTTGAGACCTATATCCGGGTGCCGGCAGCAGGTACGCATCCTGCCTTTATGCGGGACTTGGGAGATCAAGTGCGGGCTGTTCTTACGAGCGATGATATCATTTGCCCGGAGGAACTTGCGGGCGGGATCTGCCCTGGAAATCGCCCGTGAAACCGTGCCTAGACTTTATACAGCAAGGCTTGTTTTGAGATCGTAATGACAGAAATATTGCTCAGCCTCTATCCCTGGATCAAAGCCTTTCACATCATCAGTGTGATTTTCTGGATGGCCGGCATGTACTATCTGCCCAGGCTCTACGTTTATCACACGGAGACTGCCCCCGGCTCTGAGCTCTCTGAAAACTACAAGAAAATGGAAGAGCTGCTGCTGAGACGGATTATCAATCCGGCGATGATTGCCGCCTGGGTCTTTGGACTGACGCTGACCTGGTTGCTCTGGGACTCGATCGGATCGGATGGCTGGTTCCATGCGAAGCTTTTGCTGGTCACCGGCATGGCGGCCTATCACGGGTTCCTTGCGCGGTGGCGGAAGGCCTTTGATCGGGATGAACGACCCTACACCTCGCGGCAAATGCGGCTTCTGAACGAGGTGCCGCCGGTGCTCACCATCTTCATTGTGATTTTGGTCATCGTCCGGCCGTTCTGATTTTTGGTAGTGGAGTTCTGTTGTTTGGGTGTTTTCGGCTTGTAGCCTTGGGCCTCAGGGGCTATATGATGGATAACACCCGCCGAGATCCTCTCGGAGCGCGACCTTGATTGGGCGCCGGGCTGCCGACCTTTCACTCAATCTTTCGTTTGTGAAGACTTATTGCTGACGGCGCCTTATCGGGACATTCACATCCGCACCATCTGACAATGTCAGTGTGGCCGCGTTCCAGATTTCTCTTCGGTGGACCCCGCTCCTCCGATCGACAGATATAGATCTCACAAAATTCACCTGATTTCAGATCCCAAGAGATTTCCTTCCTTTCGTTTCGAGCGCTGAGCGGTCGAAACACATCACGAGAAAAAATATGAGCCAGATCAAGCTGCAAGAGCTGAAAGCTAAATCGCCCACCGAACTTCTGGTTGTGGCTGAAGAGCTTGAAGTTGAAAATGCCAGCACGTTGCGTACCCAGGAATTGATGTTTGCGATCCTGAAGCAGTATGCCGAACAAGACACAGACATTATCGGCGAGGGTGTTGTTGAGGTCCTGCAAGATGGCTTTGGCTTTCTTCGCTCTCCACAAGCAAACTATCTTCCAGGCCCCGATGACATTTATGTCTCTCCTTCGCAGATCCGGCGGTTTTCGCTGCGGACCGGCGACACGGTCGAGGGCGACATTAGGAGCCCTAAAGAGGGCGAGCGCTATTTTGCCCTGATCAAAGTGAACTCGATCAATTTTGCAGATCCTGAAGAAGCCCGTCACAAAGTCCATTTCGACAATCTGACGCCGCTCTATCCAGATGAAAAACTGGAAATGGAAATTGACGATCCGACCCGCAAAGACACCTCTGGACGGGTGATCGACATTGTCGCCCCGTTAGGTAAGGGACAACGTGGTCTCATTGTGGCGCCACCGCGCACCGGTAAAACCGTCCTGCTGCAAAACATTGCCTATTCCATCTCCGCCAATCATCCAGAAGCCTATCTGATTGTGCTTCTGATCGATGAGCGGCCGGAAGAAGTGACCGATATGAAGCGCTCGGTGAAAGGGGAGGTTGTCTCTTCCACCTTTGATGAGCCCGCGGTCCGTCACGTGCAGGTTGCAGAGATGGTGATCGAAAAAGCAAAACGTCTTGTGGAGCATGGCCGCGACGTTGTGATCCTGCTCGACAGCATCACCCGCTTGGGGCGCGCCTATAACACGGTCGTGCCGAGTTCAGGCAAAGTGCTCACCGGTGGTGTGGATGCAAACGCGCTGCAACGGCCAAAGCGGTTCTTCGGCGCGGCACGGAACATTGAAGAGGGCGGATCGCTCACCATCATTTCAACTGCGCTTATCGACACTGGCAGCCGGATGGATGAAGTGATCTTTGAGGAATTTAAGGGCACGGGTAACTCTGAAATCGTGCTGGATCGCAAAGTCGCAGACAAACGCGTGTTCCCAGCGATGGATATTCTGAAATCCGGCACCCGGAAAGAAGAGCTTCTGGTGGACAAAGTCGAACTGCAGAAAATGTATGTTCTTCGCCGGATCCTCAATCCAATGGGCACAACCGATGCGATTGAATTCCTGCTCGACAAGCTGAAACAGACTAAGAATAACGCAGAATTCTTTGAGAGCATGAACACCTAGCGGCTGAATTCTGCCGTTTCTTTCTGTTTGCGGCTTAACGGCTTTTTACCCTCCGTGTGGGATCTTTCTTTCCAGACCTGAACTCTTTGGTGTTTTTGGGTTGTTGGGGGATCGCATTGGAAGACCAGTTAGAGCCAGCTCCGCGGTGGGTATCAGCCTATCTCAACCAGAACCATGTGGCGAAAATTCAGGCCCGCGTGCCTGGAGAGCGTCCTGATGTTCCTAAAGAAATCAACGGATACACGCTGAGCCAACCTGGACGTGAACTGCTCTGTTGGTGGTTGAGCGTTCGGGGCGACAAGGATTTGCCCTCAGCAGATGATGTTAATCTGCGCAACCTTGTGGAGCTGTCACCCTATCTTCGTTACATGAGCTGGGAGGGTGATGAAGCGCTTGTGGTTCGGATTTTCGGGAGTGCTTTGTGTGAAGCTGCCGGCGCCGATCTTCGAGGCATTGATCTCTTTGGGTATGGTGATTATGAGACCAGAGACCGCGATATTGCGCGGCTGAAACTCTTACCGACCCACCCATGTGGGGTGATCATTTTTTGGACGCTGCTTGATCAGTCTGGCATGTCTCACGTTGTTGAAATGATGACACTTCCCATTGGACCGGGTGCTGACGGGAAAGACCGGGTGATTGGCACAGTGATGCCGATCGAAATTCCCAGCGATATGGGTGAAACCTGGGACAGGACCGTCGATCTTGAGACGCGGATGGCCTTCCATGACGCGCTTTTTGTTGATGTCGGGCATGGCATTCCGTAATTGAGACCAGCTGGTTTCTGTTCTGCCCGCGCTGAACTGGTTCCTCTCCTTCTAGAAATGCATTAGGTTTGCTCTCAACGCTATTTGAGGAGGAGCTCAACATGTCTGAGAAAATCATTGATGGTCGCGCCACGTTTAAAACCATGGCTGAGAGCAGCCAGGAAGAATGGGAGCTGATTGCTGGCAGTAATGGTGAATTCGCCAAAGGTCTGCCGGACCGGGTACTTGCGCACCTGAAACTGCTAGACGGCGATTTTGGTGGCTTTGCTGTTGACCGCCTTGAGCACTCGTTGCAATCGGCGACGCTCGCGCACCGGGCAGGCAAGGACGAGGAATATGTTGTGTGTGCCCTGATGCACGATATCGGCGATACGCTGGGAACCTATAATCACGCTGAGATTGGTGCAGCGATCATGAAGCCCTTCGTCTCAGAAGATAATTACTGGATGATGGAACATCACGGGATCTTCCAGGGCTATTATTTCTTCCACCATATCGGTCTTGATCGCGACCAGCGCGAACAGTTCCGCGGCCATCAGGCGTTTGAACACACCGCGCAATTCTGTCATCTGTTTGACCAGAATGCCTTTGATCCAAACTATGACACGATGCCACTGGAAGCGTTTGAACCGATGGTTCAACGGGTTATGGCCAAGCCACGGACGAGCATTTACAAGGGCTCGCCCGCCGTTGCTGCGGAGTAACGCTGGAGCGGTTCATTGTTTGATTGAATTGGATGAACGGCTCTAATCTCTCGTTTAGTCGCGTGTCCGGAGGCTGAAGTGCTTCAGCTTCAGCTGGACACGCTCGAATCTCTACTCAATTGGTGCAAGCAGTTCAGGGGCGGTCACCAACGGGCGCACCCCGTGGGAGTGGGTTTCGTTGAAGACGTTGCCCTCTTCTGCCCACCTGTGCAGTGAAGAAATATCAAGCTTTGCGCATCGCGGTCTGACACTCCAGGTCACCTTGAGAGGTGAGCACTGCTGGTGATTGTAAGACGTGCCGGTGGTTGAGCCGCCAAAGACAATGGGCGTGCCTGTATCTGTCGGGAGCGCACGGGATTGGTGCAAGCCGTCCACGATATTGCCGCCATAGGTGTACTGCGCAAAATCAAGTGCGTCTGCATCATTCACCACCAGGAAAGTCTGTGCCTCCACTCTGAGATTGGGGTTTGCGCATTTGTCACTGAGGCAGGAGCCAAGGCCCTCGCCAGGTGTGATATCGCAAGAAGTGTGAACCCAATGAACCTCAATGGTGTCGCCGGGCTTTACCCCGTGAAAGGCCCCTGTGCCGTTAGTTGGATCGAGCAGCTCCACCTCGCTCAGCGTGTCAGTCGCGTTGCACTGATAGCCGCTATGGTCCCCGTCGCCGGCATAGACCGAGAAATCAGGGCCTTTGTGCTCTGCGTTTGTGTGCGTGTGAATGTTGCAGAGGTTCATTTTCTCCGCTGGGGGAGCGTGCGAAAAGAGGCGGTCGTTCAAACCATGGACGCTGCTTATGTCCCGTGGTGTCTGGGGACCATATCCCACACAAAGATCGTCGGAGGGTGCGCTTGCATTTTCGGCGTCGGGCGGTCCGCTTTCTGCGAAGGCATTTCCTGTTAGCGCATAGAGGCTCAGGAGAATTGCAGTAGTAAATATCGAGCGTGGCATATGAACCTCCCCAGAGAATTGGCCAATATAGTTGACTAGAATGAAACCTGTGCTGCAACTAACGTTTGATCACGGCTCGATGATCGTTGCACCCGTGGTTTTGCGTGCCTGGATGTCGATATGGGACTGGGCGGCGTCGGCAAGAGCATAGCGCTGGTTGATGTCGACCTTTACGGCGCCACGCGCCACAACATCGAAGAGATCTGCGGTTGCCGCATCTCGCTCGTCCGGGGTCATCATGTAATGCACCATGGTCGGGCGGGTGACATAGAGAGACCCTTTGTTCTGCAACATGCCGAGATCTACACCCGTTACAGGGCCAGAGGCATTGCCGAAGCTTGCCAGCAGGCCACGGGGCGCAAGACAATCCAGTGACATTTCGAATGTGTCTTTGCCCACGCCGTCAAAGACGACAGGGACTTTTGCGCCGTTGGTGATGTCGGCGACCCGCTCCGGCACGTTTTCAGTTGAATAATTGATCACATGCTCACAGCCGTGGGCGCGGGCAAGCTCAGCTTTTTCTTCTGAGCTCACAGTTCCGATCATGGTCACGCCCAGCTCTTTTGCCCATTGGCAGGCAACGAGACCACAGCCCCCGGCGGCGGCATGGAAGAGGATGGTTTCGCCGGCTTTCAGTTTGTAGGTCTCTTTGAAAAGATAACGGACAGTGAGACCCTTCATTATGAGGGCGGCGGCGTCATCCTCTTTCACGCCATCTGGCAATTTGATGAGACCGGCTGCGAAACAATTTTGTGCTTCTGAATAGGCACCCAACGGTCCTGATCCATAAGCGACACGGTCGCCGACAGCAACATTTGTGACGCCGTCACCGACGGCTTCCACCACGCCTGCGGCTTCCAGTCCGATGCCTGAGGGCAGGGGGATGGGATAGAGACCGGAGCGGTGATACGTGTCGATATAGTTGAGGCCGATGGCTGTGTGTTTCACCCGCGCCTGGCCAGGACCCGGATCAGGCAGATCTATGTCTTCGAGTTTCATCACGTCCGGGCCGCCGGTTTCGTGAATGCGAATTGCCTTTACCATGGGTTGTTCCTGTTTTTGTGTGTGCTGATCATGAGTCTGGAGGCCGAAATATTTGATTCGGATACGGAATGGTTGAGTGTTTGACTCAGATCAGAGATTGGCTTTGAAAAATTCGAGCGTGCGTTTGTTGGCAAGGTCTGCTGCGCTCTTGTCGTAATGGGCGCCGCCGACACGGGCAAAGGCATGATCGCACTTTGGATAGTCGTGCAGTGTTACAAGATTGTTTTTTTCCAACCCGGCATGGATAGAGGCTTGTGCTTCGGCCGGGACAAATTCGTCCTTCCCGGCAATGTGCAGCATGACCGGGTTGGAGATGGTTGATGCTTCCTCGGTTCGGTTCTCCAGATTGACGCCGTAAAAACCAACAGAAGCGTCTGCGTCTGTTCGGGTTGCCGTTAGAAAAGCGAGCTGGCCTCCGAGGCAATAGCCAACAGCACCGACTTTGCCGCTTGCTCCCGGCAGTTTTCGGGCCGTATCGACAGTGGCCTGCACATCAATCATGCCCTTGTCGACGTCGAAAGCGTTGAAGAGTTCAAACGCTTTCGCCCATTCCGCCTCGGACTGGTCTGTGATGTCGATCCCAGGCTCAATACGCCAAAAAAGGTCGGGAGAAAGGGCGAGATAGCCCTCTTTTGCCAGATCATCGCAAATGTCGCGCATGACCGCATTGACGCCAAAGATTTCCTGGATGACGACAATGGCCGGGAAGGGACCCGCACCTTCAGGTTTGGCGAGGTAGCCGGAGAAAGTGCCGTCCGCACCCTTGATGGTGATGGTTTCTGAGCTCATGAGGGTCTCCTGTCAGAGTGTTGGGTATCGGCTGCTGAGGCTGCCATTGCTGGTTTTGAGCCAGCGTATCGGGGTCGGCTCGGTGTTGCGAGGGGATTTAGTCTTCTGGGGCCAGACGGCTGGCCTCAAGGGCCGCGCGAAGGTCGCCGGGATCTGTTACGGGCGGGGAGCAAACAGGCCCAGTGCAGACATAGGCGGTGGCTTTGCCTTCCAGCATTGTTTTGCCTTTGGCAGGGTGGCCGTCAGGAAGCTCTGTTCCCGCGTCCAGGTCCAACACCAATCTCGTAGGCAAAGAGAGGTCGAGGGTGGTTGCTTTTAGGACTCCTCGTGCCGGATCTTCGGGCTCACCGATAATGATGATCTGGGTGAGATTGACGGCTGTGTCAAAACTTGCGAGCCAGGCGCCATGGGGGAACGCGTTCTTTGTCACCGCGCCGCCAAAAGCCAGGATCAGCTGGTCCGCACGGGCGCGATAATGTTCATCGCCTGTCAGCGCGTAGAGCTTCACGAAGAGACCGGGCAGGATGCCGTTGGCGGCAGGGGTCGCGTCATCTGAGGCCGTGCGTGTTCTGATGAGGAGAGCTTCGGCATCATCGGCGGTATAGAAATAGCCTGCGTTCGTTTCGTCCCAATAGTGTGCGTCGAGCTCTGAGACGAAGCCCTGGGCGTCATCAAGATAGTGCCAATCCATCGTGGCTTCGAAGAGTGCGAGGGCTGCGGATGTGATGTTGGCCAGACCATCTGCCATGGCGCGGTGTTGTAATCGGTCAGCACGGTAGGTGTGAAACATGCGTCCGTCACGCTTCATGGATTCGGTTACGAAACGATAGGCTGTTTGACTCATAACCAACCAGTCGGTGCGTCCAAACACAAGGCTCGCATTGGCAATGGCGGCGATTGCCAATCCGTTCCAGTCGAGCAGAACCTTGTCATCGAGGCCTGGCGCGATGCGCGATGCGCGTTTGTCGAAAAGTGTTTGGCGAAGGGACTTGAGTTTTTCTTCATCGGCCTCACTGGGGGGATGCGAGATTGAATGGAGGCGGTTGAGGATGGATGTGCCTTCCCAATTGCCGCCCACCTGCACGTCATAATGCTCGCGGAACCAGGGACCATTGATGCCAATCTCTGCATCAATTTCATCGGCTGACCAGACATAGAATTTGCCCTCAACGCCTTCGCTATCAGCATCGATGCTTGCGGCGAAGGCCCCTTCGGGCGTTGTCATCTCTCGTGCAATCCAGCTGATGGTCTCTTCAATGCGGGTCTTATAGAGGGGGACTTTGGTCTCTAGCCATACTTCGGTGAGGCGCTCAATGAGCAGGGCGTTGTCATAGAGCATCTTCTCAAAGTGAGGGACGAGCCAGTCTGCATCGACAGAGTAGCGTGCAAAGCCGCCGCCCAGATGATCATAAATGCCGCCTTCGCACATATGGGTAAGGGCCGTTGTCACCGCTGATCGGAGCTCCTTATTGTCGGTCGCGATATAGCCGCGCCAAAGAACATCCAGGAGGCCTGTCTGGGGAAATTTCGGCGCGCCTTTGAGGCCACCTTTCGCCATGTCCATCACGCCGAGAAGCTGATGGGCGACGCCGAGCACCATATCCAGCTGCGGTTCGCCGCTTGTGTCATCGATCTTGTTCAATACGCTTTTGAGCGCGTCACGGTTGCCGTGGATTTTTTCAGGCTCTTGTGTATAAAGACGCGCAATCTCTTCCAGCACCTGCGGGAAACCCGGTCGGCCGAACTTTGGCTCTGGCGGGAAGTAGGTTCCGCCCCAGAAGGGTTCGCCGTCGGGGGTCAGAAACATTGTGAGAGGCCAGCCGCCTTGTTCGCCGAGCGCATGCAGCGCGCTCATGTAGATCGTATCAATGTCAGGACGTTCTTCCCGATCGACTTTTATGTTGACGAAAAGACGGTTCATGATTGCTGCTATGTCGGGATTTTCAAAGCTCTCATGGGCCATCACGTGGCACCAGTGACACGCGGCATAACCGACAGAGAGGAGGATGGGCTTGTTCTCCGCTTTCGCGAGATCTAAAGCTTCAGGACCCCAGGGACGCCAATGAACCGGGTTGTCCTTATGTTGGAGTAAGTAAGGACTTGTCTCGTCGCAGAGTACGTTCTGGGGGCCGAGCAGGTTCATAGAGATTTCTTTCAAGAAGGGCGTGGCTCTTCAAGAGAGATAGCATGGATGGTGGCTGTCACAAGGTGCGGCTTAACGCTTTCACGGGAGTCAGAACGGATTGGAAACCATTTTCGCACCAGCGACCGCTCGAGGACGAGGTGGCGTTGCTGTTATCCGCATTTCCGGGCAGGAGGCCTATAGGGCGCTGACGGTGTTGTCTGGGCAGGCAGCCGGTGCCGCTCGGGTCGCGGAACTGCGCACGCTGAGGGATCCTGAGAGTCAGGCTGTGCTTGATCAAGCTCTGGTGCTTTGCTTTGAGGGGCCGCATTCGTTTACAGGCGAGGACGTTGTGGAGCTCCACCTGCATGGAGGACTCGCTGTGGTTGACTCCGTGGTTGAGGGACTCGGAAAAATTGCAGGGTTTCGGTTTGCGGAAGCAGGGGAGTTCAGCCGACGCGCGGTAGAGAATGGCAAGTTTGACCTCTCTGCAGCGGAGGGGATTGCGGATCTGATTGAAGCAGAAACGTCTGCCCAGCAGGCTCAAGCTCTTCGGCAGATGGCGGGCAGCTTTGGGCAGCTTTGCGATGATTGGCGGGACCAGCTGGTTCGAGCGCTTGCCTATGTGGAGGCGGAAATCGATTTCGCTGATGAAGATTTGCCAGATGATCTGGCGGCCTCGGTCCTACCAGGACTTGAAAGTCTGACTGAAGAGATGTCGCGGTTCCTGGCGGACAAACGTGGCGAGCGCATCAGAGATGGTATTTTTGTGGCCGTGGTAGGACCGCCTAATGCTGGTAAATCCAGCCTTGTTAACAGTTTGGCAAGACGGGATGCAGTGATTGTTTCTGATGAAGCCGGAACGACCCGGGATGTGGTGGAGGTTCGTTTGAAGATGGGTGGGCTGCCCGTGACCATTTGCGATACCGCTGGACTTAGAGAGGGTGCTGGTGCGGTTGAACAAGAGGGGATCAAACGGGCACGTCAGACGGCTGATGACGCAGATCTTCGGGTTTGGCTTCAATCTGCCAATGAAATTTCATCTGATGCCTTTGAAGAGGCAGGTGTAAATGATCTCAAGGTGGTCAATAAGGTGGACCTTGCTCCCGAGGTTCATTGGGGGCGTGACGTGTTTTCGGTTTCGGTTGTGACGGGCGCCGGTCTTGCGGAACTGGAAGAGGCGCTGGCGCTGCGTCTTGAAAATCTTTTTGGACGTACGGAAGAGCCTGTGATTACCCGGGCGCGGCACCGGAAGGAGCTTGATGCCTGTGTGGCAGCTCTTCGGGGTGCCCTGGATCTACTTCGAGTCGGAGGCGAAACGGCCCTTATCGCAGAAGAGCTTCGTCATGCGGCACGGGCCGTTGGGCGGATTACCGGGCTGGTGGATGTTGAAGAATTGCTCGATGTTGTGTTCAGGGACTTCTGTATCGGGAAGTAGTGTTTCACGTGAAACACTTGAGTCCTAAATGCCACAGACCAGCGAAATGATTTTGACGGGACCTGCTATCCATCATAGGAGTGGGGCAGTGAGGCCATGGATGCGGAAATATGTCGGATCGCTATGACGTTATTGTAATTGGGGGAGGGCACGCTGGCTGCGAAGCCGCAGCCGCTTCTGCGCGTCTTGGTGTGTCCACGCTTTTGATAACTCACAAATGGGCGACCGTCGGAGAAATGTCCTGCAACCCTGCGATTGGCGGGTTGGGGAAAGGTCATTTGGTCCGGGAGATAGATGCTCTTGATGGGGTGATGGGCACTGTGGCTGATGCATCGGGCATTCAGTTCCGTTTGCTCAACCGGCGCAAGGGCCCAGCTGTGCGGGGGCCGCGAACCCAGAGTGACCGAAAACTCTATCGAGAGGCAATGCAGGCTGCGATTACCGATCAGGTAAACCTGTCGGTGGTTGAGGGAGCCGTTATTGACCTGACTGTGGAAGAGAATGAGGTGACCGGCCTGGTCTGTGAGGACGGTCGATCCTTTAGGACGTCAAAAGTCATCTTGACCACAGGGACGTTTCTGAACGGGGTAATCCATTTGGGCAGGGAGCGGGTTCCTGCCGGACGTGTGGGGGAGGCGCCGGCTCTTGGGCTGTCAGAGAGGCTTTATGGGCTCAATCTGAGGATGGGTCGGTTGAAAACCGGGACCCCACCCAGGCTTGACGGGCGAACTATTAATTGGGCGGTTCTGGAGGAACAGCATGCCGACAATCCGCCGGTACCGTTTTCATTCCTGACCAAAGAAGTGCCTCAACAGCAGATCTCCTGCCATATCACCCGGACGACTCCTGAGACCCATGACATTATCAGGGAGAACCTTGAAGAGTCGCCGGTCTATGGGGGTCGGATAGATGGGGTGGGGCCTCGCTATTGTCCGTCTGTGGAAGATAAAGTTGTGCGCTTTGCTGAACGGACGTCGCATCAGATTTTCCTGGAGCCAGAAGGGCTTGATGATCACACGGTGTATCCCAACGGGATTTCGACCGCGTTGCCTGAGGATGTTCAGGCAGCGTTTATAGCGACGATACCCGGGCTGGAAGAAGCAACCATTCTGCGTCCAGGATACGCCATTGAATATGATTACGTAGATCCAAGGGAGCTTTTGGCGACGCTTGAGACTAAGGCGCAGAAGGGCCTTTATCTCGCGGGGCAGATTAACGGCACAACGGGGTATGAAGAAGCGGCGGCGCAGGGTCTGATGGCTGGCCTTAATGCCGCTTTGGCAGTTCAGGATTGCGATCCCTTTATCCTGGATCGGGCGGATGCCTATATCGGTGTGATGATAGATGACCTTGTGACAAAGGGTGTTTCGGAGCCGTACCGAATGTTTACCTCCCGGGCTGAGTATCGATTGAGCCTGCGTGCGGACAATGCTGACCAGCGACTGACGCCTCTTGGCATTGCGCTGGGCTGTGTTGGAGAGACAAGGGCGGAATTGTTTCTGAGCAAGTACAAGAAGCTCGATGCGGCGCGGGCTCTCGCCGATGCATTGAAGGAGACACCCGCTGTTCTGGCGAAGAATGGGTTCAAGATCAATCAGGATGGGGTTCGTCGCTCGGCATTTGATCTTCTGTCCTATGCGGACATTGATTTTGCTGCAGTTTTACGGGTTTGGCCGGAGCTTTCTGCGTTGGAGCCTGAAATTGCAGAGCAGCTAGAGATCGATGCAACGTATTCTGTCTATCTGGAGCGGCAAGCGGCTGATGTGAAGGCTTTTCGGAAAGACGAAGCGCTGGTAATCCCAGATAGGCTTGACTATGCCGAGGTTCCAGGGCTGTCGCAGGAAGTGCGTCAGAAACTGGCGGACGCGCGACCGGTGACTTTGGGCCAAGCATCGCGGGTTGAAGGGGTGACGCCCGCGGCCATCACCACACTTCTTCTCTTTGTAAAGCGCGGAAATCTGCGCCGTTCGGCTTAGCCTGTGGATAAAGGTCAGCAAGTCCTTGATGCGGAATCCTTTTTCAGGATGGCGCATGTTTCACGTGAAACAATGACCCGACTCGCGTCATACGAGTCCCTGCTGCAAAAGTGGCAAAACTCCATAAATCTGGTGTCCAAGTCGACGCTGGACGATGTCTGGCGACGGCATTTCTGGGATTCAGCCCAGATTTTGGACCTCGCCTCTGAAAATCACCTTAGATGGGCAGATTTTGGGAGCGGGGCAGGGTTTCCAGGGCTTGTCCTTGCCATTCTAGCTGCTGATCGCTCGGGGTTTCACATGAATCTGGTGGAAAGCGATCAAAGAAAGTCTGTTTTTCTGAGAGAAGTTATTCGAGAGACGGGTGCGCCTGCCACAGTTCACACCTCCCGCATTGAAGATCCCGCAACGCTTGGGGCTGTCGGGTCCTGCGACGCGCTCTCAGCGCGGGCCTGCGCACCTCTAGACCGACTTCTGACCTGGTCTGAGGCGTATTTTGGGTCTGCCACGGAAGGCTTCTTTCTAAAGGGCGCGATGGTGGATGAAGAATTGACCCAAGCCCGGAAATCGTGGACATTTAGGGTTACTTCCTATCCGAGCCGAGCGGACCCAGCTGGGTCTGTCCTCAAAGTGGAGCAACTTGCCCGTGTCTGACGAAACCCCCCCTGCAGCAAGCGTTGACCATGAGGCGCGTTCTGAGCCTGGGCCTCAGTTTGCGTCCCAGTTTGCGTCTCAGGCCGGTGTTAAACCCCGGGTGCTTGTTCTTGCTAACCAGAAGGGTGGGGTGGGGAAAACAACAACTGCAATCAATCTCGGAACGGCCCTTGCCGCCGTTGGTGAGCGGGTGCTGGTTGTTGATCTGGACCCGCAAGGCAATGCCAGTACGGGGCTGGGTGTTGATCGCGCAGACAGGACGCTTTCCACTTATGATGTGCTGATCGGCGCTGCGCTGATTGAAACGGCCATCGTTCCGACAAAGGTACCGGGTCTGGATCTGGTTCCTTCCACGATGGATCTGTTGGGGGCGGAGCTAGAGCTTGCAAGTGTGTCACGGCGTTCGCACCGGCTGCGCGATGCGCTGACGCGGATGCCGCCTGCAGGGCGTGATCTTGACGGTGTGCCGGATGAAATGAATGTCCGGCCCTATTCTTACATTCTGATTGACTGTCCGCCGTCCCTTAATCTGCTGACGATTAATGCGATGACCGCCGCCGACTCGATCCTGGTACCCTTGCAATGCGAGTTCTTTGCGCTGGAAGGTCTTAGTCAATTGCTGCGCACAGTTGAGCGGGTTCGTACCAGCCTTAACCCCCGCCTGGATATTCAGGGAATTGTTCTGACGATGTTTGATAAGCGGAACAATCTCTCTGGTCAGGTGGCGGAGGATGTGCGTGCGCATCTGGGCGACAAAGTCTACAAGACCGTTATTCCGCGAAATGTCCGTATCTCTGAAGCGCCGTCTTATGGCAAGCCGGCATTGGTTTATGACCATCAATGTGCGGGGAGTCGGGCCTATATGAAGCTTGCTTCAGAGCTTATTCAGCGGGAGCGTGTTTTACGCAGCCAAACGGCAGCATGAACATAGTTTCAAGAGGTTGTGGGGCTGATTTCGAGTCATCTCTTATGACTCTTAAACACTGCTGTTAAGATGTTGAAAAGATTCACAAATAGCGCTACCGGGCCCTACTTTTCTGGCTTTCCGGGAAATGCAGTGAAGAAAACCAGAGTTTCTGCGGGTTTCAGCTTGTTGAACCGCAGAGCGTCTGAAGGTGTCCCGATGAGCCGGTCTGGCTGGTCTGGCATCTTTGTTAACGAAAGAGGAGACCGGCATGGTCGATGAAGGCGCTGGAAAAAGCCGGTTGGGCCGTGGCCTTGCAGCATTGATCGGAGACGATGCAGCCATCGCCCTTGGTGATGAGACAGCGCCGGCCCCCAAAGGGGTCCGGGAGGTCCCAATTGAATTTTTGCGGGCGAACCCGTTTCAACCGCGTCAGATCTTCAAAACCGGTGATTTGGATGATCTCACCGAGTCGATCCGCGAGAAAGGCATTTTGCAGCCCATCATGGTGCGCCCGGCGCCTGGTGGCAGTGAAAATGAGTTTGAGATTGTTGCCGGTGAACGCCGGTGGCGCGCCGCCCAGGCAGCGCAGCTTCACGATGTGCCCATTGTCGTTAAAGACCTGAATGACAATGAATCGCTGGAAATTGCGATTATTGAGAATGTGCAGCGTTCGGACCTCAATGCGATTGAGGAAGCGGCGGGGTACCAGCGTCTGGTCGATCAGTTTACCTACACTCAAGATCAGCTCTCAAAGATGATCGGGAAAAGTCGATCGCATGTGGCAAACACGCTGCGGCTTTTGACCCTGCCAGACCCGGTCCAGGATTTACTGTCTGCCGGTTCGCTGAGCGCCGGCCATGCGAGGGCCCTGATCGGGCATCCTCAGGCTGAAAGTCTTGCAAAAGAAATCGCTACGAAGGGCCTGTCTGTGCGTGAAGCGGAAGCCCTTACCCGCAAGCCTGAAACGAGCGCGGCAAAGGCGAAGGGGTCGTCAGCGCCCAAGATTAAGGACGCTGATACAGCTGCGCTTGAGAAGAATATTACGACCGCACTTGGCCTCTCTGTGTCGATCAATCACAAGGGCGAAAAGGGGGGCACTGTGAATGTTTCCTATACGTCCCTTGAACAACTTGATGAGATTTGCCGCCGCCTGTCCCGGGTTTAGATAATCTGTTTACGGATGGATCTCTCATCCTAACTGCGGATTATCTCCGACCTCCAGAGCGCGCACCTTGTGCAACGCGCATCAAGGCCTGGGCGCAGATGGCACGATCGGGCAGGCCGGTGGTTTTGCATTGGCGATCTGCATCGCCCAGTAAGCTCATCGCGCGTTCCAGCCGCTTTCGGTCCCACAGTCCACATTGCCGCTTCATCGACGCAGAGCGTTTGAAATGAACCGGCGGCCGCAATGCTTTGATGGCGGCTTCGCGATCGCTGCCCGCTTCCATACGTCCCAGCACCAGGTGCAGTTGTTGAACGTGGCGGGTCATGGCAATCAGAATGGCAACAGGTGCGGTGTCGGCCTCTCTCGCTTTTGCCAAAGCAATATCGAGTGCACCGAAATCGCCGATTGCGGCCGCGTCAATAATTTCGTCAAGCCGGGTTGCCGCGGTGTCGCCGATGCAGGCAGAGACGTCTGCGAGGGAAACCTGGGTGGTGTCTGGTTCTGAGCGCATATAGAGGATCAGCTTATCGAGCTCCTGCAACGTTACGCCGCGGTCGCTGCCCAGGTGGCTTGTGAGATAGGCGAAGGCATCCGGGTCTGCACGAAGACCTGCCTGCCGCAACCGTTCTTCAATCACCCTTTCTAAGGTTCGGGCGTCGTCTGCGTAACAGGGAAGGGCCGCCCCGTTCTTTGCTGCTTCCAATGCCTTGCGCAAGCTTGAGCGCGGGGTGAGGTCGCCCCCCTCCAACAGAATGAGCGCGTCCCCAACCGGCGCTGCTAGAAACGACCCGACGAGTTTTGAAAGACTGTCGCCCGCATTTCGTACACGGACAACGCGGCGCCCGCCCATCATGGAAATGGCAGCAGCCTCATCGGCAAGCCTGGCGGGGTCTTGTTTTAGATCGGTGTCGCCAAGATCTGTCAGTCGAAAGGGGTCGCTCAGGTCTTCCAGGACGGTTTTTGCTAACCTGTTGGAGCGTTCGCGCACAAGGCCCTGGTCCGGCCCAAAAATGAGAATGACCTGAGCTTTGGGATCGGGACTTGCGACAAACCGATCAATATCGCCCGCACGAAGCTTCATTCCATAACCCTATCGGATGCCCTGGTGTCGAGCGCCGCTGATCTTGATCGCGCGGGCCTCAAGCACCTTGGCGTTCAAAATAGATCGCTACTTTTGTGCGAATTTCTTCTGCAACCTGCTTGGCAACGCGGGCCTGTGCATCGCGGGATGCGATGATGTTTGCAAACTCAGAAGGAACGCGGTTATAGGCGACGATCGCAAATGCTTTTGCTTCATAGAGCGGCGCATTTGTCGCCATGTCGCGCAGGACAAACTTTGTCCGCAATGTGAGATTGGTCCGGGTAACTTCTGTGTCTTGCTCAATCGCGACATCGGCTTCTGACAGAACGGACGATAGTGCAAGTGCATATTGCGGGGCGACCAACGTATTCGCACGCAGTTGATCTTCAAGCTCTATGCGCAAGGCACGATTGACACGATCAGCGGGCGCCTGAACAGAAATCGCCGCAAGGGCTGTGACCACACCTCCAGCGTCGCTTCGCGTTGCATAGAGCGGGGTGAACCCACAGGCGCTGACAGCCAGGCCTGCAATCATCACCACTGCAAGCGGAATGCTGGACCGGCTAGCCGACAACGATATTGACGATCTTGCCCGGGACGACAATGACTTTGCGTACCGTCGCATCTCCAATGGCATGTTGAATCTTCTCCTGGGCCAAGGCGGCTTCTTCCACCGTCTTTTTGTCTGCGTCCACCGCGACCGTGATTTCATCACGACGCTTCCCGTTTACCTGGATCGCCACTGTCACAGAGTGTTCCACGAGCAGGGTGGGGTCTGCAACAGGCCACGGTGCCTCAGCGATTAACGTATCATACCCAAGGGCCACCCAGGCTTCTTCTGCCAGATGGGGCATCATGGGCGCGACCAGGTGGGTCAACACTTCAACCGCTTCTCGCCGTGCCCACTCAGCTGCTGCCTTGTCGCCGGGTTTGAAGCCAGACAGTGCATTGCTGAGTTCATAAATTCTGGCCACCGCTCTGTTGAAACCCAGCTGCTCCAGGTCAGCTGTGATCGCATCCAGCGATTTATGGACTGTGCGGCGCAGTTCTTCTGATGCTGCATCAAGTTGTGGCTGTGCGGTTCCGATCGGTGCAATTTCTGGCAGGGTTGACTGGATCAGGCGCCACAAACGCCCGGTGAACCGCCAGGCACCTTCCACGCCTTCTTCGGTCCATTGGACATCGCGTTCAGGGGGACTGTCCGACAACATGAACCAGCGGGCGGTGTCAGCCCCATATTGATCAATGATGGCGGAGGGATCGACCGTGTTGCGTTTGGACTTCGACATCTTCTCGATGGCCCCAACCGTTACAGGCGCCCGATTGCCAACATCGTCAAGGAAGGGGGTGTCGCCGTCCCAGATCAACTCTTCGGGAGAGACCCAGCGACCGTCAGTCGACTTGTAGGTTTCATGGGTGACCATGCCCTGGGTGAAGAGCCCGGCGAAGGGTTCTCTTATGTCCATGTGGCCTGTTTCTTTCATCGCGCGCGAATAGTAGCGCGAATAGAGCAGGTGCAGGACAGCGTGCTCAACGCCGCCGATATACTGGTCGACGGGCAACCAGTGATTGGCCAGATCAGGAATTGTAGGTCCGTTTGCCCGCGGTGCCGTAAAGCGTGCGAAATACCACGATGAGTCCACGAACGTGTCAAAGGTGTCGGTTTCTCTCAAGGCTTCCTTGCCGCATTCAGGGCAGGGCGCATGCTTCCATGTCGGATGATGCTCCAGCGGATTGCCGGGCTTGTCGAAGGTGACATCCTGGGGCAACACAATTGGCAATTGATCGCGGGGCACCGGCACCGTTCCACACGCATCGCAGTGGATAACAGGAATGGGACAGCCCCAGTAACGCTGACGGGAAATACCCCAGTCGCGCAGACGATAATTCACCGTGCCTTCGCCGAGCTTCAGCTCTTCGAGTTTCTCTATCGCCGTGCGTTTTGCGGCTTTGACTTCCAGGCCGTTGAGGAAGTCGGAATTCACCGCAACGCCATCGCCATCAAAGGCCGTATCGCTTGCATCCTGCTCAGCGATGAAGCTTGTCAGGTCAGCCCCTTCGAGCTTTTTGGGTGCCACCACTGTCGTCACGGGGAGCTTGTACTTGCGTGCAAAATCCAGGTCGCGCTGATCATGGGCAGGACAGGCAAAAATGGCGCCTGTTCCATATTCCATCAGAACAAAGTTTGCGACATAGACCGGCAGGGTAACGTTTTCCAGAAACGGATGGCGGGCTTTTAGTCCTGTATCAAAGCCGCGCTTCTCCGCCTTCTCAATGGCTTCTTCGCTGGTCCCCAGTTGCTCGCATTCGCGGACGAAGGCGGCAAGGTCCGCATTGGTCTCCGCCAACTCCCGGGTCAGTGGGTGGCCGGGTGAGAGAGCGCAAAAGCTTGCACCGAAAAGTGTATCGGGGCGGGTGGTGAAAACCTCGAGCGGCGTATCGCGTCCTTCGAGGGGAAATTGTACGTGCGCGCCTTCAGAGCGGCCAATCCAGTTGCGCTGCATGGTGCGCACTTTGTCGGGCCAGCGCTCAAGCTCATCCAGCCCGGCCAGCAGGTCGTCAGCCATGTCAGTGATTTTGAAGAACCACTGAGTAAGCTCCCGGCGTTCCACCAGCGCACCCGATCTCCATCCGCGACCATCAATGACCTGCTCGTTGGCGAGCACCGTCATATCGATTGGGTCCCAGTTTACCTGGGCCGTTTTCCGTGTGACCAGATTGGCGCTGAGCATATCCAGGAAGAGAGCCTGTTCCTGGGCATAGTAGCTTGGATCGCAGGTCGCAAATTCTCGGCTCCAGTCAATGGCCAGGCCCATCTGCTGGAGCTGGGCGCGCATTGCGTCGATATTCTTGTACGTCCAGTCGCCCGGGTGAACATTATTCTCCATGGCAGCGTTTTCAGCTGGCATGCCAAACGCATCCCATCCCATTGGGTGGAGAACGTCAAAACCCTGCGCCTTTTTGAAGCGCGCAATGACATCGCCCATGGTGTAGTTGCGCACATGGCCCATGTGGATGCGCCCCGATGGATACGGGAACATTTCCAGGACGTAATACTTGCCCGCGCTGCCTTCACGGGGCTGATCTGGCGCCTCGAAGGTCTGGTTTTCCGCCCAGACTTTCTGCCATTTAGATTCAGTGGTTTTGGCGTTGTAGCGATCGGATGCAGAGCCGGACATGAGTGTCTTTCGACGTTAGGAAGAGAGCAGGACGGCACTTCAAAAGAGCAGTGCCCAAAGGTACCGTGTTGCTTCTTTTGCATGGGAATGTGTGCGGGAGCAAGACCAGCCTGATCTGCCGCGGCAAAAAGAGCGCTCGGTTTTGGCGCTCCTCGCTGCAGCTGATCTTATCGGTCGCTTGCCAATGTTTCTTCTCAGGGTCTCTATCTCAGGTCGCAATAGGCGTGCCTTGGAAGAAAGGCTTAGCCTTCGTCAGCCTGCAGCGTATTGACCCTTAGTTCTCGAGCGCGCATGAGAATGGCATTTTCAAGCTGGACGCTTGTTGCTGCATTGGCGCTGGCGTCCTGCCATTCGGTTCCCGCCCGCTGTTGCCGGAAGACGGCAACTTTCAGACCGTCGGCCCGCAGGCGTTTGTCGAGAATGTAGACTGTCAATTTGAAGCGCTCACCGGGTGATGCAGGATCGGAATACCATT
>JAJFGY010000178.1 GCA_021775935.1 Alphaproteobacteria bacterium
GCCGGTGGCGCCAAGCCCCACGCCTTCCAGCACGGTGCCGTCTTTCAAGACGAGAAGAGCTGTTGGGGTGCGCGCGCTCATGAGGCTGCTCCTGGGCTTTGAGGTCTGTGTGTCATATCAGCTGGGTTCTGGATGCGCCGAAACGGTGCCGACTCCCCCTTGGAACCAGACAAGCTTGGTTCCGTGGCGGACAGTGTCGACACTCTCATTTCATCTCTCCTGGAGCGGTTCTGCATGCGAACCGCTCTGCATTTTTGTGGCCGCATTTCCGGGCGGTGAGACGTTAAGTCCACCTCACCTGGAAATGCTTTAAGGGAGGGCGCGAGGCCGCAGAGACCCGCTAAATTGCGCGGAAACTAAGGGATGGGCGTGTCCACGTCAAGCGAGTCGCCCAGAAGTCACACGCAAAAAAATCCATTTAGAAACAAGGGGTTATGGAGAGGCTGCGGCGTTGCGTCCGCGGGGCGATTGGAGTAGCGTCTTGCCTTTGTGCTAGCCGGGTGCGGGCACGTGTGCTAACTCCCCGCCTCCCGATCACATGTCTATGAGGCAGAAGACAGATGCGCGAAGAAATCAAAGCGGCTTTGAAAGTGGCTCTGAAGGCTCAGGACAAGCGCCGCATGGGCACTATTCGCCTGATGCAAGCTGCGATTAAGGACCGGGACATTGCTGCGCGGACGGACGGCGCTGACACGCTCGTCTCTGATGACGACATTCTCGCGATCCTCGCCAAGATGATTAAGCAGCGCGAAGAATCAGCTGTGACATACGAAAATGCAGGCCGGGCTGAACTGGCGACCCAGGAACGCGAAGAGATTGAGGTCATCAAGGGCTTCATGCCTGCTCAGCTCTCGGATGAAGAGGTTGAAGCCGCAGCCAGCGCTGTGGTGAGCGAGCTTGGGGCCGAAAGCCTGAAAGATATGGGCCGTTGCATGGGTGAGCTTAAGAAGCGCTATGCAGGGAGCATGGATTTTGGCAAGGCTGGTGCCATCGTGAAGGGCAAGCTCGGCTGTTAAGCCGATCCTGCTATTCATCTTATTCTTCCTCCATCAGCTCACCGTGATAATAGCCATATGAGCGTGCGAGCACTGGGTAACCCAGAGCTTCTCCAATTTCCTGAAGCGTTTCAGGGCAGGCGCAATAGTCCCAAATATGGGCGATCTTGCCTTCCTCTTCGTGGAACCGCCAAATCTCCTCCATTTTCTCCGGACCCTCCCCAAAACGCCGCCACAGGATGACGAGCGGTGTTCCCTCAAGGTGCGCGCATTCGGCCCGTTGATGCCGGGTTGGGTCTGGTGAATGCCCATTGAGGCAGGCTCCGATCCAGCGATCAGGCTTGTCGATATTGTCGAGGCCGCGCCCTGTGCCGAGCGCAAACACTTCTGCAGTCACCGTGGTGAGCATGGTTGCGCGCAGGGCGTCGACATCGGCTGCGTTGAAGGCGTCGACAAATTGCTGGACAAGTGCTGCCGATGGGGCTGGCCGTGCGCTGGGTGTAGGGTCAGCCAGTTTTTCGCGCCCGCGATGCAGGGCTGCTTTGATGGCGCCTTCGGTTGTCTCCAAAAGGTGTGCTGTTTCGGCGAGTGAATACTCAAACACATCTTTCATGATGATGGCGCAACGTTCTTGTGGTGAAAGCAATCTCATGAGTTTGCGTCCACCATCGCGTATGGCTGCCGCTGTCTCCGCCTCAGGCGGAGATGTGGGTTCGGGGGCGTCTTCCAGAGGGACTTGCCGCTTGCGCCGGGTCTGATCAATCCACAGATTACTTGCGGTGCGGGCAAGGTAGGCACCCCACTGCATGTCGCGATTATCCTCTAGAGCCAGGTTGGCGAAGCCTCTCAGCAAGGTCTCCTGCACCAGATCTTCCGCATCCCAGACGCTGCCCGATAGTTTTCGGCAATAGCGAAAGAGCCGTGGACGCTCTGGCTCGATATCCCTGAGATATAGAAACCAGCCCTTGCGCATATATTGGCGACCTTCGCTTTGCAGATCGGTGGGCAGATCGGTGGCAGGCTGTGTGTTTGACCCGGTATCTTCTTCATTGGACATGATGATGCTCCCCTCCATGTCTACCTTAAACGGATGAGGCCCTTGAAAAGATACGGGGGGGAGGTCGCCTTTTTGCGGTTTAGACGAGAAATTCGTCTGAGCCGAGATCCAGTGCGTGCCTGGCGTGGCGTCTTGCCATGGTGAGGAACATCTCATCGCCGCGTTCTGTGCGCTCCACAATCATGGAGGCGATGACGGTGACGAAAAAGCCTGCAAACACGCCTTTGCGGTAGTCCGCCCAACAGGCCTCCCACCCATAATCCTCGATGCCGGTGTCCTGGAGCGCTGCATGATAAGCGCGGACAATTTCTTCTTCGACTTGTTTGCGTGTTTCAGAGCGCAGCCCTGCACCCATAAAATAAGCGACATCAGCAAGAGGGCTTCCGAGCGAAATGCTTTGCCAGTCGACGGCTGTGATTTTTGGCGGGGCTGAGCTTTCGTCGATCAACAAATTGTCCAGTCGATAGTCGATGTGAACGAGAGCGAAGGGCTCGGGCAGGGCGTCGCCCATGGGCGGATCGGCGTCAGCCACTTTGCGAATGATCGCGAGTTCATCTTCTTTAAGCCTGGCGCCATAGCGCTCCGCAAAGCCATCAATATTGCCTTGATAGAGAGAGCGATTGAGCTCGATGCTCTCTGCGTTTGGCTCTCCCAACCAGTCTTTGCCGCGCAAGGTTTCGTCATTCCAGCTGGGTGCGTGGAGACCCACAAGTTCCAGCACGGAGGCGCGGGCGACATCAACGGAGCATCCGTTAAGTTGATCGCCCTGAACAGCCGGGCTCAGGTCTTCCAAGAGAAGAGCGAAGTCCGGACCCTCGCCGTCAATGGCGGCGAAATAGCATTTGGGGGTCGCGATGGTGAGGCGTTCCTGAACTTGTTGGTAGAAGGAAACTTCCTTGATGAAGTTCTTGAGCATGACACCCGTGGCGCGGCTTATCTCATCGTCTGAGGGAAACTTGCCGACAAGACTGGTTGGCGCCCCCGCCGTCTCACCGGTAAGATCCAATGCATATCGGATGCACTTGCCGATCTGGCCCGTGCCGATCCGTTTTGCCTGAAACCCCGTCACTGTGACTTTGTGCCCGGCCTCGTTGAGACGCTCAGTGAGCCAGGCTGCGTCGATGGTTTGTTCGGTCGGTATGGATGTCATGTTGCTCTCCCTGCATCCAGACTAACGAGATTTGCGTATGAGGAGCAATCGGCTTTGAATTGCCGTAGGGTTGTGAGAGATGTTTTGGGGATGTGATGAGGGGAGGCGGCATTGAACCAGCTTGATACAGCGCTTGCGCGCGATCAGCTTTACGCGTGGGATCAATGGGTTGTGTGGTTCCTGGGGCGGCGGCCTTGGCCCGCATCGTTCATGATCGCCGCAGCTTTGTGGGTGAGCTATTGGGTATTTGCCTGGGCAACAGGTGTTTATGCAGAGTTTGGCGTGGACCAGATACCCGGTGGTCCCAACCCAGATGATGGCGCTGACGCTCCAGCGCTTTTGTTTGGCCTTGGTCCCTATGGGTGGGCTGCGACGATTTTCTCTCTCCTGGCGGGCTATGCAACCACTGTTGTCTCTTACAATCTTGTCGCGCAGCGCAATGAAAGTGCTGAGGCTGCGGCCATGTTGGGGATGGAGCGCACAGAGCTTCTCACCTTGTGGGATGCCCACATGCGCAACGGACGATCGACTGCGCGCATCGTTGGGATTGCAGGCTATCTATTCGGGTTTGTGAGCCTGGTTCCAGCCTTGCCGGGGATCATGGAACTTTTGGGGTTTGAAGGGCGCTATGAGTTTCTTCCCCCTACATCTATGCAGGTAGCCGCCGTTTGGTTTTTCGTAGTGGCCCCTTTTGCCTTTTCGCTCATCGCAAAATATTTCTATTTGACGATTGATGAGGGGCGGCTCTGGTCACGGTTGCGCCGCGAGGTGGACGCACCTGATATTTTTGATCCGGGCAAACTCCGTCCTGTCACCAAAGCATCTATGCGCGGTGCTTTTACATGGGTCATCGGCGCAACAATCGGGTCATTGTTTTTTCTGAGCAGCGGGATCGATCGCTCTGTATTACTCCCTTTTTTCATGGGCATTGGGGGTGTCGCCGTTTTGAACCTGCTGGTGCCCCTTTTTGGATGGCATCAGATAATTGTCAGGGAAAAAGAACGGCAGTTAAGAGAGGTGCAGCTGGTCATTGAACGATGCTGGACGAAACTTAAGGCCGCAGACGATGACGACGTGGCGCTTGCAAAAATGGGCGGGCT
>JAJFGY010000179.1 GCA_021775935.1 Alphaproteobacteria bacterium
GCTGCGCCAGGCGCAGGAAGCGCCGGTGCAGCGTGCGGGCGCCCATACCGAGATGTTCAGCCAATGCATTGACGCTGATTGGCTTTTCAAGGCGGCGTCTGACCCAGCTTTCTGCTTTTTCGAGCAAAGGATCGCGGCTCATGAAATGCCAGGGGATGGAATAGGGACGCTGTGATGTTCGCCCCCCATCGACAATCATGAACTTTGCGCAGAGGTGCGCGAGGTGTGCGCCTGCCAGGCGTCGGATCACGTGGAGGGCGAGGTCGAGATAAGATGTGCCTGCAGCCGAGGTGATCACAGGTCCTGTGTCGACCAGTATCTCGTTTGCCTGCATTTTTATATCGGGGTAGCGCTCCGAAAACTCAGATGACAACCACCAGGTGGTGGTGGCTCGCGTCCCTTTCAGCAGTCCAGATTCAGCCAGCAGAAATGTCCCGGTACACGACGCCGTTGTGATCGTCGGGCGACCTCGTTGGTCGCTGAGCAGATTGATAAGAGGTTTCATGCTGTTGAGAGTCTCATCGATCGCACCGACGGCTTCAATCCCGATGCCCGGGATCATGAGGACATCCAGGTCGGCTCCTGAGGTGAGCGCGCCTTCTGAGGGGATGTGATGTCCGTTAGAGGCTGTTACCTGTTTTCCCTCAAGTGTCAGAACTCGGGTCTCGAACAGAGCTTGCTCGCCGCCCGTGCGGTGATGGATCGCATTTGCGACGCTGAAAAGGTCGGCCAGGGCGTGAACGCTTGAACCGATACATCCATCAAAAGCGATGAGACCAATGGTTATTGTCATGATTTGTCCGATATTGAATTAAAAATGACTAATTAGACAATATTGGGCCAAATCCCTCCTGTCTACGGTCCGGGAAATCATACGAACAGAAGGGCTTTCCGATGACAGTTGATCTTTGGGTTTTGATGGCGAGTTGTGGCCTCGCGTTCTTTATTTCCAGCGTGCCGCTCTTTAGAGCAATGCGCCAGCAATGGGGTTTTAAAGCAATGTTGGGCGGGCGCGATGATGTTCGCCCTCTTACCGGATGGGGTGGCCGGGTCGTCAGGGCACACAGTAACCTGATCGACAATCTGGTGCTTTTTGGTGCGGTTGTGTTGTCTGTTCACGCTGTGGCCGCTGCCAATGATGTCACGGCTCTAGGGGCCTTGATTTTCTTTGCCTGCCGGGTGGCTCACGCGGTGTTTTATATAGGTGGTGTGCCGGTCTTGCGGACGGTCGCCTATCTAGGCGGTGTCAGTGGCACGATGATGATTGCCTCACAACTCTTCTGAGTGGCGATGGGTGAATGACGTTCATCCAGCGTGTGAAGTCCGCGTTTGTCCATGGCGTTGGCGCATGAGATTTCTTGTCGAAACAGGAGATTAGTATGCGCCAGCTTACCTTTATCGAACCCGGAAAGCTTGAATGGTGGGACGTTCCTGCCCCCCAAATCACTAACGCGACAGATGCAATCGTTCGCCCGCTCGCGGTTGCCAGATGTGATCTGGATTATGCAACCGTCAGGGGGACCGGCCTCCAAGGCGGTCCATTCGCGTTCGGCCATGAATGCGCAGGGGAGGTTGTGGAGATTGGCGAGGGGGTAACGTCAGTGAAGCCTGGCGACCGGGTCATTGTGCCCTTCCAGATTTCCTGCGGGACTTGTGATCATTGTCGTCAGGGCTGGACCAATTCTTGCCTCACCGTCACACGCGGTGCGGTCTACGGCATGAAGCCCATTTGTGGTGAAGAGTTTGGCGGGGCCTTGTCCGAATTGATGCACGTGCCCTTTGCGGATCACATGCTGGTGCCTTTGCCGAACAATGTCAGGCCGGAAGTGCTGGCGGGTGGCTCTGACAATATTGCCGATGCCTGGCGCACGGTTGCGCCGCATATGGAAAAATATGAGAACCCCACCGTGCTGGTTGTTGGCAGTGGACGGGGCATTGGGCTCTATGCCGTTCAAGTGGCGTTCGCGCACGGGGCGTCTCGGGTTCTCTACGCTGAAATTGGTGCGGGCGGTGAGGCGCTGCGCATGGCCGCTGAGATGGGTGCAGAGGTGCAACTGGTGCCGTCAGCTGCTGATTTAAAATCACTCGGGTCTTTTAACATTGCAGTGGATTCGTCTGGTGACATGGAGGGGTTGAAGCTTGCTATCCGATCAACCGGCTCGAATGGCACTTGCACTAGCAACTCCGTTCCCTTTGACAATGCAGTGCCATTTCCAATGACGGCCATGTATACAAAAGGCATCAGCTTCCACACATCGCGGGTGCAGGGCCGGGCGCTGCTTCCCCAAATTGTTGAAGAAGTTGCTCGTGGGCATTTTCATCCCGAGCAGGTGACGACCCGGGAAGCCGCATTTTCTGAGGCTGCTGAGGCCATGGATGACCCTGGCCCGAAGATCGTGTTCACAAACGACTGGACGTGAACGTTCAGTGAGCAGGTTAGCTGTTCCCCGCTTCAATGGCGTCTTCATAGGTGCGCAGACCCGGGCGGGCGGCGGATACCAGCACGGCCATATTGCCCGGCAGATGTTCGTTCTTCCACATTTTGGTGTGTGCTTTTGGGATGTCTTTCCAGGAAAAGACTTCTGACATGCACGGGTCAATGCGGCGGTCGATGACCAGGCGGTTGGCCTCAGCTGCCTGTTTCAAATTGGCAAAGTGGGACCCCTGAATACGTTTCTGACGCATCCATACAAAGCGCGCATCAAACGTGATGTTGAAGCCGGTGGTGCCGGCACAGAAGACAACCATGCCGCCGCGCTTTGCGACCATGCAGGAAACGGGAAAGGTGGCTTCGCCTGGATGTTCAAACACAATGTCCGGGTCGTTGCCTTTGCCTGTGATGTTCCAAATCGCCTTGCCGAACTTTCGGGCTTCTTTCGAGAAGGCGTGGAACTCATCTGAGTTCACTTTTGGCAGCTGGCCCCAGCAATCAAACTCTTTGCGGTTGATGACGCCTTTTGCGCCCATGGAGAGCACAAAGTCGCGCTTGGCTTCGCCGGAGATAACGCCAATGGCGTTCGCTCCGGCAATGGCGCAGAGTTGCACGGCAAAGGAGCCGAGCCCGCCTGACGCCCCCCAGACGAGGACGTTTTGGCCGGGACTTAGAACGTGAGGTCTGTGGCCAAACAGCATGCGGTAGGCCGTCGCCAGTGTCAGCGTGTAACAGGCGCTTTCTTCCCAGGTCAGATGTTGGGGACGTGGCATGAGCTGCTGGTCCTGCACACGGGCAAACTGTGCGAAGGACCCATCTGGCGTTTCGTAACCCCAGATGCGCTGCGACGTTGAGAACATGGGCTCGCCGCCATTGCATTCTTCGTCATCATGGTCGTCCTGGTTGCAATGAATGACAACCTCATCGCCGACCTTCCAGCGTTTCACTTTCGAGCCAACAGCATAGACGATGCCCGACGCATCAGACCCTGCAATATGGTAAGGCTCGTCATGGACGTTGAAGACGGAGACCGGGTCCCCCAGCCCTGCCCAGACACCATTGTAGTTAACGCCTGCGGCCATCACGAGGACGAGCACTTCGTGACTGTCCAGCTCCCAGGTGGGCACGACTTCCAGCTGCATGGATTGCTCCGGCGGGCCGAAGCGTTCTTCCCGGATTGTCCAGGCATACATGTTTTTTGGAACATGCCCCAAAGGGGGGATTTCGCCCACTTCATACAGGTCTTTTAGGGGTAGTGTGCTGGTTGGCTGCGCTGGGGCTTGCTCGCTCATGTCTTTCTCCGTGGTTGGCCGGATCAAACGCCATGGGCCTCAAGTATTCAAGCCCGATTTCGGGCATTTTTGCGGTGCAGCAACGGGTGTGCTAATCGAGCCTCACAAAATGTGAGAGACTATGCCCTATGAGCGATCAAAAACCATTTCAGCACGATAAAGACCGGCCCTGGATTTTCCGGACCTATGCAGGCCATTCCACGGCGGCGGCTTCCAACGCGCTTTATCGGGATAATCTCTCCAAGGGTCAGACGGGGCTGTCTGTTGCGTTTGATCTCCCAACCCAGACTGGCTATGACGCGGACCATGTGCTGGCGCGCGGCGAAGTGGGCAAGGTGGGCGTGCCGATCAGCCATCTGGGTGATATGCGGCAATTGTTTGAGTCTATTCCGCTTGAGCAGATGAACACATCCATGACGATCAATGCGACGGCGGCCTGGCTGCTGGCGCTCTATATCGCAGCTGCGGATGAGCAGGGGGCGGACCGCGCCAAACTTACAGGCACTGTGCAAAACGACATCATCAAGGAATATTTGTCGCGGGGGACCTATGTGTTTCCGCCTGAACCTTCTCTGCGTTTGATCACCGACATTATCTCTTACACGTACCGCGAAATCCCGAAATGGAACCCAACCAATGTCTGCTCCTATCATTTGCAGGAAGCAGGCGCGACGCCGGTTCAGGAGCTGGCGTTCGCTCTGGCAACCGCTCAGGAAGTGCTCGATAGGGTGAAAGCGAGCGGCCAGGTGCCCGATGCTGATTTTGCGCGCGTTGTGGGGCGTATTTCTTTCTTTGTGAATGCCGGCGTGCGCTTTGTCACTGAGATTGCAAAGATGCGCGCCTTTGTCGATCTCTGGGACGAGATTTGCGCGACCAGATACGGTGTTGAAGATCCCAAGCTGCGGCGCTTTCGCTATGGGGTGCAGGTGAACTCGCTGGGCCTTACTGAGCAACAGCCTGAAAACAATGTCTACCGCATTCTGATTGAGATGCTGGCGGTGACACTTTCTAAAGATGCGCGCGCCCGCGCCGTGCAATTGCCAGCATGGAACGAAGCGCTCGGACTGCCGCGTCCCTGGGACCAGCAATGGTCGCTGCGGGCCCAGCAGATACTGGCCTTCGAAACGGACCTTCTGGAATATGAAGATCTGTTTGACGGCTCGACAGTCATGCAAGCGAAGGTCGATCAACTGAAGGCGGATGCTCTGGAAGAGCTTGATGCGATTGCAAAGATGGGTGGCGCGGTTGCTGCGATTGATAGTGCTTACATGAAGCAGGCGCTGGTTGAATCGAATGCAGAACGCTTCGCCCGTATTGAGAGCGGTGACATGACAGTGATCGGCGTCAATAAGCAGCTCGAAACGGCGGACTCCCCGCTCGGGACCGGTGATGAAGCCATCATGGTTGTGCCGCCAGAGGTGGAGCAGGCACAGGTTGCCAATCTGGAAGCCTGGCGCGCCGCACGTGATGATGCAGCGGTGAAAGCCGCGCTGGCAGACCTTCGTGCGGCGGCGAAGGAAGGCCGCAATATCATGGAACCTTCGATCGCATGTGCTAAGGCGGGCGTGACAACGGGTGAGTGGGGCGAGGTGCTGCGCGGCACGTTCGGCGAATATCGTGCGCCAACAGGTGTGGGAACCAGCCCCCGCAATGATGTTTCGGGGCTCGATGCTATTCGTGCTGACGTGGACGCGGTTTCAACCAAACTCGGACGTCGCCTGAAGTTCCTGGTTGGCAAGCCGGGGCTGGATGGTCATTCAAATGGTGCTGAGCAGATTGCAGTGCGCGCACGCGATTGCGGCATGGACATTGTCTATGACGGTATTCGTCTGACGCCCGAACAGATTGTGCAAGATGCTGTTGATGGCAAAGTACACGTCATTGGCCTCTCCATTCTGTCCGGCTCACACGTACCTTTGGTAAAAGAGGTGATGGAACGGCTTGGCGATGCAGGACGGCTTGATGTGCCCGTTGTTGTCGGCGGGATCATTCCACCGGAAGATGCTGACGCGCTGAAAACATCCGGTGTCGCGGGTGTCTATACGCCGAAGGATTTTGATCTCAACAAGATCATGAGCGACATTGTGCGCATTGTGGATACAGAAGGTGCGGCGTGAGCTTTCCAGCCCGGTTGTATCGTCAGGCCCAGCGCGGAAGCGTGAAGCCGGAATTTCATCTGTCTAATCATGGGCAATTCGCTGGTTGATACCCTGTGGCGCATCGGTCACGCATCAGTTGGTTCACTGAAAAGTTAGCGTTAACACACTTTCGCCCCATTTCAGGGCTGGTTTCGCCGCAAAGCTTGAGCAAAACTAAAGGCCTGGATCTTCGATCTGTGCGGCGTACGGGGATCTGGCGGGAATTTTGAGGGGAATCGCTGCTTTCACAGGATCGCTGCCTTTCCCTTCCGTCAACATGAGGGAGAGCGCCATGAGCTGGGGGCAAGATAGCCACAAACGGGACGAAGAGCTGAGGGCCGCTGCCGAATATGGGCGCCGCGCTGAACCTCTCCCGGATATTCACATTCATTCCGTGCTGACGCAGGCTGACGCTGAGTATGGTGAAGAGCTTCGTGACCGTCGGGCCCGCCAGGAGCATCTGGAACGGGAGATCGTGTCTCTGGGTCGCCGCTTGTCGGCCCCTATGAACGATGACGCCAAACCCAAGCGTCGATGGTTTCGCCGTGCCGCGCCCTCAGGTCAGGAGCGTTCATCATGAAGTTTGTTTCATCTTCCCTCGTGAGCGACGATCAGCGCCACAAGATCAATGAGAATTTCATCTCCAGTCAACGTGATGCGCGGTTTCGCTCTTTCTATCTTGGTGCTGTTCTGTTTGCCGTGGCGGTTGCTGGTGGCGCTCTCTTTGTCGACTATATGATTGTGACAGAGTTCTGGACGCGCGCACTTGCGAATGAATTCCTTGAACTGCCAGGTTCTCTTGCGAGTTCTGTAGCCTTCAAAAGCCTTCAGGTTCTCTTTGCTACTCTTGCTGCTCACATCTTCATTGAACAAATGGGTGGGTTTGGCCGGGCGGTCTTTGTCCGCGTCCTCTTCCTTCTGGCACTCACTATGTTGGGTGGTGTTGGTCTCTTGCTGGCTTTGATGTCCCTGCCTGCGGGTCTTGCTGATGCAGGCCTGGGCGGCAATGGTGCATCTCTTGGATCAGCCCTTTCCAGTCTCGGAATTGAGACAGAAGCTGCCCGCGAAGCAGCCGTGGCGCAAACAGGCTTGGAAGCAGCCCGTGCTTATCAACCGGTTCTGTGGATGGCGTCGCTCGGGGTGATCTTCCTTGTTGTGACCGGTGTTGCTGCCCTCTTCCTTCACTCAGCGCTTAATAATCTCAAAAAACTCTTTGAGACCCGGGACTTTGCTGAGCGGAAAGCAGACGTGGCGCGGCTTGCAGCCCTCGAAGCTGAATATGCGCGCAACCGTGAGATACTCATCGACATGGAGCGGATGGATCATCGCCGCAACATGTTGTGGACACGGCTCATGGATTCCTGTCGTTCCTATGAGCGCGGGCTTGAAGGCGTGAGAACGAGCTATCTTACCGGACGCAAAAGCCTCGCTCTGCCAGCGCCAAGACGTTTGAAAGGTGGCAAAGCAGCTGCTGCCCGGACGGAACAGATGAAGTCTTGTGCCGATAGTCAGCAAATCGCGCGGTATGAAGCACTGTTTGAAGACTGGTGGTCCAGACGTCAGCGCATGTCTGTGAATGACGGTGGTTCGCGCGCGGCGGTTGGCGAAGTGTTGCCGCCTGTGAATGTTGGTCGCAACCGTCCTATCAACAAGGCGGCGGAGTGATGTCCATGAAGAGATTGGGCGGCATATGTGCAGGCGTTGCGGTCAGTGCTGCTTTGGCTGTCGGGTTCTTGTCTGGCAGTGCAGATGCTGCATTGTCAGAAGAGCCCAGTGGCCCACCGGCTCCCACGCATCTGGTGATCGGTCTTGATCTCTCGAAATCCAACCCGTTGGTTACAAGTGAGGTTTATGCCGGCCAAGTTGCTGACCGGCTGGCACAGGAAATTCGGGGGCTTTCTGTTCGATCCAAAGTCACCGTGCGCTCCTTTGGTGTTTATGACACAGGGTCAAACCCACTGCGTATTGATCAGGTGATCTCTGCGCGTGCACGCCCCGATGCTGTTGCAGAAGGCATTCAGGCTCTTGTGTCCAACCTTCCTCGTCTCGTCGCGGAAGGTCGGCTGGAAGCGCAGATGAAGACCAATATCGTGCCGTTTCTTGAAACCATGGCTGGCGGCATTGATTGTTCGACGCACACAAAAATTGTCCTGCTGACAGATGGGGCTGAAGACAGCGAGCTTGGTCGTCTGACGCGGTCTGGAGGCACACTGCCACCTGCAACGCTCAATGCGTTTGCTGGCTGCGATGAGCTTCTTATGCTCGGGATGGGACGGGGTTTTAACAGCCCCAGCACCACGGCCCGATTCCGGACTGCCTGGACAGAATGGTCTGAAGCAGCTGGCTTTGCGCGGTTTACAGGCCTTTATGATTGGTAATATGCGGGCAGATTGACTGCTCACAAAAATCCTTCGAATCTTGTTGAAAACGCTTTAGCTTCCGCCGGTGCGGGTGTGTCTGTTCCCGCTCTAGAGCCCTTTCGATTTTGATGAGGGTGTTGTCCGATCAAATGGTTTCGTAAAACGCCTAAAGCTAAGGTGTTTTATGCCGTAACTCTAATCTGTTAGATCGAGAACGCACCTGGATCAAGATCTGGCCCTGGTTCCTTATATCGCCGCGTTTCGGCTGGAAACGCTCTAGCGGGGTTTTTCCATGGAAGCGGCGCAGCTCGTTCTGCCCATCTTTTTCATCATTGCACTTGGCTATTTTGCGGGTCGCTCTGGGTTTTTGAGCGAAGAGGCGATTGATGGGATCGACAAGTACGCCTTCACATTTGCCATAACAGCGTTGCTCTTTCGCGCACTTGCCAATACAGAGCTGCCCGAGGCGCTGCCGTGGGGGCTGTGGCTTTCCTATTATGGGGGCGTGATGATCGTTTGGCTCATCGGGGCCCTCCTTGCGCGTGTGGTGCTGCGCCGCTCACCAGCAGATAGTGTGATCATCGGCTTTGGTGGTGGGTTCTCCAACACAGTGATGCTGGGTATCCCGATTATTCTGACTGCGTATGGCGAAGAGGCGGGCGTACCGCTCTTCTTCATTCTCGCCTTTCATGGTCTCACACTGTTTACTGTCGCGACTTTTCTGTTGGAGACGACCAAACCCCGTGACGGCGCAAGCCTGTCAGTTGGTCAAATCCTGCTAGAGAGCGGGCGAGGCATGATCAAGAACCCGGTGATCCTCGCGTTGGGATCTGGCATTGCCTTTGGTCAGACGGGGCTCTCAATTCCAGAGCCGATAGATGTGACACTGGAAATGCTGGGCCGGTCTGCGATCCCTTGCGCACTTTTCGTGCTGGGGGCGACATTGGTGCGATATGAGATCAAGCGCTCAATCGGGGCTGCCTCTCTTATTGCGCTGGTGAAGCTGGTGCTCCACCCCATCGTCGTATTTGGATTGGCATTCTATGTTTTCGCACTTCCACCGCTTTGGATCAAAGTGCTGGTAACCATGGCGGCCATGCCGACCGGCGTCTATTGCTTCATTCTGGCAAACCGCTATCAGGCAGCACCTGGTGCGGCCTCTTCTGCGGTTGTGCTGGTGACGGGCTTTAGCCTCATCAGTCTCACTATTGTTCTCAACCTTTTCCTTTAACGCTCAAGCGTTAGCGGGCGTGAGCTTTGGTTCCTGATTGAGACGGAACATTTGAGGCCGGACGAAAAGGAAGGCCAGCGGTGTCTTCTCAATCAGTTTGAAGCCGATGAGCGGGGCTGCAACTGCGATGATTGTCGCAGCCAGTGCGATGATGTCTGCATTTTCGATGATGCCGGTCTTTGCCAAACCAATGCGCACGATGGCACCTGGCAGGAAGAAGGCGAGATACACATAGAGCGAGCGCTGGCCGATATAGGCGAGCCATTTTAGTCGACCGCGATCTGCTGCCACGCTCAAGAGCGCGATGGTGGCTGCCCCGCCGCCAAAGGCTGCGAGCAGGCCGAAGAGCGGTTTTGTGGCAATGCCCGCTTCCACGAAGAAATAGACCATGGCGAAGGCGCCGATGGAGCCTGCGAAAACCCGCAGGGCATTTTCCCGTGCAAAATCTGCGAGATCAAAGAAGTACTGAGCGCCAAGGTAGCCTGCGACAAAGAACACGTAGCGATCTGCAAACTCATCAACGGCCCCCCAGCCGGTATGGACGGGCGCTGCATATAGAATGACAGCGGCGCTCATGAGAATGATGGGCGGTACATTTTTTAGGAGGCGGGTCACCATGAAGAAGATGGCCAGTGCATGAATGAACCAAAGTGTGGAGAAAGGCTCGATGGGCAGAAGGAGAATGTCAGTCATGTCGAATGCATGATTGCCGTAGCCTGCAAAGCCCATTTTCACCACGAGCTGAATGATGGCCCAGAGGAAATAGAAATAGACAAAGTGAATGAGTTTCGCGTCGACAAATTTTGCGAGGTCCCATTTGAGGGACCGGCTCACAAAGAGCCCGGCGATCATGAAGAAGAGGGGCACGCGGAAGGGGCGTGCAAACTCTACTATGTCGACCATCCACATATGGGTCACACCCATGCTTTCCATTGTGCCAAGCGAAATGTGCATCTGCGCAACCAGAATGATGGTCACGCCCTTCACGTAGTCGATCCAGTCGATACGGGAGGGGGCTGTCGCAGTTTGGGGCGCCATATGGGTCATGGTGGTCACGTCCGTTGAGCGGTTGTGCTGCTTATGTCCCAGAATGGCACACACATGTGCAGTCGTGGGACGGGCGGCAGCTGGTTGCTCTCAACTGAGCAGGAACCAGGCCATTCATGCGAATGAGGCGTCTAGATACCGATCATCTTCCTGACATCGGCGGGTGTATTTCCCGCATTTCGGAGATCTTTCAATCCTTTGTCCCGGGCACTTTTGGACAGCCTTCGGCCCGTATCATCTTCAATCAGTCTGTGGTGCCGATAGACGGGTTCGGGCAGATCCAGCAGGACTTGCAGCAGGCGGTGAATGAAAGTAGCCGGAAAGAGGTCTCGTCCTCTTGTGACGTGGGTGATGTTTTGGAGGGCGTCGTCGACGACTACCGAGAGATGGTAGGAGGTCGGAACGTCTTTGCGGGCGATCACAACGTCGCCGAAGAGTTCAGGCGCGATTTGTTGGATGCCTGTCTTGCCCGAGGGACTGCCTTCTTCTTCCGTAAAGGTGATTGGGCCGCCTGTCCTATTGGTTGCGAGGGCCATGGCCCTTTCCATATCGAGTCGCCATGCAAAGGAGCGCCCCTCCCACATCAGACGGTTTCGTTCTTGTGCGTCCATGTCTTTGTAGATGCCGGGGTAGAGAAGTGCGCCATCGGGGTCTCGGGGCCAGCGCTCAACATCAATGCCGCTCTCGGCAATCGCCCGCTCGATCTCACGCCGGGTGGCGAAACAGGGATAGACCACATCTAGCTCACGCAGCCGCTTCAGCGCGGCCTCATAGTCACTGAAATGTTCTGATTGTCTTCGGACTGGTTTTTCCCAGGAAAGGCCCAGCCATTTCAGGTCCTCATAGATGCCGTCCAGAAACTCCGGGCGACATCGGCCCACGTCAATATCTTCGATGCGCAGTAAGAAGTCTCCGCCCAGCTCGTCAGCAACGTTTGCGGCATATAGAGCGGAATACGCATGGCCCAGGTGGAGTCGTCCATTGGGGCTGGGAGCGAATCGTATGCGGGGAGGGAGGTTGGGCATGCTTTTGGCTGAGGATGGTCCTTGGAGAGTGGAAATTTTGGCCAATATCACCCAACGTTAAGCGTTGCGGCTTCACACAGGCGTTGCACTAGATATAGTATTTTCTCATCAGTGATCGAAGCGAAGTTGAGTCCGGGTAAGTTTAGACGATTCCAGGAGGACGTGACGGTGCAGAGTGGGTTTGCGACACCAGACGGGTGTCCAGCGTTGGTGCTTAATGCGGATTTCCGTCCGCTCAGTTATTATCCCTTGTCGCTTTGGTCCTGGCAGGACGCCATCAAGGCGGTGTTTCTTGAGCGCGTCAACATTGTCTCCAACTATGACATAGCTGTTCATAGTCCGAGCTTTGAGATGCAGCTGCCGTCGGTTGTCTCGTTGAAGACATATCTGAAGCCCGCGCAGTATCCGGCCTTCACCCGGTTCAATCTCTTCTTGCGCGATAGCTTCCTCTGCCAATATTGCGGCGACCCGCAGGAACTCACCTTTGACCATGTCATTCCACGACGCCTTGGTGGGCAGACGACATGGGAGAATGTCATTACAGCCTGCGCGCCTTGCAACTTGCGTAAAGGTGGCAAATTGCCAAAGGATGCAGGCATGATCCCTCGGCAAAAACCGTTTCGTCCCACTGTGAACGAACTTCACAAGAATGGACGCCGGTTCCCGCCTAACTATCTACACGATAGCTGGCGTGATTATCTCTATTGGGATAGTGAGCTGGAAGCCTAGCTCCTAATTTTTTTACGCTTTTTCAGAGGCGCGAATAGCTGCCCGACAAATGCTCTGGATCACGTTTGACAGAACCGGATAGCCCGGTGCTTCTTCCGCGCCTGCTTCCAGTGCTTCTTGTTTGTGAGCCAGCTCTTCTTCGCGAAACTGAATGATGGTTTCCCTGAGGTCTGTTTCTGTCTCAAGCTCAGACAGTTCATCAATCTGGCGTTGGTAGTGTTCGTCGATCACCGACTCCACAGCGACTGTGCACGCGTGGGCTGCCTTCTCCCCCATCAATGCTGTTGCTGCGCCCATAGCAAAACCGCCTAGATGCCAAAGTGGATTGAGGGCGGTGGGGCGGACCTGCCGATCATTGACGAGCTTGTTGAACCGGTCGAGATGCTCTTCCTCTTCTGCCGCCATGCGGGTCAGGCTCTCCGTGATTTCTTTCTTGTGTGGCAGGTTGCGAAAGATGGCAAGCTGGCCTTCATAAATGCGCACCGCGCCATATTCGCCGGCGTGATCGACCCGGATCATTTCCTTGATCCGATCAGCGGTCGAGGTTTTTCCCGGATGATCAGCCGCTGCGTTGAACGCGGGTTTGTTCATTTCACCCATCTTTCTGGTCCGTTTCCAAGCCCGTCATTGTCCAATACCGCGCAAGCGCCACGGCGCCCAATGCGGTGAGCAAGAGAGAGATCAGGAAGTTGTATCCAGCCATGGAAATTCCTAAGAGGCTCCAGGGGATCTCATCGCAGCGCGGGACTTTCACGCCATTCAGTTGCTGCTGGAATTCTGCGAGGCTGCCTGCCATCAGGCTTGTCCCTGTGCAGCCCTGTGGGCCTTCCCACCATTTATATTCCACGCCTGCGTGATAGCCACTGATGCCGACATTGGTGGCAGCGGCTGCGGTGCAGATCAAAATCAGGACGATTGGCGCCAGGCCCAGATTTGCTTCCCGTGAGAGGATGCCCGCCAGTAGTGAGGCAGGAATGAGCACCCAATAGGGAATGCGCTGCTGGAGGCACAGCGAACAGGGATCTAGCCCGCCGACATGCTCAAAGATCAGCGCATTGGCCAGTGTCACCACGGAGATAGCGAATATAAGCCAGGGGATCTGTCGGTTGGCGATGGGCAGTGTTGTGAGCAAGGACATGGGGCCGATCCTACAGGATCAGACCGACCAGGAGGAAGCCACCGATCAACAGTGCGACAAAAAGGATTGAGAGGATGCCGAAATATTTATCGATGAAGGTACGAATTGGCTCCCCAAACCACCAAAGCAGGCCTGCGACAGCGAAAAAGCGAACGCCACGGGCGGCGATGCTGGCCAGCATAAAGACCAGAAAATTAAGGCCTGTTGCCCCGCTGGCAATGGTGATGACCTTGTAAGGGAACGGTGTGAGCCCCGCGATGAGGACAATCCAGACGCCATATTCATTGTAACGCTCTGCAAAGCTCGCAAATTGGTCGGTATAGCCATAAAAGCCCAGAATAGGCTCGCCGAGCTGGGCAAAGAAGAAAAAGCCAATGGCATAGCCAGCGACACCGCCCAGAACCGACGCGATGGTGCAGATGAGGGCGTAGGTCCAGGCCAACGCCCGTTTGGCAAGCACCATAGGGATCAGGGCAACATCTGGCGGGATCGGAAAGAACGAACTTTCGGCAAAGGAGACCAATGCCAGCCCCCAGCGCGCGTGGCGGTGGGCGGCAAGGTTCATGGTCCAGTCATAGAGGCTGCGCAACATGGGGTCCGTGATAACAGGGTGTGAGATTTCTGTCTATCAGGCGCTCTTTCCCTTTGACGTGGCGCGCGCCGTGCCTATCATGGCGCCGCTTCGGGCGTGTATTTGCGCTAGGAGGCCCCTGTGGCGGAATTGGTAGACGCGGTAGATTCAAAATCTGCTGTCCGTACGGGCGTGCTGGTTCGAGTCCGGCCAGGGGCACCATATCGGGTTGTATGCATTGACGATTGCGGACCGCCGTCATGTCCATTGACATCAAAGAAGCAACAGCGGATCAGTTTGAAGAAATCTGGCCGATCTTTCGGGAGATTGTCAGGTCTGGTGAGACCTACCCCTATCCGATGAACACTGACCTGGAAGAGGCGCGCTCGCTCTGGTTCGCGCCGGGCGCTCGGGTCTATTTCGCATATCTAGGCGGTGTGGCGGTCGCCAGCCGGTACATCGTGCCTAACAAGCCCGGACTTGGTGCGCATGTCTGCAATACTGGTGTCATGGTTGACGCGGCTGTTCGGGGTCAAGGGATTGGCAAGAAGATGATGGATTTTGGATTGGCAAAAGCCAAAGAGCTTGGCTTCAAAGCTATCCAGCTTAATCTTGTTGTTTCAACGAATAGTGCATCCCTGGAAATCTGTAAGCGCAACGGGTTCCAGATTATCGGTACGTTGCCGCACGCTTTTCACATTCGTGGCGAACGCTATGTCGATGCACATGTTTTGTATCGAGAGCTTACCTGAGTGATTGGATGTCAGACGATGTCTACAGGTCCACATGCGAGGCTGATCATTCACTCATTCCCAGGAGCAAAGGATCGCTTGCTGTGGCGCCACTTTGGCATCTAGAACCCGTCTGTAGCTTACTTCAATTCCCTCAACACCTTGGGCCTGCTGCAGTTCGAGCCATTTGGAAGCCCATGGTGTAAAGACGAGCCATGCATCTGCGAATTTTTGATGGGCCGTTGCAAACCCTTCTTCTGCGGCGCGGTCTTCCGCGACCGTTGGAATGAAGAATAGTTCGGGAACTGGTCCCGGCATTGGAAGTGTGCCGTCATCTGGTGCCCGGTGCGTTGCGCCCAGCGCCACAGACTCAACGAGGCTGTCACCGAGCGCCACATGGATTTCTGAACACAATGCGCCATTTCCAGCGACATTCACAAAAATTGCGGACTTGAGTGCAGAATCTATTTCGAGCGCGTCATACGTCTGAACCTCGTCAAATATATCCAACCCCTCAACGAAGCTTTTGTTCCCTTTGGATGTCAGGCCAATTGCCCGAGCGTCTCTCTTCTGATGTTTTAGAGACCAGGCTAGCGACAGGGCTGTTTTGCTCGAAGCGCTTGAGATGTAGATGGTGTCTGCCGCGTTGCCGATTTTCTCTGCAAGCATCCA
>JAJFGY010000180.1 GCA_021775935.1 Alphaproteobacteria bacterium
CATGGCTAAGCACGTGATAGACGCCACCGTGAATAATGTCGGGACCTGATGCACCTGGATGGCGAACGGTTTCGAAGTTCAACCAATATGTAAGCAGCATTGTCAGACGCGTACTGACCTGTTCGGCCTCATCTTCTCGCATGTCCAAAACGCCCCGCTCTGCAAGGCTGCCGAGCAAGGCTTCACAAGTTGCCTGTTTGCGCTCTAACAGGTCCTCAAAGCGTGAGTTCAAGAGCGGATAGCGCGTCAACAAATCGGTGAGGTTGCGGTAGAAGAAGCGGAAATCGAAAATCTCCTCAAACACGATGTAAAAATAGAGCCAATTGTCCTCGGCCCGAAGTGGACTTTCCACCGGTGCGGTCAGCACAATCTGCATCTCTTCTTCAAACGCATCATAGAGCGATGCGATCAACGCATCCTTGCCTTTAAAATGGTAGTAGAGATTGCCCGGCGAGATATCCACCTGATTGGCGATATCAACCGTGGAAACATTTGTCTCTCCCTCTTCATTGAAGAGTTCAAGGCTGGCTTTGAGGATGCGTTCCCGAGTTTTCATCGCGGGGTCCGACCTCTAAGCCCGAGTGGCCGGTTTTTTCCGCGCCGGTGCTTTTTTTCGCACAGGTGCCTTTTTCTTTGCTGCGGTCTTCTTCTTTGTCGCTGCCTTCTTTGTCGCCGCCTTCCTTTTTGCGGGCTTGGATACGGGCTGGCTCATTTGGCTGAGCACAAGATCGAGCTTGGCGTTTAGCGCCGCCACGTCTGCGGCAAGTCTGTCGACCTTATCTTCAACACCGCTTCCGGCAGGCATCAGTCCCAGCATGTCCCGCATGCGCGACAGCCGGTCTTCCAAAGAGAGGGACATGTCCGCCCCCCGTCGCAGGCCCTCAGCTCTTACATCCGCGCTCATCTTGCCCAACGCGCCGAGATTTTTCTCCAGATCCGAGCCGCGCGAGACAAGTTCTTCAAAGAACTTCGACGTGTCCTGGCTCACCTGCGCAACACGACGGGTCACCTCTTGCTGCGTATCATCGACCGCCTGACCATATGCACCGACACCTGCGAGCCATATTTGGCGCGCCAGGTCGCCTGCTTTGTCGACAGGTGATTTTGGTTTTGTTGATTTGCGGCTATTGGAAGGTTTGTCTGACATCTTGTTCCCCGACTTGGCCAAATTTTGAAGGCCGACGCTTGTCTCTGATCTTGATTAGACTGCGCTTAAGGTCTGGGTGCCAGAAGAAACTCACCTTTTGGGTGTATTCTGGGGTGCAAAAACACGAACGGCGCCGTGGAGAACCACGACGCCGCTCGGCTTATGCTCGCAAAGCTTGTTACGCGGCTTTGCGGGCCGGGGTCCGGCTTGTCTTCGTCTTCGCAGCTGCCTTCGCGCGGCTGAGAGCATTGACCTTCTTTGTCAAAGCTTCGACTTCTGTTTCCAATTCACGGACGCGGGTCGACTTGAACTGTGGGAACTGAAGAAGCTCAGGCATCTCTGGCAGGTCCGGGAACTTTGGAAGCTCTGGAAGTGCATCGCGAAGCTTCTGGATGCGCTCTTCAACAGTGCCGCTTGTGTCAATGCGGACGTCTTTCAGCGCCTTGCGTGTTTCTGTTTCTACAGAGGCACCGCGGTCAACGAGCTCGTCGAAGAACTTGTTGGCTTCTGTGCGAGCTGATTCTGTGCGCTCTACAGTTTCATCATAGATGCGGCCATAGAAGCCGAGGCTTGCAAGCCAAAGGTCACGAGCCAAAGGAAGCTTTGCTTCGGTCGCTGCTTTAGAGGCCTTCTTTGTCGTCTTACGTGTCTTCGTCGCCATGATCTTTCTCCTAGATGCTGGTCTTATTAAATCTCTTGCTGCGGGCCCGGCTTGGTTGGGGAAACTGACTGGCTGGGTCCCTCGTTGGCTGTGTGTTTAGGACCAGATGTCTAGAAAGCGCATACTAATTCCGCCGGGCCACCAAATATCGTTGTATTTCAATGGCTTATTTAAACGGCTCCTGCCGGGCTTAGGGCTGGCAGCGGACCAAACTGGTCTTTAGGATGCGCCCTTCCAGTATTCGTCGAGGAGGGGCGCTCGCGTGACCAGTGCATATGAAGAACAGATCACCCATGAACAGCCCGGTGGGCATCTGACGGTCACAGGAGAGACGCCTACGGGCAAAGGCGGCATGTTCGGGTGGTTCATCTATGACTGGGCGCTCAACCCCTATTTCATCCTGATCAACATTTTCGTCTTTGCGCCCTATTTCTCCAGTGAAGTGGTGGGTGATGATATTCGCGGGCAAGCGATTTGGGGATATGTGCAGGCAACGGCGGGAATTTCCATTGCACTGCTCAGCCCGTTTTTTGGCTCTCTGGCGGATGCTGCGGGACCCAGAAAGCCCGGCATTTTCGTCTTCACATTGCTCGCTTTTATCGGCATGTCGGTCCTCTGGTTTGCCGCGCCTGGCGACCCGAACTCGATCCTGATTGTGGTTGTTGGCGTTGTCATCGCCGCCACGAGCCTTGAGTTTGCGATCGTCTATCACAACGCCATGCTGCCTGCGCTGGTTTCCAAAAAGCGGATGGGGGCGCTCTCGGCGGTGGGGTATGCTGTGGGCTCTCTTGGCGCCATTCTCTCATTTGCGGTCTGGCTGCTCATGTTCGGTTTGCCTGAGATCCCCTGGTTCGGGATCGACAAAACAGTCGGTGAGCACAACCGGGTGGTGGGACCACTCTCTGCCCTTTGGCTGCTCGTCTTTGCGCTGCCGTTCTTCTTCATGACCCCAGATCAACCGCGAACTGGTCTCAGCCGAACGGAAGCTGCCAAAAAAGGCGTCGCGATGGTCATCGGGACGGTGAAGAAGCTGCCCTATTACAAAAATATCGGGATATTCCTTCTCGCGCGCATGATCTATTACGACGGACAGGCTGCTGTCTTCATCTTTACAGGTGTCTACGCAAAGGGTGTTTTTGACTGGCCAACAACACAGATCGGTTTTTACGGCCTGATCATTATCGTCATGCAGGTACCCTTCACCTTGCTGGGGGGTCTGGTAGACGATTATATCGGCTCGAAACGCACGATCATTGGCGCTGTTGCCTGCTTTGCGATCGGTCTTCTGTTTATGGTCGGTACCACGACAGACACGGCCGCCTATATGATCTCTGTGAGCATGGATCCGATCCCTGCCACAAACTTCTTTGGCGAAGCGCTCAATGGGATGGGCTTTGATACAAGCGCGGAGCGCTGGTTCCTCTTCATTGCGACTGCAACCGGTATCTTTGCAGGTCCATCCCTGTCGTCCAGCCGTACGATGCTCGCACGCATCGCACCGCCCAGCATGATGGCTGAGTTTTATGGTCTCTACGCTCTGTGCGGGAAGGCAACCAGCTTCCTGGCGCCTTTGACGGTCGCCATCGTGACGCAGATCACCAGCAGTCAGCGGTTTGGTCTTGCCAGCGTCCTGGTCTTCCTGGTCGCGGGGCTTTTGATGATGATCTTCGTGACAGAAGAGCAATCAACCGCCCATGATCACTAGCTGACACTCACATTCAGCCGGAGAGGGTTAGGCCGGGAGGGCCTTCGCCCTTTCCAGGCCATCGCCCAGTGTTTTGGCTGCAAGGAAGAAGTGGAGCGATCCCCACAGACCGAGTGGCGTCATAACGAGCAGAGCATATCGGAGCGACTCAGCCCCGTAAGTTGGCTCCAAAAGGTCGCTTACAATGCCAACCGCCTGTGGTCCAAGCCCCAAGCCAATAATGTTCAGGATGAACAGGAGGAGAGCTGAGGCGGCTGCGCGCATTTTGAGACGTGCAAGTCCCTGGGTCATGGCAAGGCTTGGTCCGAGGTAGAGAGAGCCTGCGGCAGCCGGGACAATAAAGAGCGCCAACGTCCAGGTCAGATCCTCAGAGAGGTACACCGTAAAGCCGAATGGGAAGGCGACAACGCCTGCAGCAGCAACGACCCACATGTACCAGCGAATATCTTTCTGGCCGAGCTTATCAGCCAGGAACCCGGCACCAAATGTGCCCAAACCACCCGCAATGCCGATAATCAGCGACAGAGCGAGACCGATGTCGCCAACTTCCATGCCGTGGGAGCGCACGAGGAAGGGAGGCAACCAGGCAACAGCGCCATACCCCACAAATGAGACAAGTGTTGCGCCAGCCGCAATATGACGGAAAGCTGGCTGGGTGAGCAAGAAGCGCAGCACCTCCATAATTCCCGGCGCTTCCTCTTGGCTATCTTGATCTGTGCGCCCCTCAGAATGGCCTCTTGGGGGCTCGCGCAAGGTGAAGTGTACAACGGCCGCCAGCGCCAAGCCAGGCAGCCCGACCACCAGGAAGGCCATACGCCAGCCATACCATTGCGCCACAAACCCGCCGACAAGAAACCCGATAAAGATGCCGATATTGACCCCAAGCGAGAAAACAGCCAGCGCCGTCGCACGGGTCTTTGGCTCATACATATCCGCAATCATGGAGTGAGACGGCGGGCTAGAACCTGCTTCGCCGACACCCACCAAAATACGGGCCACCATGAGCTGCCAAAAGCTGGTGACAAAACCACATGCTGCTGTCATGCCGGAGAAAATCGTCATGGACGCAGTGATCACGTTCCGGCGATTGGTCCGGTCTGCCAACATCGCGATGGGCAAGCCAAGCGTCGCATAGAAAATACCGAAGGTTGTAAAAAGCAAGCCCAGCTGCGTGTCGCTTAGGGAGAGGTCCACTTTGATCGGTTGCAGCAGGATGGAAAGGATCTGTCGGTCAACATAATTGACTGAATAGACAACAGTCAGGATACCAAGGGCATACCGCCGATAGGCCGGTGTAATGAAGCTGCCCTGCGACGTTTCCGCGGTCGTATTGTCTGCCATGGTTCCCCCCAATATGGGAGGGGGCTCCCTCCCGGCCCTTTCAACCTAACAGGGGGGATCGCGGAACGAAAGGCGGCAAAGCAAAAGGGCCATCCTGTGAGAAATGGCCCTTTCGACTTCTACCGCTGATACTTGATCACCACTCGATGCGTTCGATGTTATCGAATGAAATTTCGGAGCCGTCCGCGAAGGTGATGGTCCCCGACGCGTCATCCGATAGGTCATAGGACCCCATATCGCTGCTTTCAATGGAGCCGCCGTCGAGCTCGAGTGTCCAGTCCATGCTGACAGCACCGCCGCCATTGCCCTGCAACTGAATTGTATCTGTCCAGCTTGAGCCGCTGCCGCCATCAATCGTATCGGTATCGCCATTACCAGATTCGAAGATGAACAGGTCGGAACCATCTTCACCTTTCATTTCGTCGTCACCAGAGCCGCCGAAGAGGATGTCTTCACCTTCGCCACCTTTCAGGTAATCGTCGCCAGAGCCACCGAACAAGGTGTCATCGCCGTCTTTGCCTTCGAGCTTGTCATCTCCTGAGCCACCATAGAGCGTGTCGTCGCCGTCTTCGCCCTTCAGCTTATCGTCGCCACCACGGCCGTAGAGCGTATCGTTACCATCGCCCCCTTTGAGCTCACCTTTGGTGTTGTCGTCAACTATGGTGTCATTTCCGTCATGACCGTCCAGCTTGTTGTCGCTGTCCGATCCGTTATAGACGATTGTGTCTGCGCCGGATGACCCATCATAGTCATCATCGGTTGTGTATGTGGCACCTGACAGAACTGGCATCGCATCGCCAGGATCTGTGATTTCATAAAGCGGTGACTGCGATCCGTTGGCAACCACGCTGATATCATCGACCGAGAAGGTCTCGGAGCCAGCGGTTG
>JAJFGY010000019.1 GCA_021775935.1 Alphaproteobacteria bacterium
CGCCACGGTTGATTTCCTGGAAGAACTTCTCGGTGATACCGATGTTCGCAAGTTTCTGTCCGAAGAAGAAATCCGCGAACGCTTTGATCTCGGCTACCACACCAAACATGCAGACACGATCTTTACGCGGGTGTTTGGCGAAAGCTAGGTCGTCGACCGCCATCCTGTAATAAGACAAACACATCCTGTCACCCCGGCCGCCAAGACTTTGGGGAGCCGGGGTCCATTCTGACCATCTGTGTGCGTCAGGCCGACCCGATAGATCCCGGGTCAAGCCCGGGATGACACTAAGGTGCGACAGTTAGTTCTGCTATACTCCCGGGAACAACATTCCCGGGAGTTATTTTATGCGCCAAGCTTTTGATGGTTCACACCGCCGCCGGATCCACCTCTTCCGCCATGGTGACGTCTCTTATGTCGATGATGAGGGTAATCGGGTAGCAGACAGCCGCGCTGTTCCCCTGACGGATTGGGGCCGCGAACAGGCCGCTGGCATGCGCACCTTCATGAACGGTGTTGAGGTCGACAAAATCATCTGCTCAGGGCTGCCCCGCACAGTTGAAACCGCCAATGGCATCTTTGGCGATCGAAGCCTTGAGGTTGAAACCGATCCGGCTTTTGAGGAGATCCGCTCAGACCAAAACCGATATCAAAATCTCCCGAGCCTCAACGAAGTCGCCTACGCCTTTGCCAAAGCTCATGAGCCCGGCGCCTCCTATGGCGGTGGGGAAGTTTTCGCCGAAGTCGAAGCACGCATTGTCGGCGCAATGAACAGGCTGATCGCCGATCCCGACTGGAAATCACTGGCACTGGTTGCACACGGTGGCGTCAATCGCACATTGCTTGGTTGGGCAAGCGGTGCTGGCCTGAAAGGCTTTTCGACGTTTGAACAAAACACCTGCTGTGTGAACATTATCGACATTGATACGCATGCCGACACCGGTGCCCATACCCGCACCCTCATTCGCGGGATCAACATCACCGCCTATGATCCCGCCAAGCGCGACGTTCACCTGACAGCCCTCGAGACAATCGCGGAACGCATGTCGAAAAAGGTTGGCAGCTAACCACGCCGTGAGATCACTGCGGAAGCGCGAAAGCCACCACTTCATCGCCCAGCGTCGTCGTTGACGTCGAGTGACCACCCGCCGCGATGACCACATATTGGCGCCCCTGCCACTCGTAGGTCATCGGCGTTGCCTGCCCGCCACCGGGTAACCGCCCCGCCCACACTTCTTCGCCTGTCTCTGCATTGAAGGCGCGCAGATAATCATCCATCGCCGCACCAATAAAGACGAGACCACCGCTGGTAACCAAAGGTCCGCCGAAATTCGGCGTACCCAACGCCCAGGGGATGGGCAATGGCGCAATGTCTTGAACAGTTCCTAGAGTGGACTCCCATTTGATGGTGCCATCGCTCAAATCAACAGCATGCAAGACACCAAAGGGAGGTGGATTGCAAGGGAGATCAAACGGTGACAGCAGCAACTCCCGGCTCATGCCCCAGGGCGTTCCTGCCTGCTGCGCTATGAAATTCCCCGTGCGGTCCCGCTCAGCCTGGATCTCCTCAGATGGGATCAACTTAATGACGTGGAGAGCACGGCTGGTATTCACATACATGATCTGGGTGTCGGGATTGAAGGCCATCCCGCCCCAGTTTGCTCCACCACCCGAGAAAGGAAACTCAAGCGTCCCTTCAGGGCTTGGCGGTGTGAAAAGGCCCTCGGATCGATAGGACGCAATCGCATCACGACAGGCGCCTCGGTCCCAGGGCGTTATCCCCCATGCGTCGTCAGGCGTAATCGTATGGGGAACCAATGGTGGCGGTGCGACGGGAAAAGGTTGTGTGGGTGATAGAAATTCACCGATCGGGCCATCCTGGGGCACAGGCCGCTCTTCCACACCAAAAATCGGTTCGCCGGTTTCCCGGTTCAACACAAACACAAAACCCGTCTTAGCAACCTGCACAACGACATCCACCGGCCCCTCTGGGCGCTGTAAGGTGACGAGACTTGGTTGAGCCGGCAAATCATAGTCCCAGACGTCGTGATGCACTGTCTGGAAATGCCAGGCCACCTCGCCAGTCGCGCCATTCAACGCGACGACGGAATTCGCATAACGATTGTCGCCCGGACGTTCGCCGCCAAAAAAATCAGGGCTCGGCGAGGACGTTGGCAAGAAAACAAGCCCGCGCGCCTCATCAACAGACATCGGCGCCCAGACATTCGCGTGACCTGTCCGCGCAGCATCGCCGTCGCCCCAACTCCCGGGTTGCTCAACAGCACCCCGAGCGACCGGATCAAAATCCCATCGGGGTTCACCTGTTCGCGCGTCAAAGGCGCGGACACTGCCCTTGGGAGCATCGGCCCGCGCATTGTCGCCAATCGCAGATCCGACAATCACCGTGTCACCAACAATCACCGGGGGTGACGTGATTTGAAACTCTCCCGGCCACAAAAGCGCCATACCAGGATCAATCGAGACTTCGCCCTCATTGCCAAAACCCATACACGCCGCCCCGGAATGCACGTCAACAGACACCAGCCGACTATCCACCGTCCCCATAAAGACAGTTTCAGCGCAAACTGCTCCCTGTTCTGCCATTGGATCTTTCCAATAGCTCACTCCACGACAGATGAACTGATTGGCGGGGCGATAGCCGGTCGTAACCTTGGGATCAAACCGCCATTTTTGAGCACCCGTACCCGGATCAAGAGCAATGATCTCGTTGAAAGGCGTACAAAAGACAAGCGAACCGGCAACGAGGATCGGCGTGCCCTCAAAGGCGCTCTCCTTGATATCGTCTGGCCGGGCGGTCAGGTCACCAGTGCTGAAACTCCAGGCCTGTTCCAGATCATCAACATTCGCGGGCGTAATCTGGGAGAGCTCTGAATGCCTGCTCCCACCGGCGTCCCCGCCATAATGGCCCCATTCACCTGCGCTTGCTGGCCACAAAAACCCCAACAGGCAAAACAGGAAAGCCGAAAAGAACTGGATTTTCACGGGGCGCCTCATCTATAATAAATGAATAGTTCATTCATATAATATCAAAACCCTAGATTACAAGACCTTTTTCGCATACTGACCGTTTGCCTAACCCTATCCACGCGACATCGGGAGCCTCATGGCCCGCAAGCAAGCCACCACTTTGACAGAAATCGCTGATGCCGCTTTGGTCCACATTTCCGACCATGGGTTGAAACAGACTCAAATGTCCGACATCGCGAAAATGCTGGGGATATCTGTCGGGACGATCTATCTCTATGTGGAAAACAAGGAAGCTTTGCTGGCCCTCGCCGCCGCACTCTTGCTAAAGCCGGAAACTCTTGAGAATGCGCACCTCCCCTACAAGAGTGTTCCGCGCGCACAAGTAGGTCAGCTCTTCATGGACGGTGCGTCTGAATGGGCAAGATGGCCAACGCTGGATCAGGCAATCGCGGATAAAGCCACCGATATCGAAACGTTTAGAGCCGTCGGGTTTGAGCTCTACGATCTGATCGCTGCGCACAAACGCGCCATCTGGTTTCTTGATCGACTGGCCGCAGAGCTTGCCGAGATCGCGCCAATTCACCTGAACACTGTGCGCGGACGCACCCTTGATGATTTGACGAGCCTTCTCATCTCCAGTGGCAAATCTTCCATTAAAGCAGATGGGTTAGCGCTTATGGCCCGGGTCGCTCTTGAACAAATCTCCTGGTCAGCCATGCACCGCCACCGCGCTGGCCTCGATGCGCAGCCAACGGGAAACCTGACCGAGGAAGACATTCGTGACCTTGCAATCCATGCCTTCTCAAGCACGTTGCAGGCCGCTTTGCGATAAAAAAGCCCATCGGTCACAACGACAGATGGGCTTCTCAATTCATCAGTAGGGTTGGCTCACCCTTTGGATTGAATTTCCTCAACCGCCTTGGCGAACATTTCGTCCATGGTGCGGCGGATCTGGTGATCTGATTGCTCAATACCTTTGGCGTCAAAGTCGGCCCGAAGCTTACGGAAGACATCATCATCGCCCGCTTCCTTCAGGTCCTCTTTCACGAGCTCCTTGCCATAGGCTTCTGCGGCGTCGCCTGTCAGGCCCATCAGCTCAGCGGCCCAAGCGCCCACCAGCTTGTTCCGCCGTGCTTCGGCCTTGAACCGCAGGTCCGCATCATGGGCAAATTTGCTTTCAAAACCTTCTTCACGCTTGTCGAAACCGGACATGGGAGAACCGCTCCTAAATAACTGTGGTGGGGGCCAATCGGCACCCGGGTGATGTGTCGCTTGCGCTAGGCATAGCGGGCTCATTTTGCGAAATCAACACGCACGTGGTCGCAGGAGAGCCCTATGCCCCCTTTTTACACAGATATGCCGATTTTTCCAGCATTTCTGCGGTATTTTCCCCACATGAATCTAGGGGCCGCTGGATTGTATCTGCCCCCGCCATGGGCTAGGTTCCGACCGAAAGTTAAGGGCGAATCCAACGCTCAAATACGCCGCTCCAGACAAATGCCATCCCCTGACTACGTCATGCTAGGGGTCACCCACTGGCAAGAGCCCCGACAGCGGCCCAACCGATGGACATGACCAAATGAGCCGCCGCAGACGGGTTTACGAAGGCAAAGCCAAAGTCCTCTATGAGGGCCCTGAGCCTGGAACGCTTATTCAGCATTTCAAAGACGATGCGACCGCGTTCGATGGCACAAAACATGAGCTGATCGACGGCAAGGGTGTTCTGAACAATCGGATTTCCGAATATATCTTCACGCGTCTGAATGAGATCGGCGTGCCGACCCACTTCATCAAATCGCTCAACATGCGCGAGCAATTGATCCGTGAAGTGGAAATCGTTCCGATTGAAGTCATCGTGCGCAATGTTGCAGCTGGCTCCATTTCCAAACGCCTCGGCATTGAGGAAGGCACAGCCCTTCCCCGCTCCATCATTGAGTTCTGCTACAAAAATGATGCACTGGGCGATCCCATGGTATCCGAAGAACACATCACGGCATTTGGGTGGGCAAGTCCGCAGGAGATTGATGACATGATGGCGCTCTCGCTGCGCATCAATGACTTCTTGAACGGTCTCTTCCTCGGTGTTGGCATCAAACTTGTCGATTTCAAAGTTGAATTCGGTCGCCTGTTTGAAGGCGAAATGATGCGTATCGTTCTGGCTGACGAAATCAGCCCGGACAGCTGTCGCCTTTGGGACATCAACACAAATGAAAAACTCGACAAGGACCGCTTCCGGCGTGACCTGGGCGGGCTTGTGGATGCCTACCAAGAAGTCGCACGGCGCCTGGGCATCCTGTTTGAAAACGATAGCGGCAAACCGACCGGCCCCACCCTCGTTAAGTCTTGAGTTCCTCCTGTTGAAAGTCAAAAGGCACCATGAAGGCCCGCATTAAAATCACCCTGAAAACCGGTGTGCTCGACCCGCAAGGCAAAGCCATCTCACACGCGCTTGATCAATTGGGCTTTGACGGCATCGGTGATGTCCGCCAGGGCAAATATATCGAAGTTGATCTGGCAGAAACCGACCCCACAAAAGCCCGCGCCGCACTGGAAGACATGTGTGAACGGGTTCTTGCCAACACGGTCATTGAAAACTACGCCATAGAGCTCGACGGAGCGTAAGCCCATGAAATCGGCAGTCATTGTCTTTCCCGGGTCAAACCGAGAGCGCGACATGCTTTATGCACTTGAGCATATCAGCGGACACAAACCCATCGCAGTGTGGCACCAGGAAACCAGCCTTCCCGATGTGGACCTGATTGTTCTGCCAGGTGGTTTTTCTTACGGCGACTATCTACGCACAGGCGCAATCGCAGGCCTCTCCCCCATCATGAAAGCCGTGAAAGAAAAGGCAGCCAAAGGCGTGCGGGTGCTCGGTGTCTGCAACGGTTTTCAGATCCTCACAGAAACCGGCATCCTGCCAGGCGCCCTGCTGCGCAACGCGCATCTCAAATTTGTCTGCAAACAGGTGAGGCTGGAAGTCGCAACGAACGCAAGTGTCTTCACAAGCCGCTACACACAAGGCCAGGTGATCGATTGCCCTGTCGCCCACCATGACGGCAATTACTTTGCCGACGAAGATACATTGAACCGCCTGGAGGGGGAGGACCGTGTCGCATTTCGCTATACGCCAGAGACAAACCCCAACGGGTCGATCCGCAATATTGCCGGTGTGATGAATGACCAGAAAAATGTGCTTGGCATGATGCCCCACCCGGAAAATTTGATCGAACCTGCTCAAGGCGGGACAGACGGTCGAGGGATTTTCGAAAGTGCATTGGAGTGGGTGGCGTGATCAAGAACGATGTAGACATCACCCCGGAATTGATTGCAGAGCACGGGCTGAAGCCAGACGAGTATCAACGCATCCTTGATCTCATTGGACGCACACCCACCCTGACGGAGCTTGGTATCTTCTCGGCCATGTGGAACGAGCACTGCTCTTACAAATCTTCCAAGAAATGGCTGCGCACTCTGCCGACCGAAGGTCCACGGGTGATTGAAGGACCTGGCGAAAACGCGGGCGTCGTCGACATTGACGATGGCGATGTCGTCGTTTTTAAAATGGAAAGCCACAACCACCCCTCCTTTATCTCGCCCTATGAAGGCGCTGCTACCGGTGTTGGTGGCATTTTGCGCGATGTTTTCACCATGGGTGCGCGTCCCGTTGCGGCGATGAATGCGCTGCGCTTTGGGGCCCCAGAAAACGAACGCACCCGCCACATCGTCTCCGGTGTTGTTGAAGGTGTTGGTGGCTATGGCAATTGCTTTGGCGTACCGACCATTGGTGGCGAAGTAAACTTCGATGCCCGCTATAATGACAATTGCCTCGTCAATGCATTTGCTGCAGGCCTTGCCAAAGCAGACGGCATCTTCCTGTCAGAAGCCAAAGGCGTGGGCCTGCCCATCGTCTACCTGGGTTCCAAGACAGGCCGCGATGGCATCCATGGCGCCACCATGGCATCGGCTGAGTTTGATGATGACAGTGAAGAAAAACGCCCGACGGTTCAAATCGGCGATCCGTTCTCTGAAAAACTTTTGCTCGAGGCCACGCTTGAGCTGATGCAGACCGGCGCCGTCATCGCTATTCAGGATATGGGAGCCGCGGGTCTTACCTGCTCTGCTGTCGAGATGGGTGCAAAAGGCAATCTTGGCGTGCGCCTCGATCTCGACCAGGTGCCGTGCCGCGAAGAGGGCATGACCGCCTATGAAATGATGTTGTCAGAAAGCCAGGAGCGCATGCTCATGGTGCTTGACCCGAACAAGGAAGAAGAAGCCGCAGCCGTCTTCAAGAAGTGGGATCTGGACTTTGCGATTGTCGGCGAAACAACGGACGACCAGCGCTTCAAAGTCTATCGCCACAAGGAACTGATGGCCGATCTGCCCATCAATGATCTGGGTGACGAAGCGCCAGAATATGACCGCCCGTGGGTGCCAAGCCCCAAGCTTGACCCTATTGCACCAAGTGATGTCCCCGCCCCCGCTGATCTGGGCCAAGCCCTCCTTCAATTGGTGAGCCTGCCAGACATGTGTTCCAGGCGCTGGGTCTGGGAACAATATGACAACCTCATCCAGGGCAACACGATCGCCGGCCCTGGTGGCGATGCCGCCGTCATCCGCGTCGGCGAAGAAGGCAAAGGTCTGGCCTTTTCCCTCGACGTCACGCCGCGCTATTGCGAAGCCGATCCCGTTGAAGGTGGCAAGCAGGCCGTCGCTGAATGCTGGCGCAACATCACAGCTGTCGGTGCAGAACCACTGGCCGCCACGGACAATCTCAATTTCGGCAATCCGGAAAAGCCAGAAATCATGGGCCAGTTTGTTGGTTGCATTGAAGGAATTGGCGAAGCCTGCCTTGCCCTGGACATGCCAATCGTTTCAGGCAACGTCTCTCTCTACAATGAGACCAATGGTCAGGCCATTCTGCCCACGCCCGCCATTGGCGGTGTCGGCCTTTTGCCAGACGTCACGAAACGCATCGGCAAGAGTTTTGTGGCTGAAGGTGAGACAATCATCCTCATCGGCACACATACCGGCCATCTTGGCCAGAGCATCTATCAGCGCGACATTGTCGGCAAAACGGCTGGCGCACCGCCCAAAGTCGATCTTGCTGCCGAAAAGAAACACGGCGACTTTGTGCGCAACGCCATTCGTGGTGGCCGCGTTACGGCCGTTCATGACATCTCAGATGGCGGGCTTCTGGTCGCTGTCGCCGAGATGGGAATGAGCGGAAAAATTGGTGCCACCCTTACACCGAGTAAGGACATTCCCCTGCACGCCTGGGCATTCGGTGAAGATCAGGCCTGTTACGTCGTAACAGTGCCCACAGATGGGGCCAACGCCTTGCTGAAAGAGGCCAAAACCGCAGGCATTCCAACACAAGTGATCGGAACCACCGGCGGAAGCGAATTGACAGTCGAGGGGGTTAGCCCCATATCATTGGCAGACCTCGACGCAGCCCATGAAGGCTGGTTGCCCAAATATATGAGCGCACCTGATACGCACTAAATCTGCATCGAGATTGGAGCAAAGAAGATGGCGATGAATGCCAGCGACATAGAACGCCTCATCAAAGAAGGCCTGCCTGACGCGACTGTCGAGATACGTGATCTTGCGGGCGACGGCGACCACTATGCCGCGACCGTCATCTCTGCCTCATTTGCGGGCAAGTCCCGCGTACAACAACATCAGATGGTTTATAAGGCGCTGAAAGGCAGCATGGATAGCGATCTCCATGCGCTCGCCTTGCAGACATCTGCACCCGACGCCTGAGACTTTAGGAGAGCAAAATGAGTGATGCAGTAGCAGACCGGATCCGCGGTGAAGTGGAAAGCAACGATGTGGTGCTCTTCATGAAAGGGACCCCTGTCTTTCCACAATGTGGTTTCTCAAACACCGTGGTGCAGGTGCTGACCTATCTAGGCGTTCAGTTCAAAGGGGTGAACGTCCTGGAAGATGATGACATCCGCCACGGCATCAAGGAATTCTCCGACTGGCCGACCATTCCTCAGCTCTACGTAAAGGGTGAGTTTGTTGGTGGATGCGACATCATCCGGGAAATGTTTGAGAGCGGCGAACTGCGCGACTATTTCGGCTCCAAAGACATCGCCCTCGAAACCGCCTGATCCTTACCTTCCCTGTCATTCCTGAAAGAAGCCATGGCTCACCCCATGGCTTTTTTTGTAGCAGATCTGATCTTTCGGCTCAGGAACAGCCTTCTATCATTCTCAGCTCTGGGAACCGTCCGACCCTGAAGGTTAGAACCTGGTTGTCAGACAGTTCAAAATAGGCCCCTTGGCCTTCAGAAATCGGAACGACGTAATCTATATCAGTGTCATATTCAGCGTAAAAATTAATGTGGGAAACAGCGACGTTTCCATACGCTGTAACAATA
>JAJFGY010000181.1 GCA_021775935.1 Alphaproteobacteria bacterium
GGCTATCTCGCTCTTACCCGTGGCGGTGAAGAGCGCGCTGGTGTGAGCTGGCGCAGCTGGTATCAGTATTTCCCCTGGGAAGACTGGCGCGATGGCCGCCCTGCCATTCTGGACAAAGCTATCCTGCCTTTGCTGCAGGAATGGGCAGCTGACACGTCTGGATCAAAAAGCGACGAACTCAACCGGGGGCGACGCCTTGACCGCGCCCGTCTCATCTTCGGACTGGATGGTGGGGCATGGGATGAAGAAAACGTCCTTGAACGCTATGAGCTTTTATATGAAGCGGGGCTTGTGCGTGAAGCTCTGAGAGATGGGCGTCCAAATGCAACGGGGCTCGAAAAAGCCGACGCACCACAGCTTGGCCTTCCCATGCAATATGACCATCGACGCATCCTTGCCACCGCGATCAGCCGCCTCCGATCTAAACTGAAATATCGCCCGGTTGTGTTTGAGCTGATGCCAGACACATTCACACTCTATGAACTGCAGCGCACAAGTGAAGCCCTGCTTGGGCTCCATGTTCACAAGCAGAATTTTCGCCGATTGGTGGAAAAAGCAGGGCTGGTGGAACGCACAGGGCGCATGAGCACTCACACCGGGGGACGTCCGGCGGAGCTTTTCCGCTTCCGCCGCGAAGTGTTCAACGAACGACCCGCCCCTGGTCTTCGCCTCGCGCCTTCCCGAACGCGCGCAAATACGTAAGATAAGGTTTCTTGCGGGGGGTGACGCTCTCGCTTACCTCGTGTTGGAGCGCGGTTCATGGAACTCTGGGTTCTTCTTCTCTCTGTAGGCTCTCTTGTCGGCTACCTGGTATTGGCCGGGCGCATCACCACGTTGAAACGAGAGGTCGCGAGGCTTGCTGCTGGACAACAAGCCTTGGGTCAACCAAATGTTGACGACGAACCGCTCGCACAGCCGGGCCCCTCCGAACCTGCGCCAGAAACGAGCACCGATAGACCCATTGATGACGTCCGCGAACAGGTTGAAACGCCTGTGCGTGGGGCGTCCTCCTGGGGTCAGGCCACTAAGGAGGGTTCGGACGACACGCCACATCCAGAACCCATTGCCGCGCGCGTTGCCGCGCCTACTGACAGCGTTTCGCTTGAGCAGAAAATCGGGACCCGCTGGATTGTCTGGCTCGGAGGATTGATGTTCGCGCTTGGTGGGATTTTCCTCGTGCGCTTCGCCGTCAATGAAGGATATTTCGGACCCGGCGCGCGGATTTTCATGGCATCCGTTCTTGCCATTGGCCTGCTGGCCCTTGGCGAAAAACTGCGCAGGGCCCCTTCCCTGCAAGCCATCGCAAACCTGCCCGGTGTTGCTATCCCCCCTATCATTACAGCGGTCGGGATCATTATTGCCTTTGCGACGGCTTATGCCGCCTATGCCCTCTACGACATGCTGGGTCCCCAAGCCGTGTTTGTTCTGCTTGCTATTATTTCCGTTGCGTCGGTTCTGTTGGCAGCCGTGCATGGTCCTATTCTGGGGGCACTCGGCCTTGCGGGCAGCTATGCCACACCCGCGCTTGTCTCCACTGACGAACCGTCGGTCATTACGCTCTTTGTGTACCTGACCTTTGTGACGATGGCCGTGCTCGCACTCGTGCGTTTGCGTTCCTGGTGGCATATCGGCGTCATGGCCGTAGCAGGCTCGGGCCTTTGGTCGCTCATTGCGATTTTCATCATTGACCATGCCGAAAATCTCATTGTGCTTTCATTTTATCTGCCTATCACTGCCGCCCTGTTTGCTTTCACGCCCCTTACATCCGACGTGGAGCAGGCTGACGACCTCCTTTGGCGGCGGGTGTTGATTGGTACCGGGCTTGGGGTTTTTGGCAGTTTAAGTTTTCTCTTCGTGCACACTGAAGAGGTTGCCTTCCTCTCGCTGGTCAGTCTTGCCGCATTTGGGGTTGTGGGCGTTTTGGCGACGCTTCGGGTGCAGGTTTTAGAACGGGAACTGGTGACCACCGTTGTCGCCGTCGCGCTCACCCTTCTGTTCTGGGTGCCCACAGGCGCAATTCCCTTCGAGCTCACCGATGCCGCCAGTCGCGGCTCTCTCTCCCCGCCCGGTCTGCCGGTTGAGCTGGAGTTTTACACGCTCGTTCTGTCTGCTTTCGCTATTGCCTATGGAGTTTGCGGCTACTGGCTCCTGCCAAGGGTTCAGAACAGGGGCCTCTGGGCATCACTCTCTGCGGCGTTTCCCGTCTTCATACTGGCGACAGTCTACTGGCGCTCCACCGCGCTTGAAACGAGCATGGCCTGGGGATTGGTTGCAGGGCTTATCGCTGCGATCGGGGCCTATGCCGCAAGCACCAGCCGTTCCGACGCTCGGGGCTCAGATGGCGCTGTAGGGGCCTACGCGACTGCGGCCCTTGCCGCGCTGTCGCTTGGGCTTGCCATGGTTTTGCGCGATGCATGGCTTACGGCCTCTCTGTCGCTCTTGCTGGTGGGTATAGCCTGGATCAATGCACGCCTGGCTCTGCCGCTGCTCCGGTGGGTTGCGCTGGTCATCGCAGGCATCGTCATGGTTCGCCTCACCTTCAACCCTGCGCTTGCGTCTTATGAGATTTCGACGACGCCGGTCTTCAATTTCCTTATCTATGCCTACGCACTTCCGGCTGCAGCAATGGCGGCCACAGCTATCTGGATGCGTCGACAAAAAGACGATCTGATCGTTCAGTGTCTGGAAGCGGGAGCGGCATTGCTGCTGACGCTCTTTATCAGTCTGGAAACCCATCACTGGATCAGTGGCGGCGACCTCTTTTCAGACCGATACGAATTTGGCGAGCGGGCCATTCAGACACTTACCTGGCTTGCTCTCTCCTTTTTCTACTATCGCCTGGGCCAAAGGTACGGACGCACGATCCTCACCACTGCTGGCGAAATCTTGAGATGGTTGGGACTTGGACATTTGCTGCTCACCCAATTGCTTTTCGGCAATCCATTGCTCACACCGACCTTTGTTGGTGACCTTTTCCTATTCAACTTGCTGACGCTTGCCTATCTCGCGCCCGCACTCTTCACCGCCCTTTACAGCGTCACCGCGAAAGAGCGCGGTGACCGACAAACCTCCCTCTGGTTTGGTGGTGCGACGCTGGTGCTGATGCTCAGTTTTGCCACTTTGCAAATCCGTCAGGTGTTCCAGGGCGGTGACCTTCCGGGCGGCCATACGAGCGACATGGAATGGTATGTCTATTCCATCGTCTGGTTGCTGATCGGCGTTGGTCTCTTTGCCTTGAGCTTTTATCGCGGCGGGCGCGACCTGCGGCTGGCCGCGATGGTGGTGATCACCCTCGCCACCGCTAAGGGCTTTCTATTCGACATGGCAGCGCTCACGGGATTCTTGCGCGCAATTTCTTTTATCGGCTTTGGGGGCGCACTTATCGGCATTGGCCTTTTATATCAGCGTTTCGTTTTTCCACCCGACCGCGCCAAAGAGGGAAAAATCTCCCCGTAAACTGCTACTTTTGGCGGGCAAACTAGTGTGATTAATCTGCTTGACAGCACTAATACTCAAACGTAGTATAAGTCTGTGGCCGG
>JAJFGY010000182.1 GCA_021775935.1 Alphaproteobacteria bacterium
CGCAGTGCCATTGCCGCGAATGTCAGTACATTTCGGGCGGCTCACCCAATGTGACCATGGGCATGCCTGAGGGCACGTTTAAGTACACGAAGGGTGAGGGCAAAACTTTCAAGCGCACAGATATCGATCCGGCTGTGAGAAGAGAGTTCTGTGGAAATTGCGGAACGAGTATCCTCTCACGGGCCCCAGGTGCACCAGGGCTGGTTTTGCTCAAAGTAGGGTCGATGGATAATCCCAAGCAGTTTGAAGGACCGCAGGTCGCAATCTACACATGCGATGCTCAAGACTTCCACATGATCCCAGAAGGCGTTGCGTCTTTCGACAAGCTTCCTGGTTAGGGTATGCGGGTGGCGGTGACATTGAAGGAGATCGCCACCTCAGCGCCGACCATCGGGCTCAACGCGCCTGTTCCAACATTGTAATCACCACGATCAATGGTGAGTGCGCCTGTGGCCTGGGCTTCTTCGCCGGTGACAGTGAGTGTGAAGGGCAAGGACGCTCCCTGGGACGTGCCTTTGAGGGTAAGTGTTCCCTCCGCCAGATATCCCGCGTCAGCCTGGCTGATTGTCGTTGCCACGAAGGTCGCTTCCGGGTGATTGGCAACGTCAAACCAATCTGCACTTGGCAGCGTCCCATCCCGCTCGACAGACCCACTTGTGGCGCTGGCCGTCACTATCGTGACGCTTATGGTGGCAGATGACAGGTCGTCTGGATCAAGGGATATGTCTGCGCCAAACCGCTCAAATGATCCTTGAAACGGGACGCCGCCTTGTGTGCCCTCAAAGGTGAGGGTGCTGCGATCTTGATCAAGGGACCAATCGGTAGCGAAGGCAGTTGTGGTCATGAGACCAAGACAGATGAGAGAACGGGTGATCATGAAGCGTCCTTGGCTCGGGCGTTGATGGGCAGCATGCGGCGCAAGATAGTGTCTTTCAAAATAAAATGATGACGAAGGGCCGCAGCAGCGTGCAGGAACACAGCAGCACCCGCCGACCAGGCAAGAAGCCAATGTCCCCATTCACCGAGAGCAAGCCATTGATCCTTGTCCGGATCTGTCGCAATGAAGCCAATATGGGGCAATGCGACCAGATCAAAAACCCTGGTAGGGATGTTGAACGGCGACGCAGAGACAATGATCCACCCCGTCAATGGCATTGCCACAAGTACAGCATAGAGGCCTAGATGCGTAAGCGACGCCGCCCATCTCTCCCACCAGACCATGTCTTCTGGCAAGGGTGGGGGCGTGTCGACTAAGCGCCATGCGATGCGGAAAATCACCACACAAAAAATACACACGCCGAATGATTTGTGCAGTTGGAACAGGGTAAAGAGATTGGGATCGGAGAGCTGAAGCGTGCTCATGTAGGCGCCCAAGCCCAGGTTTCCGAGAAAGAATATGGCAACCAGCCAATGAAAACCAATGGCTATGGTTCCGTAGTGTGTCTCGTTGTTCCTCCAGGACATGGCGGTTGTCGTGCCCCTAATATTGAACACCCGGCGGTGCCCAAAAAGTCGGTGTCCAGTTTCGAGCGAGTTCTTTCCCCGCCAGAAAGTCTGACCGTGCGAGGGTATCTTTGAGATAGGTGCGAAGACCATCATCCCGCTCAATCACGCCGAGCGTCAGCCGTAGCGGATTGACGTCATAGAGGCGCAACCATTTGCCAAGCTCAACAGGGTTGTCGTCTGGTCCCATGTTGGCGGCATAGAGTGCGAGGACGGTTCGCTGTGCCTGGAAATTTCCTGCATTTGCGGCGCGCAGAACCCACATCCGGCCGTCTTGGAATTGTTGATTGTTCGAGACCTGTTCAGCGTTGAAGGCAGCGCCTCTTTCCGCCGGCAAGCCGCCAAGGGAGAGCAAACACAGACCATAGGCATGTTGAGCGGACTCGTATCCGCGGCCATTTCGGGCAAGGGGTCTGAGCCGTTCGATTGCTGCGTCGCAATCACCCTCGTTTTTAAGCTCGAAGCCTTCCCAATAAGACGCCTGTGGATCGCGATAGTTGGCGCGATCCCGCACGTCGTAATGTGGTGATGTGCGGGGATTTTCCTGGGCACCAGCCGCTATGGTGTCGGAGATGGCTGCTCCACCGCCAAAAAGCATGCTGGTGATGGTTAGACACAACAATGTCGGAATACGCGTTTTCATAGGAAAACCGTATCCCGACAGAGCTTGGGTTTCAATCGGCGTAAACAGCTGAAATTCAGCGGTAGTGGATGAGATATCGACTACCCGAGACGACGTAACCCCGTCCGCGCCCATTGTAGCACATGGTCCCGCCTATTTTTGCTGGACGCCCGTGCCAGGAACCGAACTTGCTGACAGGGTGGCAGGCTGAGTTGCCATGGCTGCGATAGCTGTGACGATCATTGTAGCCACCATCGGAATAGCTGTAATGGCGTCGCGAATGACCTCCATAGTGGTTGCTACGATGGTGGCGACGCGGCGCATAATAGGGCCGGTGATGTTGCTGGTAACGCTGGTGGTGTGCGCGTGGATAGCCATAGCCGCTGCTCCAGCCAACAAGGCCCCCAACGATAGCCCCGGCGATGAAAGCGCCTGTACGACCGTTTCCACGGCCTCTATGTCCTCTACCATGATGTCCGCCGCCATGGCGACCACCTCTATAGTGGCGCCCATGTCCACGCCCGTGATGGCCGCGTCTGTCACGAACATGGTGGATATTTCCATTATTACTGTTCAGACCACCAATGCCCGTCGGACCCGCGGCCGTAGCCGGGGCAGACAGGCTCGCCATGGTCCCAACAACCAAGCAGGCACTGAGTGCCAGTCGTGCGAGTATCATTTCCTTCTCCCAATCCGTTTCCCAAATGTGGGACCGATCTGCAAAGCGGATCGGCGTCGCATCCTCAGGAGAGAAGGTGATCTTGTGCATTTGAACGCTGGATGAACAGTCTGTTCAGGTTGGGCCTACCAGTGGCCGATATTCTCCATAGAGGCCCAAGGTTCCTGAGGTGCGAGCGCATCGCCTTCCCGCAAAAGTTCTATGGATATGTTGTCTGGAGAGCGTACAAATGCCATGCGACCGTCGCGAGGCGGCCGATTGATGGTGATTCCCGCGTCGCTCAATTTCTGGCAGGTCGCGTAAATGTTATCCACCCGATAGGCCAAATGGCCAAAATTTCTGCCTTCATCGAGTTCTTCGGGGTCCCAATTGTGGGTCAACTCGATTTGGGCATCCTCCTGACCCTCGGGAGCCAGAAAGACCAGGGTGAAACGGCCTGCTTCAACGTCATACTGGCCGACATTCTTCAGCCCGAGGTGGGTGCAGTAAAACTCCAGGGAAGCGTCCAGATCGGTCACGCGGACCATGGTGTGCAAATAGCGCATCGGTTTGTTGGCCTATCTTTGTTGATGTGGTTTTGCGTATCATTTCTGGAACGGACCAGAAGGTCAAAACATCTGTTTGGGGGACGTCATGTCAGCGGAATTGAAGGCATTGATTGAGCGGAGCCAAAAGGCGGTTGTCTTTACAGGTGCAGGGATCAGCACTGAATCCGGTATTCCCGATTTTCGCAGTCCAGGTGGATTGTGGACAAAGATGGCGCCCATCGACTTCCGGGATTTTATGGCGTCTGAAGAGATGCGAATTGAAGCTTGGCGGCGCAAATTTGCCATGGATGGTAGTTTCTCTGCCGCAGAGCCCAATAAGGGCCACATGGCTGTCGCCAAACTGGTTGATACAGGGCAGGTGACCCATGTGATCACTCAGAACGTTGATAATCTGCATCAGAATTCCGGTGTGCCCGTGGATAAAGTGATCGAGCTCCACGGGAACAGTACCTATGCGACCTGCCTGAATTGCGGAGCGCGCTATGAGCTTGCGGAAATTCGCACGCATTATGAAGAGCATGGCAGGGCGCAGGATTGCACTTTTTGCAGCGGGATCATCAAGTCAGCGACAATCTCGTTTGGACAAGCCATGCCCGAAGCAGAAATGGAACAGGCAACCGAAGCGACGCTTGATTGTGATCTCTTCATTGCCATTGGATCGTTATTGAAGGTTTATCCTGCGGCAGGGTTTCCGATCATGGCAAAAAAGAACGGCGCCAAGCTCATCATCCTCAATCGCGAAGAGACTGAGCTCGACCAGATTGCTGATCTTGTTGTGCATGAAGAAATTGGGCCAACACTTGCGCCCATCGTTCAGCTCAACT
>JAJFGY010000183.1 GCA_021775935.1 Alphaproteobacteria bacterium
TGGTTCAAATTTCGAGTTGCGGCCTAACTGCTCACGGCCGCTAAGGTCAGACCGTCATGCGGGTCTGCACTCGGCACATTGGCCGAGAATTTCAAATGTCTTTTGTGACGGCATGAAGCCGGTCTTCTTCTTCCATTCGCCCAGCAAATTGCACAGCTGGTGGTCTTCTATTTCCTGCACCTGATTGCAATCACTACAGACTGCAAAAACGGTTTCGTGTGCGTGATTGTGACCATCGCAGGGAATAAATGCTTTGAGGCTTTCAATGCGGTGCACCCGACCTTCCGTGCTCAACCTGTCGAGCGCCCTGTAGATAGCCGGTGGTTTGGGCTTGGGCCCTTCAGGCAACAGATCAAGAAGGTCATAGGCAGAAAGGGGCCCGTTGGCTCCCTTCATCGCCTTGATGAGCACATCGTCATCAATGGTTCGCGCACGCGCCATGTTCCCTCCAAATGAAACGTATAACATACGTTTAAGTGGGGCGACCCATAGTGTCAAGAGCCGAGGGCTGCGTGATTGAAGATGTTTACCTCATCGCGTCGATCATAAATGGCGAAGGCCGCACTTGAGATAAGTACGACCTTCACGCAAAACGCTGAGCAATGGTTGAATTTTAGAACCTGAATGTGGCTCTGATCGACCCGACAACCGCATCGCCATCGTCATAGGTCAGGCGGGCGGGATTGACGCCGTCCCTCATGATGACCGGCAGGTTCTCCTGGTAGATGTACGTGGCATCAATGGAGACTTTGAACGGTGACTTGTCGGTGCCAAAGGTCAGACCCGCCCAGGCCCGCCCGCCATAGGTCGTTTCATCGTTGCTGAGAGATGCTTGGCTGTCGGCAACGCCTGTGAAAGACAGTCGGTCTGTCCCGCTGCCATCATTGGAGTCGATGGAGACCAGACCCCCACCATGTACAGAGACGCGGCCAAGATCTTTCATCAGATCGACACCGATGAGACCGCTGAAGGTTTCGACATAGACGTCGGTATTGTAAGCGAAGTTGCGTCCGAAACCGGGGACCGAGCCCGCAAATCGGCTCATGCTTTCCTGATCGCTATAAGCGACACCCACAAACGGCGTGACCTTGATGTCTCCGCAATCAAAGGGCAGGCCGCCTTTGGCATAAAAGCTATCCCATTCTGCGTTCACCTCATAGGTTGCGTTGCGCACCACGTTCAGACCGCCTGCGCTCACCAGAGAGAAACCTGACGCGCCGCCAAGCGGACCCGGGATAAGGAGCCCGTCCCCATTGGGGTCAATCGTATCGGTTGTGCCGGATGCATTTGCAGTGGTCCTCAGATAGCCAAAGGCTGTCCAGAATCCTTGTGACCCAAAAATCCCGTGTCCTGGGAAAAAGACGGAGCCGTCGAGAGATGCACCGGTCGTGCGGGCTTCGTTGTCGCCATTTGTCACGCCGATGGTTTGAGCGAGGGTGCCGGGGTTCTCAAATCCAAGAAAGGATTGGGTTGGCAGGTTGAGAAGCCCTGCAAAGAAGCTCGCGCCTGCGCCAAAGATTGCGGCGCTGCTCGGCGTTTCGGGTTTGTCACAGGCTTCACGCCATTCTCTGTGGAGGTCTGCTGTGAGGACGCCAAGCGTGGTGGCGTCTTTCTCGTCCTGACTTTCAAACAGGACGTCTATCAATTGGCCGGCAATGAGGTCTTTGTCATTCGCCTTCACTTCACTGCGCGATTTTTCACCGTAGATGGCCTGGATCGCGGAATTGAATGTTTCGCTGTCGCATGCAGCGATAGCGGCGCGCGCACGCGTCACTTGAGAATTGGTTCTGTCGGCGGCATTCCCATCGAAGAGACCAAGCTCGGTTCCACTGATCGGAAAGCTGGGGGTTGTCGCGCTATCGTCGGCTTGCGCGCTTGTGCCGACGATGGCTGAGCACAACAAAGTTACAAAAACCCACAGATGAAACCTTCGCATTGCGTTATCCCCCGCACTGGTTGAACCTTGGTTCCATCAAGCAAGGCAGCGAGGTCTCTGTCCCCATCTGTTTGGATGGGGGCGGGTCAATATTTGCAAAAAAAAAAGTGAGTGTTAGAGGCCGTTTATGCGCCCGAGCACGATCCGGACAATGTCAGCTTGGGAGTGCGCCCCGAGCTTCGTGCGGATGGTTCCAAAATGCCATCTGATTGTATTGAGACTTAGGTCCCTGTCTGCTGCGAGCCGTTTGAGATCACTGCCTTGCGCAAACGCAACGGCGAGGTGAGCTTCTGTTGGTGTCAGGTCGTAGAGCTCTTTCAGCGCGGCCACGGCATAGTCTGGAACGTGCACACCTTCATTGATGACGAGGAGGATTGCCTGACCCTCTTCGTTTCTGTTGCTGGGTGCCTTCATTAAAGGCGTAGCGCGCACCAAAAGAGCGCCGCCCGCTGGTCGGGAGATGCGAACAAGCGGAGGGACTGCAATCTTGTCGCTGCCTAATGCCATCGCCGCTGAAAGGGCCTTGTTCAAGGTCTTCTGTTCTTCGGGGCGGGCTGTGCGCAATTGCTTTCCCGATAGAGACAGGCCGTCTGGTGTTGCCAGCAGTTTTTCTGCCGCCTGATTGGCAAATAGGAGATCGCCCGTGCTTGATAGGGTGAGAGCAGGTGCGGAAAGTGCATCCAGCGTTGCGACCAGCTCGGTGTTTTTCTGTCGATGTGACTGGAGCGTCTCTGTAGCTTCGTACGCGGCCCTTAAGTGCGGCATGAGCAGGCGCATGGACGCGACATGTGCGTCGTCTACATGACCCTGCCGTTTGCTTCGCTGGATGGCGAAGGTGACGCGGCGCTTTGAATTGTTGATGAGGTTTGCTGAGATAAAATATCGCAACCCTGATGGTGCCAAAAAGTCGGAGTAATATTCGTCATGATCGAGGTCTTTTTCTGAGCCAATGGTTCGATCATAGAAAATGGCGCCCTCTGCGGCCCGGCTGGAAAATTTCACTCGAGGATTAATCGCGTAAAAATGACGTTGATAATTGTTTCGGCTGGACGCACTGAGAATGCCGGAATCTTCGCTGTTAAGCGTTTTGGAGTGTTTGTCGACCACTTCGAACAAGGCGCCTGCGCCACTCATGCCCGCGGCGACGTGCTGGAGCGCGCCAGGCCAGCGTTCCGGCTCACCTACAGCGCTGTAGATGTCCTTCACCAAACTCAGCAGGTTTTCTGACTGGCTCATCCATGCAGAGTTGTCGATCTCATCGCTGCGGTCAATCAGCGTGGTGCGGTTTTATAAAACCATAGCACCCGCATGGGTTTTACCGGGTTACGTCAAGACCGAGATCGCGGACCTTGCGATAGAGGGTTGAACGACCAATGCCCAACCGACGGGCGACCTCAGACATGTGGCCTTTATACTTGTCGATGGCCATGGCGATGAGATCTGCTTCAATGTCTTCGAGCTTGCGCAACTCTCCGCCATCGTCTGTGACCGTAATACCGTCACCGAAGGTCGAGCGGGCAAAAGCAGCGAGCCCGTTTGGCGAGGCATTGCCTGTGTCGCCAGTGATCATGGCAGGCTGTGGCTCGGTGTGAGCAGTCGCTGCAGCAGGAATTGTTGCGGCGATGGGTTCAAAGCCATCGACTTGTGCTGCGATTTGCGGGAAGTCGGCAATGGTCAACATATCGCTGTCGCAGAGAACGATGGCGCGGAAGACAGTGTTTTCCAGCTGACGTACATTGCCCGGCCAATCGTAGGCGGCGAGCATGCCCATTGCGTCGGCAGCAACGCCTGCGATTTTCTTACCTTCTTCCGCCGCGATGCGCTGAACGAAATGGGTCACAAGATCGGGCACGTCTTCTTTTCTCTCACGCACGGGCGGGAGGTATAATGGGAAGACGTTCAAGCGATAATAAAGGTCTTCGCGGAACCGGCCGTCTGTCACCATTTGAATGAGGTCGCGGTTGGTCGCGGAGATAAGACGGATGTCGACTTTTACCGGCCGCTTGGCGCCGACCGGGTCCACTTCACCTTCTTGAATGGCCCGAAGAAGCTTTACCTGCATTTCCAGAGGCAGTTCACCTATCTCATCCAGGAAGAGGGTGCCGCCGCTTGCTTCGACAAATTTACCGGCATGTTTCTCCGAGGCACCGGTGAAGGCGCCTTTTTCATGGCCGAAGAGAATGCTTTCGATCAGGTTTTCGGGGATGGCGCCGCAATTGACGGTGATGAGGGGGCCGCCAGCGCGGTCGCTTTCGCCTTGAATGGCGCTGGCGATCAATTCCTTACCGACACCGCTTTCGCCTTCAATAAGAACGGGAATGTTGGATTGAGCTGCCCTGCGGCCCAGTTTCAGGACAGGCGCCATTGAGGGGGCACCTGCAATAATATCGTCAAAGGTGAGCTGACCCTTGGCCTTCTTTTGTAGCCGGTTCACTTCTCCTGCAAGAGCGGTGACTTTGAGGGCATTGCGAATAGAGACATAGAGACGCTCGGGGCTCACGGGTTTCATGACAAAATCGTCGGCACCAGCGCGCATGGCCTTCACCACGGTCTCAACACCTGCCTGGGCGGTCAAGACGATCACTGGCAGGTCGCCATGGGTGGGGGCGATGGCGTCCAGCACTTCCATCCCGTCCATGCCTGGCATCACCAGATCGAGGATCATGCAGGAAATGTCTTTTCCATTGGGGCCATTTAGAATGTCGAGAGCTGGATCGCCCCCGTCTGCACTGACCACACGGTAGCCATCGCGGCTGACGACTTCTTCGAGAATACGTCGCTGGGCCGGATCATCGTCGACGACTAGTACCGTTTGAGCCATGCTTACCTCTGGTTCCCCTGTCCGCTCACGAAAGCGAGCGGCGAATCAAAAAATGACGCCACTGAAACGACAAGCGGGAGCGCGCGTGTCAGGCAGTGGCTATGACCCAATATGGGTCAGACAGGTAAAGGCGGGTTTAAAGCCACGGAGATTCGATCGTTTCGCCGCCGATTTTTTGGCGGAAGTGAGCCAGAATTGGTTAATGGGAGGGCAGGATGCCCAAAACTGTCACATTTTGGCCCACAGGTGTTGCTTCGGTGTGACTCTGCGGCTGCAATTAAGGCTAAAACCTGAAACCACCTTGATGGATCGTGTCGAACCATGCGACCAATTGGGTTCATTAATGGCAGACCGGTGGGGTCCGGGACCTTCGTATGTACGAAGGGTGTGCTTAAAACTACGACGGAGAGTGGGATGAAAATTCTATCCCGGATGATTGCGGTAGGGGCGATGTTGGGTTTGGCCGCTTGCGGTACTTGGCATGCTGAGTCCTACCTCAGCGAGGAAATTTCAGGCAGCGACTTTAACGCCTGTCTCGCGCGGGAATACCAAGACCGTGCTACTTCAGAAGCATATGTTGATTGCGACTGGATCGATACAGCACGTATCGTAGAGCGAGGCCGCGCTGCGGCTTCTGGTCAGACGGTAATGCCGTATGACCCAGCAAACTTTGCAGTTTTGCCTGAAGCTCTTGGCGAATTGCAGGAAGGCCGTTCGCGTCTTCTCGCTGCGCTCGACAATGGTGGCCGCGAAGGCGACAACGCTTGTCAGTGTGCAAAAGCTCAGCGCTACTATGATGGTTGGGTTGAACAAGCTAGCGACAATGACATGGGCATTGACGGCTCCTACTTCGGTGGTGTCGGCGGT
>JAJFGY010000184.1 GCA_021775935.1 Alphaproteobacteria bacterium
CCTGGCGCGGCTTGCCAGACGCAGTGCTTTGGCAAGGTCGGCTCGTTCTTTAGAGGCAAGGCCATAGTGCCGGAGGATAATCGCGTCAGCGGGTCCAAGGCACGCCAGCTGGTCAAAGGCGCTGCCGCCACGCTGCTCATCGGTAAGTGCCAGGCGCTTTGGCAGGTGTGTGTGCCGACTTGTCATGGGAGGTCCTCACGCATAATGTCCGACCCATGACGCAAGATACCTTAACATCGCCCGCGCGCCTTGAGCTGGTGCGACAGGCCATCGCTGCAACGGTGCAGGCGGCAGGACGCGCAGTCGGAGACGTCACCCTTGTTGCGGTCTCCAAAACCTTCGCGCCAGATGATATCCGACCGGTTCTGGAAACCGGTCAGCGGGTGTTTGGTGAAAACCGGGTTCAAGAAGCGCATGGGAAATGGCCTGGATTGCGGGAGAGTTTTTCAGATATCGAGCTTCACCTTATCGGCCCTTTGCAAAGCAATAAAGTCGACGACGCCATTTCTCTGTTTGATGTGATCGAAACGCTTGATCGCGAAAAGCTTGCGCGCGCGCTGGTGGCTGAGCGCGACAAGGGCCAAGCGCTGCCTGATTTGTTTGTTCAGGTAAACACGGGCGCCGAACCTCAAAAAGCGGGCGTGTTGCCAGAAGAGGTTGATGCCTTTGTGCGGCTCTGCCGGGAGGAGCTTTCTCTTCCCGTTGTAGGATTGATGTGCATCCCTCCTGTTGACGAGGAGCCTGCCCTTCATTTCACCTTGCTTGAGAAAATTGCGCAGCGAAATAATCTTCAGAAATTGAGCATGGGTATGAGCGGCGATTTTGAAACAGCCGTCGAGTTTGGTGCAACCCATGTTCGGGTGGGCAGCGCCATTTTTGGCTCACGGACCGCCCCTTAGCCTTTGCCAACAAGCCCGCTTCGCTAGTCCTGATCCTCCAGGAGGATTTCCATGACCGTGCTTGGCGAACAGTTCATCAGAACACGGATGAGTGTCTCTTGCGGCAGCGCGACGCAGCCTTCTGTTGGGCAGAGCGTTGTGTCCTGTTGTTTTGCAACATGGAAAAAGATCGCGCTTCCTTTGTGAGGGACAACCGGATCATCATTGTGCCCGAGGACCACACAGAGATTGTAGAGGTCGTCATCCCTCCAGAGCATTTCAGTGCTGGCCGGGTAGGGCAGGGCGGTTGCTTGATTGTAGAGCGGATCTTCAGGCGCATCACACCAACCGTCTGTTGGCGCAATCTGGCTTATGGGAAGGTTGCATTGAGGTACAGCCAACCTGTCTGCGCGGTAGAGAAGGCGCCGCATTGGCCAGCGCCCTGCCGGTGTTGCGCCGTCACCCTCTTTCTTCCTGGTGTCCGTAACAATGCCCGAGCGACCTAGCGCGCAGGGAACTGTCATGTCGCCTGCGGTCAGCGTGCCCATGGTTGCCCCAGGCTTACCGGTTACTGTGATGATCATGACAGGAGTCTAGAAAAGCGGGGCTGACGCTGCAAGCTGCGCAAGCATCAAAACGCTTGCTCTTCATCGTCTACCAGTTTGATAAAATCATATTCGTCGAGGGCCATCGCCATTGCTGCTGCAATATCTGCTGGGCCATCTGGCACGTGTTGTGGTGCCGGGACGCGCCGGGGTTGCTCGCCCTGGGTCAGCAGGGCGTTAAAGGCCTCGGCGCTTAAGGTTGGAAGGGGGGCAGTGGGCTGCTCGGCTGTTACTTCCAGCGTGCTCGCGTGGGTCACAGGTGGTTGGTTTGCACCTGGTGTGGACGCTGACGCGATGGCGGTTTGCATGTTGGGTGCCGGTGTTGATCCCTGCAGCAACGACATGACGTGGCCTCCCACATCATCGCCGGTTGCTTGTTCCAGCACTGCTTCTGCAAGAGAAACGCCAGCGCCAATAGCGCCGCCATAGATCGCGCCGCCAACAATCCGGGATGCGGGGTCCATTTCGTCGCCAGTCATTTCCCGATAGAAAGTCGAGACAATGGGTAGGTGCTGGAGAGGGTTGATCATGTCGAGAAAGTCATCGAAGGAAAAACCGTCATCGTCTGATGTTTCGCTGCTGCCTTCCCCGTTTGCCCCGGTGGGTGCTTCAGCAATTGACCCGGTGATCAGCATATCGTCGCTGGCCTCAACCTTCGCCGTCTGGGCGGCCTGCTCAGCGAGATAGCGCTCTGTGCGCAGTTCCATCACAGCTTTTGAGCCCTTGGTATAGCGGCTCATCTGTAGATAAAGCGGTAGGTCTGCTGCAACGGCGTCCATGAAGGCGCATCTCCGGGTTGTCGTCTGCTTTCAGATGCAAATAGAAGGCCGGAAAGACATGCTTTAAAATCAATGGGTTAGTGGATGATGCCGCGCCTCTCTCGGCAATATCTGCCGGGTCACCGAGGCGGCCGACTGGGGCTCTCGGCAGCATTGGCCTGTTGGGTTTTTGGCGCGCTCTGTGGCAAACTGCGTCACCTGTTTGGCCTGTCCGGATGGGCAAGACTGTGTTTCTTCAAATTTCAGGATCTCATGACACAAAAGACGGTCACCGCGACCCCTCAGGATATGTTGCGCCAGGCATTCCAATTTTTCGATGGCGGTAAAATTCATGAGGCCGCCAAGCTTGCGGAGCAATTGCGCCAGCAAGCGCCCAATCACCCGGATGTTTTGCACCTCATGGGACTTATATGTCTCAAAACAGGTAACCCCGGTCAGGCTGAGAAACTGATTGGGCTCGCGATTGCGCAAGTTCCCGGAAAAGCCTTCCTGCACGTCAATCTGGGCAATGCACGGCGACAATTGGGCAAAGTTGCTGAAGCGCGCGCTGCCTATGACAAAGCTGTGACGCTGGAGCCCAATTTTCCCGGTACCTACCTCAATCGGGGCACGCTCAATGCGGAGGAGGGCCGGTCAGCAGACTGCATTTCTGACTTTGAAGCGCTGATCCGTCTCTCTCCAAAGGATCCGCAAGGCTACCTGCATCTCGGACAGTTTCTGTTGGCGCAGGGCGACTTTGCCCGTGCTCAGGCAACCTACGAAAAAGGTCTAGAGGCCCGACCTGACGGACCGATGCTGCATCTCGGCCTGGCGAATGCACTTGAACGCCTTGGCGATCTGGAGGGGGCTTTTGCCGCGTCTGAGAAGGTCCTGGCGCAGATGCCCGATCTGCCTGGCGCCCTTCGGATCTGGTCGAGTGTGAAACGCCGGCAGGGTGATCTGGAGGCGGCTCGTGACCGCCTGGAGCGTGTGTCAGTTGCAGCACTCCCCCCCGGGGGCCGCCGGTTGATCCATGGCGAGTTGGCGCAGGTCTATGACCGGTTGGGCGATGCCGCCGACGCGTTTGATCATTTTGTGGCGCAGAACGATGCGGCTGGCCAACAGCTTTTGGAAAGTGGGATCGATAAGTCGGCCTATATGTCCCAGGTTCTTGCGCTCAAAGACTCCTTCTCATCAGATTGGGTGGCATCGTGGCCGCTGATTTCTGCAGAAGAGCTTGTTCCCGTTCCGGCGCCGGTGTTTCTTGTCGGCTTTCCCCGGTCGGGCACGACCCTGCTTGATCAGTTTCTAGATGCGCATGGGGACATTGAGGTGATTGAAGAATTGCCGGTGCTTCTGCCGCTGCGCGATGGTGTGGAGAAAGTCGGCGGCTATCCAGCCGGGCTTGCTGATCTGACCGTTGAAAGTATCAATGAGCTACGCACCCTCTACGTCTCCCAGCTTGAGGGCGCAGGGTTTGACCCCCATGCAAAAACCGTCATCAACAAACTGCCGCTTAACATCATTCATGTGGGTCTGATTGCGCGGGTGTTTCCGGAGGCACGGATCATTCTGGCGCTTCGCCATCCAGCCGATGCTGTGCTGTCCTGCTTCATGCAGGATTTTCAGCTCAATGCCTCAATGGCCCATTTTCTAACGTTGAAAGACAGTGCGGCACTTTATGAAGCGGTTATGTCTCTCTGGGCTCAGTATCGAGACATGCTGTCTCTTAACGTCGCTGAAGTGCGCTACGAAGCGCTGATCGATGATCCGAAGGCCGCGCTCGGCGACACCCTGTCGCTTCTGGACCTCTCCTGGGAGGAGGGACAGGCAGACCATGTTGCACACGCTCATGCACGTGGGGGCATTCGTACGCCCTCCTATGGCCAGGTGACCCAACCTCTCTATGACCGCGCGACGGGCAGGTGGCAGCGCTATGAAACCCATTTGGAAGGTGTTTTGCCAAGGCTTGCGCCATTCGTGCGGGATTTGGGGTATGATTAATGTGTTCACGGAAGGCTCAAATGCGCGTGAGACTTCCCGTGAGGTGGTTGGCAAG
>JAJFGY010000185.1 GCA_021775935.1 Alphaproteobacteria bacterium
GAATGGGTGCTGCTCGATATCCGTATCCACGGTGTCCATAATGGATTTGCGCATGGTCGGATGCATCTGTTTGCCGAGAACGGAGAACTGATGGCAAGTGCCAGTCAGTCTTTGATCCTGCGTATCCGTGACTGATACCCGCTAGGCGGATCGAAGAATGGTCTCGATCCAGTTTTTGACTTCAAGGGTGCGGATGTCTGCGTCCATCACGTCCTGATCGATCCCAAGCTGCCAGGCGATGTCTTTGCGAGAAGGGTCGGCGTGTAGTGTTTCGAGGTCGGCAATGAACTTGTTCGCGGCTGTGTGGTCGCTGAAATAGCCGGTCTCAACAAGGCCGTCCATTCGGAAGCGGGTGAGGGCGGCAACCTCGCGCAGATCATATTCAGGGTGATATTGCACAGCCCAAAAGGGTGTTCCCTGATGTTCGACAATGGCGGCCTGGATGGGTGTGACGTTGTTCCCGGCGAGATGAACACTGCCTGAGGGCAGACTTTCTACATCATCGAAGTGGCTTGTGAACCCGTCAAAGACGGGTGGTTTGCCCGCATAGAGTGGGTGGGCGCGCCCGTCGTCTGTCAGCGCGATTTTGCGCGCAATACCGAATTCGCGGCCCTTGGGATTTAGCCGACACGTGCCACCGGCTGCCAGTGATGCCATCTGCAGTGCCCAACAACTTCCAAAACTCGGGGTGCCCGCTGCATAGAGTGCGCGGGCCAGATCCACTTGTCGGGTCACGTCTGGCGTCTGATGATAGATTGTGAGGCTTGAGCCGGTCCAAAGCGCTGCGTCAAACGAGGAAAGGTCCGTGCCAATAGGCAATGCTTCATCCGGATCAGCTGGATGCAGGATTGTGATGTCGGCGTCGGGGAGAAAGCGTTTGATCATCCGCTCATAGAGCGTTCCCGCGAGCGTACAGCCTGCCTTCGTCAGATTTGCCCGCCCGGTTTTGTCATAGCCGTCAATGATGAGAAGTGTTTCGTTCATTTCAGGTTAGACCGGCTTCTCACCGTTCACGGTAACCCGGTAGAGCAGGCGTTCATATTCGACATAATCATCAACTGCATAGTGCTGCACGCAGCGATTGTCCCACATGGTGACCATCTTCGGATCCCAGGGCACGCGACAGCAAAATTCCGGTCTTGTGCAATGAGCGAAAAGATAGTCGAGCAGTGGTTTGCTTTCCTCTTCGCTCATGTCTTCAAAGCGGATTGTGAACATGGGGTTTACATAGAGTGCCTTGCGGCCTGTGTTTGGGTGTGTGCGAACGACCGGGTGGATGACCTCGTCGTAGACGCTGTCTGAGCGCTTATACGTGATGGCGGTCTTGCCTTCATATTTCGCTTCAGCGGTATCTGAGGTGTAGGCGTATTTTGCTGAGTGAACGGCGCTTACATTGTCCAACATCCGTTTCATGCCATCTGAGAGGCGTTCATAGGCGAGGTATTGATTGGCAAAGAGCGTGTCTCCTCCATGAGGCGGTACAACATGGCTATAGACGATGGAGCCCATGCTTGGTTCTTCGAAGAAGGAATTGTCTGTGTGCCAGCCAACACCAAAACTCGCGGACTCACCTGCAGGCTTTAACATCTTGATCATCTCCGGACGGCCCTCCATGCCGTTGACGATGGGGTGGACTTCGAGGTCTCCAAAACGCCTGGCAAACGCGACCTGTTCGTCGTGGGTCAGGTCCTGATTGCGGAAGACGAGGACAGAATGATCAGCAAAGGCTGTGCAAATCCCATCGAACTCTTCGTTCGATAGATTGTTCAACGTCACGCCGGAAACCTCTGCGCCAAGTGAACCTGTCACTCGCTTTAGCTGAAATTCTTGCACACTCATGTCTCTTCTCCTCATTCCTGATCCATCAGGCTCGCACCCGCGCGGATTGTGGATCATATAGGGGTTTGATGGACGCGGTAGCTTCTATCCGCTTGCCGGCCACATCTATTTCGTAGGTTTTATTCTCAAGTTCTGCCAGCTTTTCACCTGGTGCGCGGGGCACGTAGCCCATGCCGACAGCGGCACCCAATGCATGCCCATAACTCCCCGATGTCAGATAGCCCACTTGTTTGCCATCGCAATAGATGGGTTCGTTGTGAAAGAGCAGGGGGTCGGGATCGTGCAGCTGAAAATGAAGCAATCGGGTTTTGGGACCTTCTGTCTTCACACGTAAAACAGCCTCGCGCCCGATAAAGGGGCCATAGGGTGTTTCGGCTTTATCGGTTTTGACGGCGAAGCTCAGACCCGCATCAATCACATGATCTTCGTCTGAAATGTCATGCCCGAAATGGCGATAGCCTTTTTCGATCCGACATGCGTCCAGCACGTGCATGCCTGCGGGCGTGAGGCCCCAGTTCTGCCCGGCTTCCAGCAGCGTATCAAGAATATGCAGGGCCATATCGGCTGAGACATAGAGCTCATACCCCAGCTCGCCTACATAAGTGATGCGGTGGGCCCTCGCATTTGCCATGCCGAGCTCAATGGCCCTAGCGGTGGCAAACGGGAAAGCGTCATTTGAGAGGTTGTCGGGGGTAAGTGATTGCAGGAAGTCCCGCGACTTTGGCCCCATGAGTGCAATAACGGCTTCGCCGGATGTCACGTCTGTCGCGATGCAATGCGCGTCTTCTGGAATGTGGCGGGTGAGCCAATTCCAGTCGCGCTGATGGACGCCGGGTGCTGTGACAATCAGGAAGGCGCGCTCAGACAATCTTGTGACCGTGAGGTCTGCTTCGATACCGCCTCGCTCATTCAACCACTGGGTGTAAACAATGCGACCTGGCTCAACGTCAATGTCGTTGGCGCAGATATGTTGCAGTACCGCTTCTGCGTCCTGCCCTTCGACACGGAACTTGGCGAACGAAGAAAGATCAAAGAAGGCGAGACCATTTCGAACGGCATGGTGTTCGGCGGCTGCATTTGCAAACCAGTTTTGCCGTCCCCAAGAATAGTCATAGGCAGGAGATTTCCCCGCCTCGCGTTCTTCTTTGCTCAGGAACCAATTGGGGCGTTCCCAGCCCGCCACCTCTCCAAAGCAAGCACCCAGCTCCTGCAATCGTGCGTGCAGCGGAGATTTCCGGATGCCGCGGCTGGTTTCATACTGTCGGTAGGGGAAGTGGTCCTGATAGAGCAGGCCGAGGGATTCTTTCGTACGGTTGAACAGGTAGGTTTTGTTGCTTTGAAACGAGGTCATGCGACGAATGTCGACATCCCAGAGATCAAACGGAGGGTGCCCACCAACAATCCATTCTGCCAGCGCTTTGCCAGCCCCTCCGGCGGACTGAATGCCGATAGAGTTGAACCCGGCAGCGACGTAGAAGTTCTTGAGTTCTGGTGCTTCGCCCAAAAGATAGCGGTCATCTGGCGTGAAACTCTCCGGTCCATTGAAGAATGTGGCAATGCCTGCGCTCTCCAGCATGGGTATGCGCGCAATGGCTTTTTCCAGAATGGGCGTGAAGTGATCAAGATCCTCCGGCAGTTCATCAAAGCAGAAGCTTTCTGGAATACCGTCCATACCCCAGGGCTTGGCAGTTTTTTCAAATGCGCCGATGAGCAGCTTTCCTGCGTCTTCTTTGAAATAGGCTTCTTCATCCGGGACGCGGAGGGTAGGCAGGTCTTTCGCCAAGTCCGCTAGAGGTTCTGTGACGACATAAAAATGTTCTGCGGCATGAAGGGGGACATTGACGCTCACCATTTGTCCGACTTCGCGCGCCCACATGCCAGCGCAATTGACGACGATGGGGGCTCTGACAGGATGCTGTTCCGTCGTGACACCAGTCACACGTCCGTCCGTTTGGGTTATGCCGGTGACTTTGACCTGTTCAACAATTTGGACACCGGCCATGCGCGCGCCTTTGGCCAGTGCCATGGTGACGTTGACAGGATCGGCCTGGCCGTCGCCGGGCACATGGACACCACCTTCAACGCCCTCAAGGTTTAAATGCGGGTAGAGCTTCAGGCATTCGGCAGGGGAGAGCATTTCAGCCTCCACACCGAAGATGGAAGCCATAGCCGCATTCCGTTGCAACTCTTCAAGACGCTCTTTTGTAAGTGCCAGAGAGACTGACCCGGTCTGGCGGTACCCGGTTGCAAGCTCAGTCTTTGCTTCAAGTGTGGTGTAGAGATCGGCGGAGTATTTGGCGAGCTGAGTCAGATTACGGGTTGCTCGCAATTGAGCGACCAGCCCCGCCGCATGCCACGTTGTGCCACTCGTCAATTGTTTGCGTTCGAGAAGCAGCACGTCTTTCTGCCCAAGCTCACCTAGATGGTAAGCGAGGGAGCACCCAATGACACCGCCGCCAATAATGATGATGGATGCCTCAGAAGGAAGCGTGGTGGTCATGATGCTACAAGCTCTGACTAGTAGACAGGTGGGGCGACAACCCAGACGAGGATAGCGGCCACGCTGCCGGGATTATGCCAGCGCACATTCTGATCGTGAAAACGAAACGCATCGCCGGGGGCCAGGACGTAGTGGCGATCTTCAACCCAGACTTCTAACTCGCCGCTGATAAGGAAGGCGGCCTCTTCAGTTGGACGATGAATGAGATGTTTGCTGGTTGCACCAGGCGCGATTTCTGTTCGCAGCATCTCAAAACTGCCAGTCATGTCTGGTGACAGCAATTCCTCAGTGAACCCTTCAGCGCGTGTGCCAACACGACGACGCGCTTCTGCGCGCACGACGGTGCCCCGGTCCGCCGGATCTGCATCATGGTGTTCGAGGAAGAAACCAATGGGAACATTCAAGGCAGCGCCCAGTTTGCGCAGATCGTCGACGCCCAAATTGGAAATGCCGCGCTCAATCTGGCTTACATACCCCACGGAGCGACTGATGCGATCTGCGAGCGCTTGCAGGGTTAGGCCACGGGTTCGGCGGAGTGCTCGAACATCACGGCCAATCGCCTTGGCCACCTGACGGGTTTCGTCCGAAATTTCGTCTGCATCAACCATCTGGTGAAAATATCATGCCAATCATGAAAAATATAGCCAATTTTTCATATGCGGTGAACGCTGGAGGACACCTGCCTTCGCATTGGTTCCTGGTTTTACTCTATTCGTCTGCGATTTTTACGACCAGCTTGCCCAGATTTTCGCCCTCGAACAGCTTGTTCACAGCGGTTGGGGCGCTTTCCAATCCCTCGACAATTGTCTCCTGGCTCTTGATCTTTCCGGTTGCGACCCAGGTAGCCAATTCCATGGTGGCCTCTGCATATTTCTCCAGGAAGTCTGTCACGATAAAGCCGCGGACGTTTATCCGCCGCATGAGAATGGGTGAGAAGTCACCGCGCATGGGTTCATCGGTGTTGTAGCCGGAAATCATGCCGCAGAGTGGCATGCGGCTGAACAGGTTCATGCGTGCCATCACGGCTTCCATGATCTCGCCGCCGACATTTTCGAAATTTACATCGATGCCATCTGGCGTGGCAGCCTCTAGCTGCTCACGCCAGTCCGGCGCCTTGTAGTCAATAGCCGCATCAAATCCTAGTTCCTCAATGATCCATTTGCATTTTTCCGGACCGCCGGCGATGCCAACAGCACGGCATCCATTGAGTTTGGCGATTTGCCCGACAACAGAACCGACCGCTCCGGCGGCTGCCGAGACGATAACGGTTTCGCCGGCCTTGGGCTTGCCAAGTTCAAGAAGTCCGAAATAGGCGGTCAGTCCGGTCAGTCCACAGGCGCCCAGCATGGTTGGTAGGCCAACAGGAAGCTCTGCTGGCAGAACCCCAACAGGGATTTCATCGTTGGGACCTGCCACGTAATAGTCCTGCCATCCAAGCAGGCCGCTCACGGTGTCGCCTACTTTAAAGGCGTCGGAGTTGGACGCGACTACTTTGCCAATGCCACCGCCGCGCATCACCGCGCCGATTTCAACCGGCGGCATGTATTGATCCATGTCCGACATCCAGATGCGGTTGGTAGGGTCGAGGCTGAGATAGAGGTTGCGAATGACAGCTTCCCCTGGGCCCGGAGTGGGAACCGGCTCCTCGACCAGGTCGAAGTCGGTGGTTTTGATTTTCCCGACTGGTCGGCTCTTAAGGCGAAATTGGCGATTGATATTGCTGGACATGAAGCCTCCCGGTTTCCGAATTTAATGGGGGCATTCTTTCACAAAGAG
>JAJFGY010000186.1 GCA_021775935.1 Alphaproteobacteria bacterium
CGAGGCGCTTGATCAACGCTTCGTAGCGCGCTTGTTCTTTGCCCCGTACATAGTCGAGCAAACGACGGCGCTGGCTCACCATCTTCAAAAGGCCGCGGCGGGAGTGATTGTCCTTGCCGTGGGTTTTGAAATGGCCTGTCAGGTTGGTGATCCGTTCTGTCAGAATGGCAACCTGTACTTCCGGCGAGCCGGTATCACCCTCACCTTGGGCGAATTCTTTAATCAATTCTTGCTTGCGATCAGCTGAGATCGACATCGGCAACTCCTAAAAATCGACCGGGAACTCAAAACCCGTCGCTGGATGCCACACTTGGCGTCCGAGGCGGGCCCTGATCGGTCAGGTTAAACACGCGAACCGGTTTCAATTCACCCCGGTCATATTCAGCCAGGGCAACCGGCGTTCCGCCTGCAACGGTGAGGGCAATGCCTTCAAACACCGGTGCGTCACGGCCGCGCAACAAAATCGCCTGACCTTGCTTCAAACGGAATGCATCTGCCTCGCTTACGGCCACCGCCGGGATGTCGTCCAGCGCGGTCTCAAGCGGATGCAGGTGCTCCCACAAGGTCGGGTGAGCGGCGGCACTATTGCCGAACTCCTTGAGTTTATCCAGCGAAATCGACCGTTCTTCTTCAAAAGGGCCCGTTGCCAGCCGCCGCAGCGCCACAACATGGCCAAAACAGCCCAAAACCTCGCCTAAATCACGGGCGATCGCCCGCACATAGGTGCCTTTGGAACAGACGATCTCAAAGATGGAGTGATCCACATCCAGCGTTTCGACAAGATCAGCCTCGTAGATGGTGACAACCCGTGATTTCAGCTCCACCGTCTCTCCGTCACGGGCGATGTCATAGGCCCTCTCGCCGCCCACCTTGATGGCGGAGAATTGGGGTGGTACCTGGCTGATTTCACCCCTAAACCCCTCCAGAGCCGTCTTTACAGCGCTCTCCAGGGGCCTCTCATCACTCGATGCGACGATGTCACCCTCAGCGTCATCCGTTGAGGTCGCAGACCCCCATTTGACGGTAAATCGGTAGACCTTCTCCCCATCGACGACAAAGGGGATGGTCTTGGTTGCCTCCCCAAGAGCAATGGGAAGAATACCTTCTGCTAATGGATCAAGAGTGCCTGCGTGGCCCGCTTTCTGGGCATTAAAAAGCCTGCGAATGGCGCCCACGACTTGCGTAGAGGTTGGCCCGACAGGCTTGTCGACGATCACCCAGCCAGAGACCGGATCGCCCTTCTTGCGGCGCCCCATCGCTAGTCCTCGCCGTCCGCGCTTGAGCTTTCGTCATTCAGGTCCGCCTTTTTCAAGTCTTGGGCAACCTTTGGCGAGCTCAACATGGCATCCACGCTTTCAGCGTAATCAAACGTTGTGTCGGCCGAAAACACCAGCTCAGGCATGTGCTTTAGCGTGACCGCTCGAGAAACCTCACCCCGGAAATATTTTTTGGCGTGGTTGAGCGCGTCCACCACCGATGTCGGGTCCGCATGGCCCAGCGGAACAACGTAAGCCACAGCATTTTTCAGGTCGGGGCTTGCCCGGACTTCCGACACGGTGATGATTGCTTCTCGCAGGACAGGGTCCAACACGTCACGGCGGGTCAGTATCTCGGACAAGGCAGCACGCAACAGCTCGCCAACGCGCAGCTGTCGCTGGCTTGGGGCTCTTCCTGATGGCGCTTTGATTGTGCCTTTACGACGCTGGCTCATATCTCTTCATCTTAAAAAGGAGAAGACTGCCCGGCTATTCCCGGACAGTCTCCACGCAACTTCGTTCCTAAAACGGACCTGATCAGCCCAACACCGTTAGTCCAGAGACCGGGCGATCGATTCCACATCAAAGCACTCGATCACGTCACCAGCACGCATGTCCTGATAGTTTTCGAAGCTCATGCCACATTCCTGGCCGCTACCAACTTCTTTCACTTCGTCCTTGAAGCGCTTCAGCGTAGAGAGCGTGCCTTCGTGGATCACAACATCGTCGCGAATAAGCCGGACTTTCGATCCGCGCTTCACAGTGCCTTCTGTGATCTTACACCCAGCAATACGGCCCACCTTCGAGATGTTGAACACTTCGAGAATTTCGGCATTGCCGTTGAAGGTTTCGCGGATTTCTGGTGACAAGAGACCAGACATTGCAGCTTTCACATCATCAACCAGATCGTAGATCACCGAATAGTAGCGGATCTCAATGCCGGTTGCGCGGGCAGCTGACCGCGCCTGAGCGTTTGCCCGGACGTTAAAGCCTATGACCGGCGCCCCTGAGGCATCGGCCAAAGTGACGTCTGCTTCCGTGATCCCGCCAACGCCAGAATGGACGATTTTAGCAGAGACTTCGTCTGTGCCCAGTTTCTCCATCGCCTGTACGATTGCTTCGGCTGAACCTTGCACGTCAGACTTCACAACGATTGGAAGATCCTGACGATCTGCATCTTTCAGCTGTGTCAGCATCTGATCAAGCGATGTGCGTCCAGATCCACCAACACGCTTGTCGCGTTGTAGACGCTGACGATAATCAGCGACTTCACGGGCCCGCGCTTCGGTATCAACCACCACGAAGACATCACCGGCTTCTGGTGTTCCGTTCAGACCCAGAACCTCTACCGGTTCTGATGGACCGCCACTCTCAACACTTTCGCCGCGGTCATTGATAAGCGCGCGCACCTTACCCCACTCAGCACCGGCAACAAGAATGTCGCCGACAGCAAGCGTGCCGCGCTGAATGAGAAGCGTGCCGACAGGACCCCGGCCCTTGTCGAGCTTGGCTTCGACGATCACGCCTTCGCCAGGGCGAGAAGAGTTGGCTTTCAGCTCCAGAATTTCTGCCTGAAGCACAATGGCCTCTTCCAGCTTATCAAGACCTGCTTTGGTGTGCGCTGAGACTTCAACGGCTTGAATGTCACCGCCCATGTCTTCGACAAAAATCTCATGCTGCAGCAGTTCGTTCTTCACCCGCGCCGGGTCAGCTGCGGGCTTGTCGCACTTATTGATGGCGACAATGATTGGAACTTCTGCGGCTTTGGCATGATTGATCGCTTCGATCGTCTGAGGCATCACACCATCATCTGCGGCCACAACAAGGATCACAATGTCTGTGGCTTGCGCGCCACGTGCCCGCATAGAGGTAAAGGCTTCATGGCCCGGCGTATCGAGGAAGGTGATTTTGTCACCTGATGCGATGTTCACCTGATAGGCACCAATATGCTGGGTAATGCCGCCTGCTTCACCGGCGACGACATCTGTCTGGCGAAGCGCGTCGAGCAGGGAGGTTTTCCCGTGGTCAACATGGCCCATAACCGTGACAACCGGCGCGCGAGGCTGTTTCACCTCATCAGTATCATCATCGGTCACCAAGCCTGCTTCCACATCAGCCTCTGAGACCCGTTTTACGGTGTGACCCATTTCCTCAGCAATGAGTTGGGCAGAGTCGCTGTCGATCACATCATTGATCGTCACCATCTCACCCTGCTTCATCAGGATCTTGATGACATCAACGGCGCGTTCAGCCATTCGGTTGGCCAGTTCCTGAACGGTAATGGCTTCCGGGATCACGACCTCGCGGACAACTTTCGCTGCCGGCCCCGCTGTGCCCATGGCTTTTTTCTTTTCGCGCTCAGCACGACGGCGCATGGCAGCGAGAGACTTTTGGCGATCGCCATCTGACCCACGAAGCGCACTATCGATGGTCAGCTTACCTGTACGACGACGCGGCTCCACCCGACGGGTTGGAGGTGTCGCTGGCTTTGAATCGCCCGGACGTCCACGAGGCTTCTTATCTTCAGCCTTGGGCGCTGTCTTAGCTGTTGGTTTCTTTTCTTCGCCCGGCGCCAAAGGAACTTCTGCACGCTTCTGTGCTTCAAGCTCAGCCTGACGCTTTGCTTCTTCTTCGGCTTTCAGGCGCTTGGCCTCTTCAGCCTCCCGCTTAGCTGCTTCAACCTGTTCTTTTGCGCGTATTTTCTCGTCTTCAGCGCGGCGGACAGCTTCAACTTCGGCGCGTTTGCGATCTTCTTCTTCACGCACTCGCGCCATATCGAGCGCGCGGCCACGCGCTTTCTTTTCTTCTTCGGTCAAGGTGCGCAAGACCATGCCGCTGCCGCGATCCTTTTTGGGTGCAGGCGCCGGGGCAGCCGCTTTGGGCGC
>JAJFGY010000187.1 GCA_021775935.1 Alphaproteobacteria bacterium
TGCCGATCAATGAAACGTTTGATTGGGTCGATCGCGTCTCTATTGAGCTGACGACGCAGATGCTGGCAACGCTGTTTGATTTCCCCTGGGAAGATCGGCGGAAGCTGACATACTGGTCAGACATTGCGACTGCAGACGTTAATGGACCGCTGATTTCCTCAATGGAGGAGCGCAATGATATCCTCCTGGAGTGTGGGGAATATTTCACCAGACTGTGGAACGAGCGGGTTAATTCTACGACCCCTGGTGGTGATCTCATTTCGATGCTCGCCCATGGTGATGCGACACGGAATATGAACCCGAAGGAATATTTGGGGAATGTCATTCTTCTGATTGTTGGCGGGAATGACACCACGCGGAACTCCATCACCGGCGGTCTTTTGGCGCTGAATGAACATCCAGAGCAATATGACAAACTACGCGCGGACCACAGTTTGATTGAAAGCATGGTGCCGGAAATTATTCGCTGGCAGACACCCCTGGCGCATATGCGTCGTACGGCTCTTGAAGATACGGAGCTCGGCGGCAAGCAGATCAAGAAGGGCGACAAGGTGATTATGTGGTACGTGTCGGGCAACCGGGATGGCGATGTGATCGAAAACCCGGATCAATTCATCATTGATCGCGACAGGCCACGGCAACATCTGTCATTTGGCTTCGGTATTCATCGCTGCGTAGGCAATCGCTTGGCCGAGATGCAATTGCGCGTGCTCTGGGAAGAAATCATGACACGCTTTGAGCGGATTGAAGTTGTCGGAGAGCCCGAACGGGTTCTCTCCAGTTTCGTGAAGGGCTTTGAACATCTTCCGGTGCAGATTAAAGGCTGACTTGTTCGCCTGGTAGAAGTGGTGGGAGCGCATTGCGCGAAAGCGTGAGCGCTTCCTCATTTTGCACGCCAAGGATCAGCAGCAGAAGATGAGCGCAATGGTCAATCGTTTGCTGATCAAGACCAGTTTCAAACTTGTCACGGATAACGCCGGCTAAAGCGCCGAGTAGGAAGGGTTCCAGAGTTGCTCCGTCGTGCGCAATGAACCGGCCTGCATCGACGCCCATTTGAATGTCTCTTTTTGCACTCTCTCCGGTTGCTTCCCGGATTTGTTCCATGGGCAAGTCGGATTTGAAGAGGAACCAGCTCCACAACGGGTCGTTGGCGATTGCGGTCAGCAGGTGCCGCACGCAGACTGACACTATTTCTGCCGGGTCTTTCATGTCGCCTGTCAGATCATCAAGCCGCTCCGTCAGGCGATGGGCTTTGGTTCGCAGAATTGGAACGAGGACATCCATCTTGGTCTTGAAGTGGGTGTAAAATGTCCCGTGGCCGACATCTGCTGTATCGGTGATCTCCTGGATTTTGACAGCTTCAAACCCATTCGCCCGCATGAGGTGTTCTGCAGCCTCAAGGATTCGTGCCCGTGCCTCCATGCGTTTGCGTTCCACGCGGCTGGCTGGTCGCTGTTCGACTTCCATGAGGCTCATTGCCGATCTCCATATCTATCTGGCGTGGGGATCCATCGCCCAGGCCAGACTTGTCTCCTGACTTGCTTCATATCTGATAATATCATCATTCATGGCGGAGAAATCAAGTTCGGTGTTAAAGCTGGGTTTGGGGGAGCGCGTCTTTGGGTCTGGTTTTCACAGCGAACGCCTCGAAAACCATCAGTCCGCTGTTCATTTTTGCTCAATGCTCAGTACGTGTGTGGTCAAAATCTTGGGGTAAGCTCGCGTTCAAAATGAACACGTCTGACGCTGAAGGATCTGGGACATGATTGAGAAATGTATCGCTGACTGGCACGAATACATCATTGGCAAAAAGCCCGGCGGACTTGAGGCCCTGATTGCTGACGAGTGTGTTTTTATCTCCCCCATCGTCTTCAAGCCGCAGGTCGGTAAGGACCTGACGCTTGCATATCTGCGTGCGGCAGGCGGAACGCTTGGCGGTCAGGGGACGCCCGGTGAAGACAAACCTGCGGAGAATTCCGGCAAATTTAAATACACCAAGGAAATTCTCGCTGGAAACCACGCCATGCTTGAGTTTGAGACGGAGATGGACGGCAAATATGTGAATGGCGTCGACATCATCACCTGCAATGACGAGGGCAAGATCATTGAATTCAAAGTCATGATCCGCCCGTTGCAGGCTGTGAATGCCGTCCACGCCGCTATGGGGGCGATGCTAGAGAAGATGAAGGCCGCGTAGCTCTCTGCGCCGCGTTGTCTAGAAGGCCCGCTCTTGAGCGGGCTTTTTTGTGGGCTCGGTATAGCGCGAGGAAAGAATTGACACTAAACATGCCAACTTCTAGGCTACCCCCAACAAAACAATGATGGGCCGGCTTCGACTGGGTCTGTCCGCATGGGAGGTTTGCATGACAACATCGACGCCGCTCACTTTAATGGGAGCGCCCGGGTCCCCTTACACGCGCAAAATGCTCGCTGTATTGCGGTATCGGCATCTTCCCTACCGATTGTTCCTGAGCAGAGATGGCATGCCCGAAGGGTTGCCTGTTCCGAAAGTCGCGCTTTTGCCCACCTTCTTTTTGCCAAATGCATCGGGCGAAATGGAGGCGGTTGTTGACTCGACACCGTTGATCCGCCGTTTCGAAGGTGAGTATGAGGGGCGGTCTGTTATTCCGACTGACCCGGCCATCGCCTTCCTTGATTATCTTCTTGAGGACTATGCAGACGAATGGCTCACCAAGCCGATGTTCCATTACCGCTGGCACTTCCAGGCTGACATCGACAAGGCAGCCGCGATCCTGCCGCGCTGGACCTTGAAGCCGCAGGCTGAAGAAGAAGCGCTTAAGCTTGGCAAGATTTTCGCGGACCGTCAGATCTCCCGGCTGCATGTTGTTGGCTCCAGCAATGAAACCGCCCCTGTTATTGAAGCAAGTTATGAGCGCTATCTCAACGCCATGCGTGCGCACCTGGAAACATCCTCCTTCCTGCTTGGCGCGCGTCCGGCGAGCAGTGATTTCGGCATGTATGGACAGCTAACGCAGCTTGCCACCTTTGACCCGACACCGATGCAGTTGACGCTCGATAAGGCGCCTGCCGTTTATGCCTGGGTCGATATGGTGGATGACCTGAGCGGGTTGGATGCAGAGGAAGATGCTTGGACAAAACGCGATGCGATCCCACAAACGTTGATCGACATCTTCAAAGAAGTCGGAGCCTATTACGTTCCCGCACTTCTCGCGAACGCCAAGGCGTTGATGGAAGGTGCCGACACAGTCGAGACTGAAATTGATGGTGCACGTTGGGTGCAAAAGCCCTTCGCCTATCAAGGCAAGTGTCTGCAATGGCTGAGGGAACAACATGCAGCACTTGCTGATGTGGACCGGAAAGTTGTTGATGATGTGCTCGCGGGCACTGGCTGCGAAAAACTCTTCGCTTAAAGGAAGAGAACCATGTCGCTACGTTTATTGGTTTGGTTGGTTCCGGCACTTCTCTACGGGGTCTTTTTCTTCTGGTACACGAGCTTTGGCGGCCCGCTGGTACCCGAAGAAGTCGAGCACTATGTGTCCGCGTTTGAAGAGCTTGAAGGCGCCGATGCGGAGGGCCTTGCTCGCCTTCGTGCATTCCTCGAGTCCGACACAGGCAATGATTTTCTCATGCTCAATGCTATTCATATGAAGGATGCACCAGACCCTGTCGATGGTGTTGAGCCCGGCGATAGTTCTGACGACGTCATGGCGAAGTATATGGAATATATGTGGCCGGCACTCCTTAGCAGGGCCTCGCATCCTGTCATGTTCGGTCCCGCAGTTTCCAATGCGTTAGATGTGGTGGGCATTGAGAATGCTCGCGTCTGGAACAGGGGTGCAGCGATGCGCTACCGGTCGCGCCGCGACATGATGGACATTGTTACAAATCCAGATTTTGCGGGGCGGCATGATTTCAAAACAGCTTCGTTGGAAAAAACAATCGCTTATCCGATTGAAGATGGACTTGCGTTGACGGATCCAAGAGTGCTGCTCTTTTTCGTGCTGCTCAGTATTGCGGGTGTTTTGAACGCGATCATTCGCCGCTAAAGGGCAAAACGCTTGGCGTTGCTCATTGTGAATCCCCGGGGAGGGTTGAGATGTTAAAGAAAATTCTTGGCGGTGTTGGCGCCGCGCTTGTCGTGCTGATCGCGGTTGGCTGGATCTACCGTGTTGAAATTGTCGTCAATGCGCCGGGGGTTCTTCTGAATTTCATGAACCCGGTTGGTCCAAATCAGGATGTGGTCTGGACCAAGGGGCCGGATGTTGCGGAGGTGCCTCCGTCAGAGCGCTCACCCAATATCATCTTCATCGTAACCGATGATATGGGCTTCAACGATATCAGCTATTATGGCGGGGGTGCATCGGGCTCCGACATGCAGACGCCGCACATTGATGCGCTGGCGCATGAAGGAGTAGCCTTCACAAACGGGTATGCTGGGACCGCTGTCTGTGCGCCCTCACGCGCGATGATTATGACCGGACGCTATGCGACCCGCTTCGGCTTCAATTTCACTCCGACACCCCCTGGCATGCTGTCCCTAGTCCGTTTCGTCTCAGACAATAGCGGGATTGAAAGACCTCATTCGAGCCTCTCCTTTGATCGGGATGTTGAGATCCCGTCCTATGACAATCTTGGTGTACCGACATCGGAAATCACCGTCGCTGAGATGCTGAAAGATGCGGGGTATTACACGGCTCATATTGGCAAATGGCACATTGGCCGCTCGAACGGTAGCAGCGCGATCGAACAAGGGTTTGATGACAGCCTGCTGATGGCGAGTGGATTGTATCTGCCGGAAGACCATCCTGATGTGGTGAATTCCTATCAGGATTTTGATCCGATTGACCGGTTTCTCTGGCCGAACATGCAATTCGCGTCAACTTTCAACAATAGTACGCGCTTTGAACCGAAGGGCTATATCACCGACTATTACACTGATGAAGCGGTGAAGGTGATTGAGAATAACCGCAATCAGCCATTCTTTCTCTATCTCGCTCATTGGGGCATTCATACGCCGCTACAGGCATTGAAGTCTGACTATGATGCACTCTCACACATCGAAGACCATCGTCTGCGAGTCTATACAGCGATGACGCGGGCGGTGGACCGTTCTGTTGGGCGTGTGATGAAAGCACTCAAGGACAATGGTCTGGATGAGAATACGCTCGTCATTTTTACGAGTGACAATGGTGGCGCTGGTTACGTCGGGCTTGATGATCTCAACACACCCTATCGCGGCTGGAAGCTCACTCTCTTTGAAGGTGGTACGCATGTGCCGTTCATGGCGCGCTGGCCAAAACGGATCGCTGCGGGCACCGTTTATGACGAACCGGTCTCCCATATCGATTTGTTTGCGACGGCCGCCGGTGCCGCAGGTGGTGCCATGCCGACGGACCGCGTAATGGATGGTGTCGATTTCGTACCGTTTGTTATCGGTGAGGCAGAGGGCACGCCACATGAGGTGCTTTTCTGGTCTGACGGCGAGTACCGGTCCGTGCTGAAAGATGGTTGGAAGCTGCAAGTCTCTGGCCTGCAAGAAAAGCAGTGGTTATTCCACCTTGCACAAGATCCAAGCGAAACGACAAACCTGGCGGGTGCAGAACCTGCCAGACTTGCCGAGCTAACGGCGTTGTTGGATGCTCACCAGGCTGAACAGGCGGAGCCGATCTGGCCATCTTCTGTGGCAACACCTGTCTATGTTGACAAGACACTGGCCGAACCGCTTAAAGAGGATGATGAAGTCATCTATTGGGAAAATTAGTGCGATTGCTCTTGGGGCTTTGGTCCTGGGAGCGGTCGCATTTGCGTTTTGGCCGACGTCTGGTTCTCGCAGCCAACAGGTGAGCTGCTTGTCGCCTGAGGCAATAGCGCCGGAGACAGCAGGTATGGTTCTGATCGAAGGTGGTTCCTTCGATATGGGTGCGGGAAGCATTTATTCTGAAGAAGGCCCTGTCCGGCGCGAGGGCGTCGAGAGCTTCTGGATCGATGCGACGGAGGTCACCAATGGCGAGTTTGCTGAATTCGTTGCAGCCACGGGATATGTGACTGTCGCCGAAGCGGGGATTGAGGGTGTTGTGCCAGCAGGGGCGGCGGTTTTTCAAGTTCCTGACGGACCGGCGGAAGGTCGATGGACCTATGCAGACACTGCCAATTGGCGGCAGCCTGAAGGCGCGGAAAGCACAATCGAAGGCCTGGAAGATTATCCTGTTGTGCAAATCGCCTATCAGGATGCCGTTGCCTATGCGGACTGGAAAGGTCGCAGCCTGCCAACCGAGGTCCAATGGGAATATGCAGCGCGTGGGGGGCTGGACGGTGCCACCTATGCCTGGGGCGAAGAACGGGAGCCTGAGGGCAAATACCTCGCCAATAATTGGCAGGGCTTTTTCCCCTTCCAAGACGATGGTTCCGATGGGTTTATCGGACGCGCGCCAGTTGGTTGCTATCCGCCCAACGGGTACGGGCTCTATGACATGATTGGCAATGTCTGGGAGTGGACGGCAGACCCCTATGCGCCTTCGGACGCTTCTGTCGGGTTGATGAAGGGGGGCTCCTACCTTTGTGCGCCCAACTATTGCCGTCGTTACCGGCCTGCCGCACGGCATCCGCAGGAAGTCGATTTAGGGACAGACCATATCGGATTTCGGACGGTTTCTCTCACCAAGCCTTAAGGCTTGGGATTGCCCAAATTTGAATTTCATCGCCGGAATGGTTAGGTAAGCGCACACTTCTCTCATCCCCCTTCTGTTTTGAGTGAGACTTAATGCCTGATACACAAGCTGACAAAGACCACCTCTTCGATCTCCAGCCGACCCATAATCCCAATCGCTACTTTCTGCCCGTCGTGGACAAGTTGAGCGTTGGTCCTCCAGGAAAACTATTCCTGTTTGGGGGTGTGGGGCTTGCCTCATCAATTCGTGCGATTGAGCAGACAACGGGGCGTCCTACTGTGTGGGCCGCCGCTCAATATCTCTCCTTTGCCCGAGTTGGCGACATCGTGGATCTCGATGTGCTGGTTCCTGTTCACGGGAAATACAACACGCAGGCGCGGGTCGTGGGCCATGTTGGAGACCGTGAAATCTTCACGGTGAATGCAGCGCTTGGTGAGCGCGCCAGCGAATATTCTACCCAATGGGCGGAAAAGCCCGATGTTGTACCGCCAGAAGACTGCGCTCCGGTCGATCATTGGCGCGAAGAACGTGATGATCTTCATGGCCGCATTGATGTGCGTGTGGTGAAGGGACGCTACGGGGAAGAACGCAAGAAAGGCGGTTTGAGCGAAGACGGTCACGTCGTTCTTTGGGCGCGGATGCGCGAAGACCTGCCGATGAGTTCTAGTGCGCTCGCCGTCATGGCAGATTTTGTGCCTTCAGCTATCGGGAATGCGATTGGTCGGGACGCTGGCGGTAACAGTCTCGACAACACGATCCGTATTCGCAAAGTCGTTGAGACGGAATGGGTGCTGCTCGATATCCGTATCCACGGTGTCCATAATGGATTTGCGCATGGTCGGATGCATCTGTTTGCCGAGAACGGAGAACTGATGGCAAGTGCCAGTCAGTCTTTGATCCTGCGTA
>JAJFGY010000188.1 GCA_021775935.1 Alphaproteobacteria bacterium
TGCATCTTCTTTTTCAGCGCTTTAAGAGCCTGATCGACGTTGTTATCGCGAACGAGTACCTGCACGAGCTATCCCTGCCTTTTCCCATTTGGGTCAGAAACCGACCAAAATTGGCCGAAAGAGGCGGCTTTTCACCGCAAATCGCTGCAGCGGGGTCAATCCCTGCGCAGCAAGGCCGGATAGGTAGCAAAAGAATCGCAGCCTGTCCACTCTCCGCCAGCTGAATCTGGCCAGATTCTGTGCCATTTCTAGGGGGGCGTTTCTAATTTTGCCCGCATTGGCGGCTCCGAAGCTTTTTGGGCGCACTCGGGTCTGGACGACCTCCTAGTCCACGCCCATATTCCGCAGATGACAATCCGAAAAATAGCTCGAATGGGCCATCCTGTGCTGCAAACCGTTGCGGAGACGGTGTCTGACCCGACCGCGCCTGAGATGCTCGACCTGGTTCGCGACATGATCGAAACCATGGAAGATGCAAATGGGGCAGGTCTCGCCGCGCCGCAGGTCTATGTGCCGCAGCGTGTTGTGATCTTCCAGGCACCCGCCGCCAGAGCGACAGCGGAAATTGATGCCGATGAAGCATTTGATCCGACGGCGTCTTTGACTGTTTTGATCAACCCGGAAATTGAACCTGTCGGCGAAGAATTAGAACTGGGCTGGGAGGGATGCCTCTCGGTTCCGGGGCTGCGCGGTCTCGTGCCGCGTCATCGTCGGATTATTTATCGCGGTCTCGACCTGGACGGTCAGATGATTGAACGCCGTGCTCAGGGATTCCACGCACGGGTTGTGCAACATGAGTGTGACCATTTGGATGGCATTCTATACCCCCAGCGCATGCCTGATATGCGCGCACTCATTTTCGAGAGTGAAGTGAAGCACTGGCTCGAAGAGACAAATGAAAAGGCAGATAGCAATGACTGATACAAAAACAGATCAGCTGGAGTTGATCCGGGCCAAGATCCTGGCGGAAGCGCTTCCAGATGTGCCTTTTGACGGCTGGACAGGCTCTGTTCTTTTGCGCGCGGCGAAGACCGCCAATATTGATCATGGGTTGGCCCGTTTGGCGTTCCCGAACGGGGCGCGTGATCTTGCGGAGTATTTTCTGGCGGACGGTGATCGCCGCATGATCGCCAAGTTGGCCGAAACAGATCTTGGTGCGATGAAGATCCGCGAGAAAATCACATTTGCTGTGCGCACCCGCCTTGAAGTGGACGCAGGACACCGCGAGGCGCTGCGGCGTGCCAGCATGTCCCTGTTGTTGCCGCCTGCGTCTGGTGGTGCGGCAAAATCGCTCTACAACACTGTGGACGCTGTTTGGGTCGCGATTGGCGATACATCAACGGATTATAATTTCTACACCAAGCGGGCAACGCTGGCTGGTGTCTTTGCCTCAACACTCGCGTTTTGGTTCGCGGATGAAAGTGATGAGAACACAGAAACCTGGGCGTTTCTCGACCGCCGCATTTCGGATGTTATGCAAATCGAGAAGTTGAAGTCCCAGGCATCAAAAGTCATGGACTCGCTGCCTGATCCATTGGGCTTACTTGCTCGGCTGCGTTACCCCTCAGCGGGATAAAGGGTCGGTGGGGACGCCTGCGCCGATATCGATCCATGTGACCTCGAGGATCTTTGCGGCAACTCTTGAGCGCGGTTGTTCTTCTTCGTAGGTGATTGTTTTTTCGGGAGAATGCACGCTGACAATGCGTTCTGAAAGACCTTGGGTTTTTTTGAGTGGCAGATAGAGGCTCTCAACGATGGCACGTTTGCCCGATTGGTAGACATTTTCGTACGTCGCCAGGGCACAGACCGGCCGCGTGACGATATGCTGCATGATCTGTGAGACAAGGGGTCTTGTGTCGGGTGCCGTCATCTCAATGAGATTCCCACCGGTCGGGTCACTGCCCATACGCTCGGCAATAGCTGTACCCGCCAGACGATAGCGGATGGTCATCTCATCGATCACATCGAGGATCGCAATGTCCTTCAAAATGTAAGCGATTTGTGCCGGATCAATATCGCTGGCATCGGGCAACAGACGGTCACCTCTTACATCTTCCCAAAATTCGCAGAGCGGTTTGAGAGCTGTGTTTTTGATCTGGTCTGAAATTTTATCGCTGGCTGATTTTGAACTGCTCTGCTTGTTGTTTTTTTCTTCGTCTTTGTTACCCGTCATGATCCCCCGACCCGTACGCAACGTTACTCATTGCGCCGACCAGTTACACAGCCGACGCGACTCACCTTAGCTGACAGTTTCTCAGTTTAGGTGCAGGTTGGGAATGACTCTTATTTGTAACTTCCTAGGTCGAGTGGTCTAGGAGGGGTAGCTATTCAGATTTGGTGAAACCGTGAATTAGGTCTGTGATGTGGCCCATCTTCCGACCCGGTCGGGCATCGTGTTTTCCATACAGGTGAATAGCGCGGTCAGAGACATGCGCATGGGCTTGCCAGTCATCGACTTCCGTACCGATCAGGTTCGTCATCACGGCGTCGCAATGTCTTGTCGGATCGCCTAGTGGCCAACCGGCGACGGCGCGAATGTGTTGTTCAAACTGGCTGACGCTGCAGGCATCCGATGTCCAGTGGCCTGAATTGTGAACCCGTGGAGCAAACTCGTTGACGCAGAGTGTTTGCTGCTTGCCGTCGTTCAACACAAAGAACTCGACGCCGATCACACCTACATAGTCGAGACCATGAGCAATGCGCTCTGCGATGGCGCGGGCATTGTCAGCGATCGCGGGATCGATAACAGCCGGTACCGTTGTTGTATGCAGTATGTGATCGCGGTGAACATTTTCGCCCACATCATAGGCAGCCGACGTTCCGTCTTGAGCGCGTGCCGCAATGACTGATACTTCCTTCTCAAAGGGCATAAAGCCTTCAAGAATGGCAGGGGCGCCTGCAATGGCATCAAAGGCTGCCGCCGCGGCGTCCGGTTGATCAATTTTGACTTGCCCCTTGCCATCATACCCGAGACGGCGTGTCTTCAGGACGGCTGGTGTGCCTAATTTTTCAAGGGCGGTCTTGAGGTCGTCGAGCGTGTCTACGGCGGCAAAAGGCGCGGTGGCAATACCGAGCGCGTTCAGAAAATTCTTTTCATCCAAACGATCCTGGGATGTCATCAGGGCTTTGGCGCCGGGACGTACCGGAGCATGCTCGCTTAGTATGCGGGCGGTTTCGCCCGGGACATTCTCAAACTCGTAAGTGACGACATCCACAGTGTCTGCAAATGCGATAAGCGCTGCTTCATCATCATAGGCAGCACGGGTTGCTGCACTTGCGACTTCTGCTGCGGGACTTGTTTCTTCGGGGGCGTAAATATGTGCGCGAAGGCCCAGTTCAGCTGCAGCAAGGGCGAGCATGCGGCCGAGCTGACCTCCCCCAAGAATACCGATTGTGCTGCCTGGTGGCAGCGAGGGAGGCGGGCTTTGATCAGGCATTGCGGTCAGGTGTTTCTGCGACAGCGTCTGTTTGTGCCTGCCGCCATGCGTCGAGGCGGGCAGCGAGTTGCGTGTCATGGAGTGAAAGAATGCTTGCCGCCAGCAGGGCTGCATTTTTTGCACCGGCGCTGCCGATTGCCAACGTTCCTACAGGAATGCCGCCTGGCATCTGGGCGATTGAGAGGAGGCTATCTTGGCCACTCAACGCTTTTGACTGAATGGGAACACCCAGAACCGGCAGCGGTGTCATGGAAGCTGTCATGCCGGGCAAATGCGCCGCGCCGCCGGCACCTGCAATAATAACATGGAGGCCGTTCG
>JAJFGY010000189.1 GCA_021775935.1 Alphaproteobacteria bacterium
CGACGATCCTGTCCTGGTCAGCTGACTTTCTGAGTTTCTCCATGAACCCGCCAAACCATTACGGAATGATCGTCTTTGAGGGCGGCGGCCGGATCATGATGGATATTGGCGATGTGACCCAAGGCGAAGTGGATAGCGGCATGGAAGTGCGGATGGTTTTCCGTATCAAGGATTTTGACGATCAACGCGGTTTCAAACGCTATTTCTGGAAAGCCGTGCCGGTTCGCAAGGCCGTCGCGACTGCTCAAGCTGCCGAATAACGAAGCTTAAGTAACAAACAAAACGATCTACCAATTTCCGGGTTGCCCCGGACAATCCCTAAGGGAGGGAAACATGGCACGAGGCATTAAAGACAAAGTCGCAATCCTGGGAATGGGCTGTTCCAAATTTGGCGAACGGTGGGACAGCGGCCCGGAAGAACTCATGGTCGAAGCCTATCTGGAAGCGATGCAGGATGCGGGGATTGAACCCACACAGCTCGACGCTGCTTGGTTTTCAACCCATATCGATGAAATCGGCACGGGGAAGGGCGGGACCCCTCTCTCTGTTGCACTCCGTCTGCCCAACATTGCGGTGACGCGGGTTGAAAATTTCTGTGCATCTGGTTCAGAGGCGCTTCGTGGGGCAGTCTACGCTGTGGCATCGGGCGCAGCTGACATTGCTCTCGCACTTGGCGTTGAGAAACTTAAAGACACAGGCTATGGCGGCCTGCCGGTTGCAAACCCGGGCACACTCAACCCGCAGCTCGCGCCTAATGGGTCTGCACCTGGCAATTTTGCTCAGCTTGCGTCTGCCTATCGTGCCAAGCATGGCGTCGAGAAGGATGATCTGAAGCGAGCGATTGCCCATGTCTCGGTGAAGAGCCATGCAAACGGAGCCAAAAACCCTAAAGCGCACCTGCAAAAAGAAGTAAGCGAAGAGCAGGTGATGAACGCGCCGATGATTGCCGAACCTCTTGGGCTCTTCGACTGTTGCGGCGTATCAGACGGCGCCGCTGCTGCCATTGTCACCACACCAGAAATTGCCAAGGCCATGGGCAAGAAGGACATTGTGACCGTCAAGGCCTTGCAGCTCTCTGTCTCAAACGGTCTGGAAAGCCAACATAATAGCTGGGATGGCAGCTATTTCCACACAGCGCGCATTGCAGCAAAGAAAGCATATGCGGAAGCAGGCATTGAAAATCCTCGGGAAGAGGTATCCATGATGGAGGTGCATGACTGCTTTTCCATTACGGAACTCGTCACCATGGAAGATCTCTTCATCTCGCCAGAAGGCGGTGCCGTGAAAGACGTCATGGATGGGTTCTATGACAGCGACGGGGATGTCCCCTGCCAGATTGACGGTGGGCTGAAATGCTTTGGCCACCCGATTGGCGCGTCAGGTTTACGTATGGCTTACGAAATGTATTTGCAGCTCCAAGGCAGAGCGGGGGAGCGGCAATTGCCCAACCCAAAGATTGGCCTCACGCACAATCTCGGCGGTGCGCCTTCGCAGAATGTCTGCTCCGTCGCGATCATCGGGGCGCATGACGCCTAGCTATCTCGTTTGAACTATCTGAAGAAGCCGGGCTCACATTTAGCCCGGCTTTTTTGATCCGATGTCTCATGCACCTGTTAACTGCTCAAGAGTTTAGGCTCTTAGAACCGCTAGCTTTTCGGCTTGCAGCTTCTCTTGTATCCGAACCGCGACAGGAGCAATGACGACGTGAAATTGGCAAACCTTATCCTCGCCGTCCCGTGCAACAGGAAAAACACCACGAATTATCTCGACAAATTCACGCCCTGGGAGCGGAACACCTCCGCGCCCGTAGATTTGCTTCCTCTGAGACCTAACTTCGTCAAATTCGCTAAGTCTGTAATCTAGTTCAGCCGACGGAATGCTCTCATTCAAAGATCTTCCTGTAAGATCCTTCCCTAGAATTTCGCAAAGGCGGGTTCCCACAAACCGAAACCGATGTAGTGCGGCCCCTCTGAAATGGGTTTCATCCAAAACCATAAGCCAGGGCAACAGCTTTGGAATATCCAGGGGGTCGTAATCCGAGCGCCTTAACACACCCTCATGGTCCTTCAGCGACGTGAAGTACTCTGTGTACTGATCTACAGGATGCAGAGATGGTATTTTCGACCGACTTATTTCATGAAGCAGCATTGCGTTTGACCTAGAAAATAAGTTCTAAGACAATTTATCTGTGATGATGGAAGAAAATATGAATTCTCCGGTAAAACTTATGTTTCTTGCCTTAGGAAAGATTAAATTTTCCTTGCGACGATGAACCGACTAAAGCTGTTGTGGTTGTCTGCCGTCACAATCTCAAATCCAGCGGCGGTGATCTTTGCCTCTACCTCATCACCGCTGAGAAAACTCACATAAGGCGCGCGTCCAAAAAACTGCATGATTGGGATGGCTGCGCGGGCGACAAACCGGTAGCTCCAGTCGGCAAGGCACGGCGTCTTCGAGATGAGCAAACCCCCGGGCTTCAAGCGGTCACGGAGAACTTTTAGATCCCCTGATAGATCATCCAACAGATGCAGAATGTTGAAGCCCAACACCGCATCATAGGGCTGGGTGCCAAGCTTTGGATCTACTGGAACGGCCTGCACAAATTCCACATTGGTCACGTGCTGCGCACTGGTCTTGTCCCTGGCTATCTCAATCATATTTCCAGAAATGTCACTCGCGATGAGCGTGGCGACGCACGGCGCCAGGAGCAGTGCCGTGGCGCCTGTGCCGCAACCAATTTCCAGTACTCGGTCGCCTGAAGACAAATGCCTGCGGGTTTCAGCCAGAGTGTGCTCGTAGGCGTCCTGGTCTTTGATCGGCGAGAGGGCGTATTTGGCGGCTGCTCGGTCCCAAAATTTTGCATCAGTGGTCATTTGGAGAACTCCTTTGGTCCGATATGTAACCGCACACCCCACAATGATAAATTGCGGAAATCGGCACCTTTGATATACAAAAATGCATGGATTGGAAGACTGTCACATTTGACTGGAACCAGGCACGAGCATTTCTCGTGACTGCAGAGGAGGGCACGTTGTCCGGCGCTGCGCGGGCTCTTGGTCTCACACAGCCGACGCTTGGCCGGCAGGTTGCCGCACTGGAAGAAAGTCTTGGCATCACCCTGTTTGAGCGGGTTGGCAAATCTTTGGCGCTGACAGATACAGGCCGGGAATTGCTCGGCCATGTGCGGATGATGGGTGATGCTGCGGGACGCCTTTCGCTTACAGCATTTGGCCAGTCTCAAGCAATTGAGGGAAAGGTCCGGATCACCGCAACGGACGCTACCTCGACCTACCGGCTGCCGTCGATCCTAAAGATCATCCGGGACGCAGCCCCGGGAATTGAGATTGAGGTGATTTCGTCCAACAGTCTGCGAGATCTTCGCCGCCGCGAGGCAGATATCGCCATCCGCCATGTGCGCCCTGACGAACCGAACCTTATTGCAAAGCTTGTCCGCGAAACGTCAGCCCATCTTTATGCATCATCGATCTACCTCGACAGCTTTGGTCGACCAGATAGCGTTGAAGACTTGACAGATGCAGTCTTTGTTGGGTTTGAAGAGCCAGAGCGCATGCTGCCCGCCCTTGCTGAGATAGGCCTTCATCTCCGACGCGACCAGTTCAGAGTGACGACGGATAATGGTGTTGCGATGTATGAGATGATGAGGCAGGGACTTGGCATTGGCTTTATGCCGAAATATGACGCGGTGGAAATTCTGGGTCTTGAACCGGTCCTGCCGGAGCTACCGCCGATCCCTGTCCCCGTTTGGCTGACAGCCCACAGCGAAATACATACGAGCCCACGCATTCGGCTCGTTTTCGATATTCTGGCTAAAGCATTGTCGTGACGGGCGAACACTGCTGACATGAAGGTGTCAGTTGCAATGCAAGATGTTGAGGTTGAGTTTATGCCGTTGAAGGGACTTCACTATGCTCTCTGACACACAGCCTGTAGGCCACCTAAAAAACATTGGGCCCACCGTGGCGCAACGCTTATTGGAAATTGGGGTCAAGACGCGCAAGGATCTCGACGCCGTTGGCGCTGTGGCAGCCTATCGCCATATGAGCGCCAACCATCCCGGGAAACATCTTCCTGTCTGCTATTATCTCTATTCGCTGGAAGGCGCATTGCGGGATCAGCATTGGAACGAGATTCCAGAAGAGGTCAAACGATCCTTGCAGAAACAAGTAGCGAAGTAACCTTCTTCTGTCGCAGTCCTTCGGGCGGAGACTTCTAGCCGGCAATCTCGTCTATCGGCGCAATGACAACATGAAGCTGGTCTACGAACTCGCCATCCTGCTTTGCGAGGGGGAAAACGCCGCGATACGTCTGCTTATGTTCTTTGCCTGGGAGTGGAACATTGGCACGAGAAAAAACCGGCACTCGCCCTTCGACAACGTCGTGAAACTCCTGCCTGCGCCGTTCAGCGGCTTCGACTGGCAGATCATCACCAAGCTGTTTGCCAGTATAGTCGATGCCAAACAGCTCGCAGCATTTTGGACCCGCGAAACGATAACGATAGGCTTGGGGAGTGGAGCGGGGTATTGCGTCCAGGATCAGGACCCAGGGAAGCAGGCTTGCAACCTGCAATGGATCAAACTCGTGTCCTGAGAGGACACCCATATTCGTCTTGTGGTGCTCGAAATGCTGCAAGTAGGCCCTGACAGGATGGTCCTTCGGTATCGCATCAGCGCTGACCAATTCGAACAGCATCTCTTTCCCCAGTTCCCCGTCCACTACTTGTGATATGGGGCGTCTCTATGGGAAAATCAATGCTTCACATAGCAAATCGGGCTCACCGTTTCCAGAAAGCACCAATACGGCGAGACACATCGGCACGGATGTTCATGTGGAAAAAATTGTAGTCGTAAATGTGATAGTCACCGCCAAACGTCCCGTAGGTAAACCCATCGTCGTCGGTGGGAGGCGCAACGATCAACATACCATCACTGCATGACGCGCCGGTCGCTTCTGCCCGTACTGGACGAACCGCCTCTTCACTATCAGCGAAGGGCTGGCTCCCGAGGTTTGCGATAGCCTCTGCTGAGCCACCGAGGCTGCCGGTAATCGGATTGACGCAGGCAATTTTGCGGCCATCAATGTGTTGCAACTTGCCGTCAATCCAGATCTTCGTCGTCTCTTTCCAACCCATTGTTTCTGCGTCGGATGTAACTGAATTCCAATTGAGATAACAGCCAGTGGCATGGGCTTCCCGGCAGGGACCTACACCTTCTGCTCCCAGCTCCTCCGGGATGGAGAAGCCAACAAGATAGGCCGCAACCATGCGGTTGGCGAGATTTGTGCCTGCAATTTTTTCCTGAAGCAGTTTCATGCCATGGAGAGAACCCTGACTGTGGGACGCCAGGATGAACGGTCGACCGTCATTCAGGTTCTCGATGTAATAGTCAAACGCCTGGGCAACGTCGCCGTAAGCAAACTCAAGCGCATTATAGGCATCAGGCTCTTCGCCCATGAAGGCATAGAGCGTTGCCTGCCGATAACGGGGCGCAAAGACCCGCGCGCTGCCATTAAAGACTGCGGCTTGATGGCGCAGCACGCCGTCGTCCAGAAACTGTTTGGTTTCATCGGGCTCGTCATAGCGCGCATTCCACATATCATCTTGATAGTAGGTGGTTGGATGCACGAAGAAGACATCGACGACTGCTTCAGCCTGACCATCAACGGCGCCACTTTCGGGCGGCACAACATCGGCATTGTCCTGCGTCGTCGGAAGAGCGGCCCAGGTGTCGGCTTGAGAATAGTCAGGCGCAGGAGGCACATTGGCGACATCAAAAGCAGCAGAAGGTTTCAGAAAAAGGCGCTGGCCAAGTTTTGGGTTGAGATAAAGCGTCAATGCGCCCACAGCCCCGATAACAACCAATCCAGCTACACCGTATAAAATCTTCTTCAACATGATTTATGTCTTCTGCTTTAGATGTTTATGTCTTCGCCATTAGCCAAGAATTCAGCCATTAAGCGTATCGCTTCGTCGTCTTCCAACAGGAGAGCCGAAAAATAGCCCCGTTCTTTAGCACATCCTTCGGTCAGGGGGGTAGTGGTGGCTGATTTGACCAATGCCTTGGCGTCCGCCAGCGCTCGGGCTGTTTTGCTGGTAACGTCCCTGGCCATTTCCAGGGCCAAATCAAGTGCTGATCCCTCTGCAAGGTGATGGACCATCCCGACATCTGCTGCTTGGAGCGGGCAGAGCGTTTTGCCTCTGAGAATGAGCTCGAGGGCACGCGCTTCCCCAATCACGCGGGGGAGACGTTGCGTGCCACCGGCACCAGGAAATATGCCAATATTTGTTTCTGGCAGGCCGATGCGATAGTCGCCTTTTTCTGCAATCCTTATGTCGCAGCACAGCGCAAATTCAAATCCACCGCCCTGACAATATCCGTTGATCGCTGCAATGGTTGGCTTGTTCAGCTGGTCGACCCGGTCGAAGAGTTTGGAGATGGCATTGCCACGTTTGGCTGCCTCCATAAGACCCGCCGCATCAAGTCCACTCTTCTTCACAGCATCTGCCGCGCCTTGAATTTCCCCTACATCATAGTGCCGGATAAAAACGCCGGGGACGCCGCCTGTGAAGATCACCGCACGGATGGCATCCTCACCCTCGATTGTGTCTATGTGGGAGGCCAGCTCGCCGACTTGGGTTTGATTGAGGTAGCCGCGCGGTGGATTGTTGAAGGTAACAATCGCCAGTCCATCGCGTTGTTCAAGCGAGACCAGGGGAGCACTCATGCTCGTTTCTCCTTCAACGCCTTTTTGTAGGCAGAGTATTTTGGTTGATCAATCGCAAGCTTGGTCAACGTGCTGGTCCAGAGGTGTTCTTTGAGGCCCGGTGTATCGAGCGTCAGATCGCCGCGTTCAATGCGGGCACTCAATTTGCTGTTGAGCTCCTCCAGGTCCGTCTCCTTGGAGGACAAGAGGGCCTGCAATCTTGCGATTTCCATTGTATTGGCAGAAGGCGCTGTTTCCAACTCGCGCCGGACAATGTCGAGCGCATTGGCCGCTACCAAAGCATGGAAACGTGTTCTGCCCTCAAGCTCTGGCAATACCTGATCACGCAGGAAGTCACTTACGACGCCGACAATCTCCAATGAGGTAGGTAGGTCTTGCATGATTTCCTCTCAGTCTGCAGCGAGCAAATAAAGTAAATCCATCTCTGTCTCGGACGAACGCCGCCCAATGGCTGCTCGTTCAACGGATCGATCCATGCCGGTTTTAAACGCTTCATACATGGTGGTGCACATCACCCCCCATTTGAGCGTGCCCAGCACTTCCCAGAATTTGACACGTTCAAGATCGACTTTCGGACCACCTGCATCCTCATAGCCCGCAAGCATGTCTTCCCGTGAACCAAAACCCCCGACGGGTTTATCGATACCGCCAAAGCGCCAGGAATTCACGCAGATCCAACCCATGTCTTCTATCGGGTCTCCGATATGAGCGAGCTCCCAGTCCAGCACAGCAACGACTCCGTCGGTCGCGTCAAACATGATGTTCCCGTTCCGGAAGTCACCGTGCACCAAAGTTACCCGATCATCGGCAGGCACATTGTTGCCCAACCACTTGAAAGCCAGGTCGAACACGGGGTGGGGATGGCCGTGAGTCTTATAGACTTCCTTGTAGCGCTCAATTTCCTCGGTTGCGGGAGAGAAGCGAAGTGTCGGCAGAGTGGCAACGGGAACGGCATGGAGTTTCGCCAGCGCTTCACCACATTGCCTTGCAAGCTTAGGGCGCACGCTTGCAAAATCTTCGCTACGGACAATTTTAGATCCCAATGTCTCCCCATGCACATGGTTCATAATGAAGCCGCTACCAATCTCATCCTCCGGTTTGGCAACATATCGAACCGTTGGCACAACGACGCCCGCCTCAGCGGAGAGTTGTATGAGCTTCGCTTCCGTTTCCAATCCAACGGCCGTGCCACTCGCATTGCTGGCAGTGCCACCTGGCGCGCGGCGCAGGATAAGCGATTCAGCTTCGCCATCTTTGTGGATCTTGAAGGACCAGGTCTCCTGGCTCGCACCACCCGACAAACGCTTTAGGTCCGTAACGCCCGCCGTGCCGAAATGTTTACCAGCAACGTTTGTAAGGGCTTCGGCCAACTGTTCACCGGCGTCCGTCATGATCCAGCGAGCCCGGATGGTTTTCCGTCTACAATCTGGTCCAGATATTCTGACAGGCCGTAGCCCACATGGTCGCCACAACGATACTCCGTCATGCCTTCGGTAATGCGGGTGTTCAGCTCTCGACCATCGGGGGTTGTGCGCCTGTTGCGGAGCGGAATGAGCGACATGACTTCACCGTCGACGCGATATTCCGCGCCAGATTTGGTCTTGATGTCCGCCCTTAGCGACGTCTGGTAGAAATTCTCATCCCATTCACTCTCGATCTTCACGTCGTCGATCAGATCGTAGGCCCCGTCTTTCAGGACCATGCCGCCGTGGCGCTCAACGCCTTCTTCATTTGTGACGATGGAGATCATCATCCCAAAATCCCGACCAAAATTCATCGGCAACCAACGATACCAGTTGATTGCTTGCCAGTGACGCGGGCCCCAGCTTTTGTCACGAAGGCCAAACCCAGACACACTCCAGGTCTCATCGCCTACGGTGATCGTGCCACTGGCGGCCATATGTTGTTCATAATGCGCTTTGGCAAATGATTTTTCGGGGTCGATCTCCAGGGATGTTCCATCGTCCTTCACGGTCTCTCCGCCAAACATGGGGGAGACACCCTCATAGTTCATCGAAACAGAGCAGGGCACTGTTGGATGGTTTTTATAGGCCTTGGAGGGATTGGCCATGTCAAAGGGCTTGTCCAATAGAAGAACTTTCCCCTCATATGTGACCGTCAGCTTTTTAAAGGGTTCGACAATCTCGACCCTGAGCCCACCTGCATCCATCGCGTCGTTGTTTTCAATTTTCGGGCGGCCGAACATGAAACCCACTCGGCCATCTGGCAGATAGAGACAGACAGAGGTTTCTGCGTATTTTTCGTTGGGTCGATTACCGATGCGAAACCAGCCACCAACCTTTTGCTCTGGATCAAACATGTTGAAATACATGCTTTCATTGTAATTCGCTGCCGCATCGGGCGTGTGGGTGTATTCGTCCTCCGGGTCCAGGCGCAATTTGAACCCTTTTGCCAATTCAGCCATGTCGTCCTCTCTTTCGATGTTCGTTTCAGATACCCATTTGGGAGCAGCGCTGACCCTGTCGCGCTCACCAATTCGGCGATGGCTCTTGTCACTTGGAAACTCACCACATATTTCTGACATGAAACGCCTGAAATGGTAAGGGTGACCTTAGGTTAGGTAGAGGCCAAAAAATGACTGTTCCTGATGGGCAAGACCAACACAGCATCATACAACCAGCCAAAAGGGCGGGGATAACTTCGCGTCTTCGGACCTATTTTCTGACCGGGCTGGCGGTCGCAGCCCCGATTTGGATTACAATTTACTTGCTGCGCTGGTTTGTCGAATTCATCGATACCTACGTGGTTGGCTTCTTCCCGGCGCAATATCATCCAGATCAGCTGCTTCCGTTCACGGTTCCGGGCATTGGGGTCATTATTGGCCTTTTGGGCCTAACGGTCCTTGGCGCCCTCACGGCAAACTTCCTGGGACGGCGCATTCTTGCGCTGGGCGAGCGGTTGGTGGACCGGATGCCAATTGTCCGCAACATTTACAATGCACTCAAGCAGATCTTCGAGACGGTCATCTCTCAAAGCGGCACGTCTTTTCGGGAAGTGGGGCTGATTGAATATCCGCGTCGCGGCCTGTTCGCGCTGGTCTTTGTGACGACGCAAACAAAAGGGGAAGTGTTGGAGAAGGCCCCCACAGATGACGGTTTGGTGAGTGTTTTTCTGCCCACCACCCCAAACCCGACCTCAGGCTTCCTGCTCTTCGTGCCAAAAGGCGACATCACCATTCTCGATATGTCGGTGGAGGAAGCCGCCAAGCTCGTGATCTCCGCAGGTCTTGTTGAGCCTCCGAAGGAGAACGGGCAACCGGTTATGGTTCAACCAGACTCCAAATAGCGGATCGCCTCATCCCGCTCAAAGAGATAGAGCAGGGTGCGAAGCGCCTTTCCCCGGTCGGTCTGCAGCATTGGATCTGTTTCCAGAATGAGCCGCGTATCATCGTGCGCGACGGCGAGGAGATCTGCATGGGCGATTGGGTCTGCCAGTCGGAACTCAGGCAGGCCGCTTTGGCGTGTTCCCAGAACCTCTCCTGCGCCGCGCAGTTTTAGGTCCTCCTCCGCGATCACAAACCCGTCTTCGGTTTCACGGAGGATGTTGATCCGCGCCTTGGCCGTTTCGCCGAGCGGGGTTTTGTAGAGCAGCAGGCAGCTTGATTTCCCTGACCCCCGACCGACGCGGCCGCGCAGCTGGTGAAGCTGAGACAAGCCAAAGCGTTCTGCATGCTCAATCACCATGATTGTGGCTTCCGGCACGTCGACACCGACTTCAATCACCGTCGTTGCAACAAGGATCGAGGTCTCGCCTGATTGGAAGCGGGCCATCACGGCGTCCTTGTCAGCAGCTTTCATCCGCCCATGAATGAGCCCGACCTTGTTCCCAAACAGCTCCGTCAGGGCTTTGGCGCGGTCTTCTGCTGCCGCCACATCCAGAAGTTCGGATTCCTCCACCAAAGGACACACCCAGTAGGCTCTCGCGCCCGTCTCGATTGCCCGACCAATACCTGTCACGACCTCATCGAGCCTCGACAGTGGCAGCCCACGTGTGGTGATGGGTTGGCGCCCGGCAGGCTTCTCGGTCAGCTTTGTCACATCCATGTCGCCATAAACAGTGAGAGAGAGCGTGCGTGGAATGGGTGTCGCCGTCATCACCAGCACGTCTGCTGGAATGCCCCCCTTGGAGGAGAGTTGAAGCCGCTGATGAACCCCGAACCGGTGTTGTTCATCAACCACCGCAAGAGCCAGATCATGGAAGGCCACGTCGCCTTCAAAAATCGCGTGGGTACCGATCAGGATGTTGATGGCGCCACTTTCAAGGTCTGCCAATAGAGCGTCACGCTTCTTGCCTTTGTCACGACCAGTAAGCACTTCCAAGCGCACGCCAGCTGCCTCACAAAGCGGGCCCAAGCTCGCTGCGTGTTGCCGTGCCAGTATTTCTGTGGGAGCCATCATGGCTCCCTGAGCGCCGGTTTCGACCGCGTTTAGCATAGCCATCAGGGCGACTGCGGTCTTACCGCTGCCCACATCGCCCTGCAGAAGCCGCAGCATGCGTTTGTTCGCCGCCATATCACCATCGATTTCGGCTAAGGCCATCATCTGCGAATTGGTGAGTTTGAAGGGAAGAGCACCCAGCACCTGAGATCTCAGCTTGCCGTCGCCGCGCGTCTCCCGGCCAGCTCTGGACCGCATCCGGGTTCGCACAAACCCAAGCGCCAATTGGTTTGCCAACAGCTCATCATAGGCAAGCCGGGAGCGGGCGGGCGTTCCTGGCTCCAAGTCGGCCTCATTCTCGGGTGTATGAACGGTGAGCAGGGCGTCTTTCCACCCCGGATAGCTCTGCTTGGTCAGCCAATTGGGTTCCTGCCATTCCGGCAGCACTGGCACCAATTCCAGCGCGCCACGCACCGCCTTCGCCATAACCTTTAGGGTGACGCCCGCAGTCAGCGGGTAAACCGGCTCAATAAGTGGCATGTCGCCCGCGTTCTCTGCCGCCACGATATGGTCTGGATGAGGCATTTGCGGGTCGCCCTGATAGTAGTCAACCCGGCCGGAAATGATCCGTTTGGCACCCTCGGGCAACACCTTGGCCAGGTAGTCTGGGCGTGCTCGAAAGAAGATAAGTTGCATCTCTCCTGTCTCGTCTGACACATGAACCCTGTAGGGCAAGCGCTTGTTTCTAGAGGGAATATGGACACCCACATCAACTTCAAGTGTCGCAATTTCCCCATCTATGGTCTCTGCAATTTTGGGGCGATTGCGCCGATCGATCAGGCTGAAAGGCAGGTGCCAAACCAGATCCATCACGTGTTTGCCGACCGGCTTTTCCAACAGCTTCTCAAGACGCGGCCCGATGCCAGGCAGCCGCGATATGGGAGCAAAAAGAGGAAACAGGACTTCGGGCCGCATAAGATTCCATCAGGAGATTGAAAGGGCGCCTATCTTACCTTGAGCGGGCTGACAGGGAGAGCAGAAACGTATATATCCTGCGGCGAAAGCGATATCACCTGTATTGAGGATTTCATGACCGACGAGACGGTAGACGTCCGCCGCAAACGGCTGCAGTTCCGGGCCTGGCACCGGGGCATCAAGGAGATGGACCTCATCATGGGACGGTTCGCCGATGCTCATATCCAGGAATTGGACATGGACGATCTCGATCTGTTCGAGGCACTTCTCGAGGAACCCGATGATCAGGTCTATGGCTGGATAGCGAATCGCGAGCCGGTGCCGGATACCTATGACAGCCACATTTTTAAACAGATTTGCCAGCTCGACTTTATGGGTGGCTTGGCGGGCGATGGCGCGCCCAAGAAAGGCTGAGACGCAAAGGTGACGCTTCACGACCGCATTCTGACCTCTAAGGGACAGCTGACCGTTGGTGAGACACCTGAGGGGTATGATGCCCTCGTTCTCGCTGATTTCGCGCGCGCTGCCAGCTCGCCGGTCCTGCACATTGCACGAGATGACGCCCGTCTAAGTGCCCTGGCCGAAGCGCTGGCTTTCTTCGCACCTGACCTTGAGGTCCTGCGGTTTCCAGCATGGGATTGTCTCCCCTATGACCGGGTGTCGCCCCAATCGGAAGTAATTGCCCAACGCATGGCGACTCTTGCTCGTCTGGTGCGACCTGAGACGGGAGGTAAGCCTCTGATTGTGCTGTCGACCGTCAATGCTGCCTTGCAAAGAGTGCCGCCGCGGCAATTATTGGAAGAGGGTGCCTGGGCCGCAGCCGCGGGGGACCGGATCGATCTGGATGGGCTCATCCAATATCTGACCCTGAATGGCTACAACCGGACCGGCACCGTACGCGAACCGGGCGAATACGCCGTGCGCGGTGGTATTGTGGACCTCTATCCGCCAGATGGTGACACCCCGCTGCGTCTCGACATGTTTGGGGACACGCTTGAAGCAATCCGGACGTTTGATGCGGAGGACCAACTCACGACCGGCAAGCGACAGCGTATGGATCTGGTGCCGGTCAGCGAGATCCATTTGGATGCAGACGCCATCCGGCGTTTCCGCGCGGGCTATGTGGCAGCATTTGGTGCGGTGTCAGATGCAGACCCGCTCTACGAAGCCGTCAGCGAAGGCCGTAAGCATCATGGCATGGAGCATTGGCTCCCTCTCTTCCATGAGCAATTGGACACGCTGTTTGGATATTTGCAGGGCTCTGCCCTAACCCTCGATCAATTGGTAGATGATGCCCGCCAATCCAGGCTGGAGCTGATCGCTGACTATTTTGAAGCACGCGAAACCGCACTGAAGATGAAAAACCTGGAAGGGACCAGCTTTAAGCCGCTGCCACCTGCCGCGCTCTACCTGGATGACGAAGAGTGGGCTGCCAACCTGGCAGACCGACAGGTTCGCATCTTCACGCCCTTCGCCCAGCCTGACAGCACCTCTGCCCTTAGTCTCGGTGCGAAAGAGGGACGCAGCTTTGCCCCGGAGCGTCAACAGGATGGGGTCAACGTGTTTGATGCGCTGGCAACGCACATACGTGGGCTTCGCGCATCCAAAAAACGGATTGCTCTGGCGAGCTGGAGCATCGGTGCAAGAGAACGCTTGCAGGGTGTCCTGAAAGACCATGGTGTTGAAAACACCGCTGCGACGGATGACTGGGCGAGTGTGCTATCGAGCAATCCGGCGATGGTTCATTTACTGGTGCTTGGGCTTGAGACCGGTTTTGAGACCGACGACATTGCCGTTATCAGCGAGCAGGACATTTTGGGCGACCGGCTTGTCCGCCGTCACCGAAAAAAGCGGGCAGACAATTTCCTGAAAGAAGCGTCCAGTCTGACGCCGGGCGATATTGTGGTTCACGTGGACCACGGGATTGGCCGCTTTGACGGGCTCCAGACCATTGATGTCACGGGCGCACCTCACGATTGCGTTTTGTTGCTCTACCATGGCGGCGACAAATTGTTTTTGCCCGTCGAAAATATCGAGCTGCTGTCACGATACGGTTCTGATGACACGGTTGTTCAGCTGGATCGGCTCGGCGGAACGGGCTGGCAGGCGAGAAAAGCAAAACTCAAAGAACGCATCACCGTCATGGCCGGAGAGCTCATCAAAATTGCGGCTGCTCGTGAATTGAAAGACGCGCCGAAATTTGTACCCCAGGACGGGGCATTTGATGAGTTCTGCGCCCGCTTTCCGTTTGATGAGACAGATGATCAGCTGCTTTCCATTGAAGCTGTTATTGATGATTTAGCGCTCGGCCGTCCAATGGATCGGCTGGTCTGCGGCGATGTGGGTTTTGGCAAAACAGAGGTCGCGCTGCGGGCGGCCTTTGTCGCTGCCATGGAGGGACGGCAAGTGGCATTGGTGGTGCCAACGACCCTCCTGGCGCGACAGCACTACAAAACCTTTGTTGATCGTTTCAAAGGGTTACCAATTCGGCTGGGTCGGCTGTCCCGCCTGGTTACAAACAAGGAAGCGACGGAGACGCGCGAGGAACTGGCAAATGGTCAGGTAGATATTATCATCGGCACCCACGCGCTCTTGGCCAAAAGCATCAAATTCAAAGACCTGGGACTTTTGATTGTCGACGAGGAACAGCATTTTGGCGTTTCCCACAAAGAACGTTTGAAGGCGCTGAAGGCAGACGTTCATGTGCTGACCCTCACGGCGACACCTATTCCACGCACATTGCAGCTGGCACTCTCCGGGGTTCGGGAACTTTCCATCATCGCGACGCCACCTGTGGACCGTCTTGCCGTGCGGACCTATGTGACCCCGTTTGATCCGGTTGTCATTCGAGAAGCGATCCTGCGGGAACATTATCGTGGCGGACAGAGCTTCTATGTCTGTCCCCGCATTGCTGATCTGGGGCACATCGAAGAATTTCTGCGTGAGCAGGTGCCGGAGGTGAAGTTCATCATGGCGCATGGACAAATGTCCCCGAGTGAGCTCGAAGACAAAATGACCGCGTTCTATGACGGCCAATATGATGTGCTGCTGTCGACAACGATTGTTGAATCGGGCATCGACATTCCGTCGGCCAACACTTTGGTCATTCACCGGGCAGACATGTTTGGCCTGTCACAACTCTACCAACTTAGAGGTCGGGTAGGCCGGTCCAAATCTCGTGCCTATGCCTATTTCACAACCCCTGCCACCCGCAAGCTTACGGCGAATGCTGAGAAGCGCCTGCGCGTATTGCAATCACTCGACAGTCTGGGGGCCGGTTTTACTCTTGCGAGCCACGACCTCGATATTCGCGGTGCAGGCAACCTGCTGGGTGATGAACAATCCGGACATATCCGGGAAGTGGGATTTGAGCTCTACCAGGAAATGTTGGAAGAGGCCGTTGCGCAACTTCGGGGTGAGGAGGGTGAAGGCTCTGACCAATGGTCGCCGCAAATCAATGTTGGCACGCCGGTTCTCATTCCTGACCATTACGTCACCGACCTTGATGCCCGAATGGCCCTTTATCGTCGCCTTTCTCAGGTTGAGAGTAGAACGGACATTGATGCATTTGCGGCAGAACTTATCGACCGCTTCGGCCCGCTACCCGATGAAGTTAATTCGCTTCTAAAGATTGTCGAGATAAAGGGCTTCTGCCGGGCTGCAGGCATTGAGAAGATAGATGCCGGGCCAAAGGGCGGCGTCCTGACATTCCGCGATAATAGCTTCACCAACCCGGTGGGATTGGTCGAGTTTATCAATGATGAGCGAGATCGCGCCAAACTTCGGCCCGATCACAAGCTCGTCTTCAAACGGGCGTGGGATCTCCCTGAGGATCGGCTCGATGGGACCTTCAAGCTTGCGAAGAAACTCTCAGAGCTTGCGCAAGAAGCCGTGGTTTCCTGACCAGCCACCGTTAGAAATCCTGCGCAATGGTTTGAAACGGACCTTCGACCTTCCTCACCAAGACGAGAAGGCGCAGCCTTGGTCTCGAAGGGTTCTTTCGAAAGCCCCTTACGGTGTGGCTGCTGCCGGCGCCTCGACGAGCCGCTCCTGCACCCGGGTGAAGACTTTTGTCAGCGTCTCCACATCCTGCGCCCCAACGACAGAGAACTTGTTTTCAAACAGGAAACAAGGAACGCCGGTCACGCCCATCTCGCGGGCCATGTGATCTTCATATTCCACATGTTTGCGGTCAGCATCGCTGGTCAGCAGTTCCTTTACCAGCTCCACATCCATCCCTATATCAGACGCAACCTCAATCAGAACTTCGGCTTTGCCAACATCTTCGCCTTCTTCAAAGTACCGCTTGAAGAGAAGCTCAACTGCTTCCATTTGTACGCCCGCTGTTCCTGCCCAACGAACGAGGCGATGGCTGTCCAGTGTGTTGGGGGAGCGCATGATCTTGTCGAAGGCAAAGCTGATGCCTTCTTTCTCGCCAAGTTCAGCGATCATTTTGCCCGCTTCTTTCGCGCGCTCTGTCCCGAACTTCCGCTCATAATATTTCTTTCGGTCGACACCTTCCGCCGGAATTGTGGCGTCGAGCTGATAAGGGCGCCAGGAAATTGCGATGTCCACATCCTTGCGGTCCCAAGCCTTCACGGCCTTATCCAGGCGCTTTTTTCCGATATAGCACCAGGGACATACAGTGTCTGAAATGACGTCGAGTTGCATGGGAGTTCCTCCAAACAGGTCAATTTTTGTTGTCACCAGTATGGCCCGCCCTTGTTGTCGACGCAAAAGTTGAGGCTTCACAACTACTTGACGGGTGTGTTTCGAAACATAGGATGCCCAGAAACCGACCCTGAGGAAACCAGCCATGACATTTTCGCCACCAGCCCCACAAGACCTCACTGGCAAAGTCGCCATTGTCACCGGTACGACCAGTGGTCTTGGACGCCGCTTTGCTCAAATCCTTGTGAATGCGGGTGCAGCGGTTGCGATCACCGGCCGACGGGTTGAACGGTTAGAGAGCCTGGCAGTAGAAATCTCCGACATGGGGGGGCGGGCTCTTCCGGTGCAACTGGATGTAACCGACGTCGCCTCCATCGAACAGTGTGTGCGAGAGGTCGAAACAGAGCTCGGCCATATCGATATACTGGTCAATAATGCTGGCATGAATGTGCAATCAGCCGCGATTGATCTTTCACCTGATGATTTTGATGCGCTGATGTCTACCAATATGCGCGGTGCTTTCTTCATGGCGACCCGAGTCGGCAAACGCATGATTGAACGTGCCGAAGGAGGTAACATCATCAATATCGCTTCGATCGGTGCGCATACAGTCCTGCCAGGACTTACGAGCTATTGCATGTCAAAGGCCGCCGTTGCCATGATGACAAGATCACTGGCGCACGAATGGGCGCGTCACAAGATCAACGTCAACGCCCTCTGTCCCGGATTCATCGAAACTGAACTCAACAGCGATTGGTTTGCGAGCCCAGGTGGTGAAAAGCAGATCAAAAGCTGGCCACGCAGACGACTTGGACAGGAGTCCGATCTGGATGGCGCCCTCCTGATGCTCGCCTCACAACAAGGGCGACTGATGACCGGTTCGGTCCTCACCATCGATGATGGCCAGTCGCTGTAGAAAGCAGACCAGTGGGCATCAGTTTGGCCGCGGGGGCGCGTCAGCTGGCCCACCGGGCTGTCGGAAGATCATCAGTCTACAGCTCATTAGGTCGGATTTTTCGGCCAGTTGACCTGAAATCACCCGTGATGAAGAAAGCTCTGCATGGAGCAATTCTATTTCACCATAGCGAAGTGATGGCTAGATGAACGGCGCAGCCTAATCCGTTGTGACAGTTTTTAGACAATTCAATCTATTCAACAGATGCTAGTGTAGTACTTGGTTTTGGGGTGATCGCTAAATCTCTCCAAATCAATGCGTAGCTCATAGATTGTAAATAAGTGACCTCTACTTTCCGCTGAAACAACGCTTGTTGGTATGAGGTGAGGGATGTTGAAACCTCTTCACTCCAGCAGGTAGCGGAGGTGGTTCGTGTTCAACAGAAGTGTCAGTGACCTGAAATGGCGCGTCCTTGCTCAATTGGAGCAAGGCGACACGACGCTTGCATTCTCAGAGTCAGTCTCTACTCGAGAAAAGCTCTACCACTATGAGGGAGAGACTGCTTTCCCTGATACGAAGTTCTGTGTGGCGATTTTGTATGCCCGAAAAAACTGGCAGGGTGCCATCATCCCCGCGTCAAAGAAGCGCGCCACCCACCTTGTTGTTCGACCTCACGTGCGCTGGGAGTTTCCTCTTGATCTCGTTGGAGAACACACCGCATTGCCGTGGCTGCACGAGATGTTTGAATTGCACGTGCGACGTCAATTTAGCGCTTATACCGGAGCGAATACGCAGGCCAAGAAAGACATCCGATATGTCGGTCTGGAACTCATCATGAATGCCGACGACATCAGGGACAATCCGGCAGCTCCGATTGAACTATGGGACAGAGCGGTTGCGTCCTACCTCGCAAAATCGGGGCGCCAGGGAGAGACCCTCAGCTATGGCGATTTGCAAAGCCCTTTGCCAACTCGCGACGAAGCAGCTTTCCGTTGGCCGACCGGGGTAGCGTTTCAACGAAGACCACTTCGCGGGGGTGCTTATAGGTGGCAAGATGGCGCGCCGTGTGGCTGAGAATTGATGCAGCGTCGGCATCACCGGGATCTTTTAAAACCACAAAGGCGGCGATGACAGACACGTCTGCCCGCACGTCCACTTCACACACACCGGCTTCTGCGATATTGGGGTGTGTCCCCAAGACTGTCTCGACTTCCAAAGGCGAGACACGGTAGCCCATGGCGTTCATGACGTCATCAGCCCGACCTTCATACCAGAGGTAGCCATCTTCATCGAAGCGGGCGAGGTCACCGCCCACAAACCAATCTCCCCGGTAAACCAGAGCGGCTTCATCTGGACGGTTCCAATACCCAAGCATCAAGCCCGGATCTGACCGATGGATCGCAAGCAATCCTATTTCGCCCGGAGCCAAGGGTTGATTCTTGTCCGCGTCGTCAACGTCAAGCGTAGCGATACACCGTCCAGGTTGAGGTTTTCCGGGACTGCCTTCGCGTATCTCCATATCGGGCCCGGTTGAAATATAGGTGGAGCATTCACTCATGCCGAGCGCTTCATAAAGTTTCGTGCCCGTAGCAGCCAGCCAGTTTTCCAGAAGATTTGGGGAAAGCGCCTCGCCAGCAGTTAATCCGTGCCGGAAGGATTTCAGGTCGACACCTGACAAATTGCAGTATTTGAGGATCTGGCGGTAAAGGGATGGCACTGCTGCAAAAAGCGTTGCCTGATACCGCTCCAATAAATGGGGCCAGACCTGCACATTTTTTTCGCCCGTGAACAGCACTGTTGTTGCGCCATTTGCCCAAGGATCAGTCAGCCCAACTCCCAATGTATAGGTCCAGTTAAACGCACCAGCGTGGAGAACAACATCGTTGCTGCCTATGCCATACCAGCCTTGATACATGGGCCGTCGTCCCCACGCAGCCCGGTGCGCATGCAGGACGCCTTTTGGCTGTCCGCTCGTTCCCGATGTGTATACGAGATACCCTGGGTCGTTGGCGTTCGTGTCTGCATAGTCAGCCATGGGCGCATGGGTCATTAAGGCAGCAACATCCCTTTCATCGAAACGCACCGCACTTCCTGTGGGCATGTCAAACTCATCGGCAATGGCAATGGCCTGCGCACCGGAGTCGACCAGGAGGAAGTTCGCTTCTTCTGTCGTCAATTGAGAGGATGCAGGCAGGGGCACGATGCCAGCCGCCAAAGCTCCGAAAAACAACAATGCATAAGCGCTTGTGTTGGGCAGGCGGATCATCAAACGGTCCCCTGGCTTAAGGCCGGCTACGATCAGGCCCGCACCGATCCTTCGAACGGTCTCATCGAGTTGACCATAAGTCCATTGTTCCGCATTTTCCGGAGGGGCTGTCTCATCCTGTACAACAATCAGAGCGGTTTTCTCAGGGGCTCGCTCAGCGCCCGCACCGAGGCAGTAGCGTGCCATGTTGAACTTCGCTGGCGGCAGCGCTCCGGAAAAAGCTTGGGGCAGGTCATTTGGTTTCATAAGCTTGGTCTATAGTGCCAGTAAGAACTTGCCAAGAGACGGGGTTGGGGTGGTTGCAGCGATTGATGTAAAGGCAGGGGGCCTTACACCAGAAGGCTATCAGGAGATCGCAGATGCGGTGGGTTGGGACCACAGATCTGTGACACAGGCGCGCCAATTGATCATCAATGCCCGCCATATTGTAACCGCCTGGTCTGCGGGTGATCTTGTAGGCATGGGCCGCGCCAGCGGCACTGGATCTCACTACGCCCATTTGTCCGACATTGCGATAACACCCAGCCTGCAGCGTCACGGGGCAGGCGGTGCTGTGATGGGGCACTTGTTGAAACTGGTGGACCGAGAAATTCGCGAAGATGCCACGGTCACGCTTCATGCAACCCCTGGGACCGAAGCGTTTTATGAGCGATTTGGCTTCAAACCATCAGCAACCCCTTTTCTCATGACCCGGTCTCGCAGTGAATAGGCAGCGCGCCCCTGCGTCAGGTCCGGTCATTTTTTTGCGCGGTTTACGCCCCCTTCGACCAAGGGTAAAACCATAGCAACGAAAGCAAAATCAGGGAGATAGCTATGGGCAAGGGACCGCTCTCAGGAGTGAAAATCGTCGAATTCGCAGGGATCGGACCTGGGCCTTTTTGCGGCATGCTGCTGTCTGACATGGGCGCAGATGTTGTTCGCATTGACCGCAAGGGCGGCGGCGGCGGTTCCAAGTTCGAAGTTGGCGCCCGTGGCCGACGCTCTGTTGCCATGGACCTCAAAAACCCGGAAGCCATCGAAGCCTGCCTGAAGCTTATTGAAGAAGCAGACATGCTGCAGGAGGGTTTTCGCCCCGGCGTCATGGAGCGACTTGGCCTTGGTCCAGATGTCTGCCTGAAACGTAATCCCAAGCTCGTATATGGCCGAATGACAGGGTGGGGCCAGCACGGACCGCTTGCCCATGCGGCAGGCCATGACATCAACTATATCTCTCTCACAGGGGCCTTGCATGCCATTGGCCGCCCTGGTGAAAAGCCTGTCCCGCCTCTCAATCTAGTGGGCGACTTTGGGGGCGGCGCGCTCTATCTCGCACTTGGCATGGTTGCCGCACTAACAAGCGCCCGGGCAACCGGCGCCGGGCAGGTTGTCGATTGTGCCATGACAGACGGCGCTGCATCGCTCATGTCCATGTTCTACGGCTTTACTGCGTCTGGCATGTGGCAGCCGGAACACGGCACAAACATGCTTGATGGGGGTGCTCATTTCTATGACACCTACGAAACGTCAGACGGAAAATGGATTTCCATTGGATCGATCGAACCGCAGTTTTATGCACTGCTGCGCGAAAAAGCTGGCCTTACGGACGCAATCTGGGACGCCCAAATGGACCGCGAACAGTGGCCTGCCATGAAGGACAAGCTCACCGATGTTTTCAAAACCAAAACACGTGATGAGTGGACTGCGTTGATGGAAGGAACCGACATTTGCTTTGCGCCGGTTCTGGCCATTGATGAAGCGATGGATCATCCTCACAACAAAGAGCGGGAAACGATTGTTGAACGGGATGGCGTGAAGCAGCCAAATGTCGCGCCGCGGTTCTCTGGTACGCCTTCTGAAATTCAGGGACCGCCTCCTGCCGTTGGTGCACATAATGACGAAGCGCTCAGCGACTGGGGGTTTTCATCCGGCGACATTGATGCTTTGAAATCGTCTGGCGCGATTTAATCAGAGGCTCTTCCATGTCTGCATTGCCTGGTACAACCGGCCGTCGGCGTATCTATCTGATGCGCCACGGTCACGTTGACTATGTCGGAAAAGAGATCCGCGCGGCTGGCGG
>JAJFGY010000190.1 GCA_021775935.1 Alphaproteobacteria bacterium
GTGGCGGACTCAGCAAACAGCGCGACGTCCATGGCAACAGGAACGATCACGAGTCGGGGACGCATTTCGACATCGGCAGGCGAAGATGCTGATTTGACAACCATCGTCGAGCTTGCCAGCGCCGCTGGAATGAAAACAGGCCTGGTGAGCACAGCCAGCGTGACTGATGCCACAGTCGCCGCCTTCTATGCCCATATCAGTCTACGGGTATGCGAGAACCCTTCCATGATGAGCGATGCTCTACTGTACGACCGCATCCCCATCGACTGTTCCCCTGACCTGAAAGCAAATGGCGGGCTGGGCTCGATATCTGAACAATTGGTGGCTTCAGACCTTAGTCTGGCCCTGGGCGGCGGCGCAGAACACTTTACACCTCCTATTGAAGGCGACACCCTGACTGTGGCGGCTGCTGCAGAGGTGGCAGGGTTCCAAATTCTCACCAGCATTGACGAACTGAATGCCGCCGCGCCAGATGATCGATGGCTCGGGATTTTTGCACCGAGCACCTTGCCGATAAGACTGCATGGCGAGGGTGGGCGGGTAGCCGAAAAACCCATACCGAGCTTTATGAACCGTGTGCATTGGAGCCAGGGAGACGTCACCCTGCCAGAACCCATGGGCTGCGAGCCAAATCCCGAATTCGAAGGAACGCCGAGCCTCAAGCTGATGACGGATCGCGCGATCAGCCACCTCAGCCATAACAATGACAAAGGCTTTTTCCTGATGGTCGAGTCAGCCTCCATCGACAAGCAGTCCCATCTGCGCAATGCATGTGGCAGCATTGGGGAGCTGGAACAGTTGGAGGAAGCCTTGCAAAGCGCGCTGGCATTCGCGGCGGAAAATCCAGGCACCCTCATTATTGTCACCGCCGACCACGGCCAGGCCGCACAATTGGTACCGACAGAAAGCCTGTTCGACGCCTTTGGCCTCCCTATTTACGCCCCTGGCCAAATAGTCCGCATTCGCACACCCGAAGACGCGCTCATGACGGTCAACTACGCCACGAACAATTTCTTTTCTGAAGAACACACCGGCGTGAGTGTCCCCGTCCTCACCAACGCAGAAGCCTCCTTGCCGGTCATGATCACCCAACCAGATCTATTTGGCGTGATGACGAAACATTTAGGGCTTTCCAACTAACTGTTACTTCAAGACCGTCTTCACACAGGCACACGGACTTCGGAATAGCTGTCGATATTCCATTCCAGTCTGCGGCGCCCGCAGAGCATGCCAGCTCTCACGCGGATGGTGAGGTGATTTGGTCGTGGAGGAGAGACTTGAACTCCCGACACGCGGATTATGATTGAGGCTAGTTTACCGATCAGACTGCCCCGCGCCTACTCAGGCCGTTGCACGGACCAATTGATATGGTTCAAGAACTGGTCGCCAAACTCACTCAAAAGACTTCAACGCGTCGCATTCATGCCCAGCGAAAATGCACCCCCATTGCAACCCAGCCTCTGGTCAAAATCTGCCGTTCGTTGACTGCGCAGCGAACTGACACACCTTGCCGAACGTAGTCATTTGGTTGGATTTTCCGTAATGTATTCTTCCACCGCTGATAGATGCGAGACCGATAATGGAAACCGCTAAACCCGGAACATGGCTGCACGACTTGATTGAGGTCTACAATGATCTCGGAGGGCAAGCTGCTTATAGAGACGTCTATCCACGCGCGAAACTTAGGCGAGAAGATCGAGGTGCGAGTTGGACGTCAGCCGCAGAGGCATCAATTCGGCGAACCATCGAGGATCATGCCGAGAGTTCAGCAAATTTTCGAGGAAGATCAGTTTTCTATAGCGTCAACGGGCATGGGCAAGGAGTTTGGGGACTCATGCCTAACTATCTGAGACCTACGGATGATGAGAAGCAACAACTAAATCCTGCATACCTTGAGGGATTAGAGGGAATAATTCAGGAACAACGATACTTGGTTAGATCGCGCGATCCCCGCCTTGTAGAGAAAAGAAAGGAACGTGATGATTACACCTGCCAAGTTTGTGGATTTCGTCTGGATGTCGAAGGTAGGAAGTTTGTCATCGATGTCCACCATCTGCATCCACTTGGTAGTATGTCGGGAGTGGTCATAACATCAATTGACGATCTGGTATGCCTTTGCCCCAATTGTCATAGAATTGCGCATTCCAGACAAGATAACCCTCTAACACTTGAAGATATTAAGGCGTTTCGAGAAAGGCTTCAAAAGTCGTAGATTCGATCCTTTTCGGATCACCATCCTAATCTCCGCAAGTCGGCCTTGCCGACATTTGACGAGGCGTCGCGAAAGTCGACTTTCGGTGAAACGCGAGGCGTGAGGAAGGCACTATGAGCTTCAACCTGTCCCAAACCATACCCTGACACGCGGACATTGCCATCTTATTTTGGGTGGCATGAAAAAGAAGCTGACACCCAAGTCCATTGATGCACTGCCGCCTGCGACTGGCAAGCGCTATGAAGTTCACGACACTTTGCTGCCCGGCCTGCACCTGCGTGTGTCAGCCACAGGTGGGAAGGTGTTCGGCGTGTCGCGTCGTGTCGATGGACGCATGAAGCGCATTCGCATTGGTGCCTATCCCATCGTGTCGCTTGCTGATGCGCGTGAGAAAGCTCGCGACATCCTGAGCGATATTGAGCTTGGGCAATACGATGAGACATCCCCTTCTGTGGCGGAACTTGATCGAGACGCCGCTTTGCAGGAAGCCATCGCGGCAAACAGGTCAAAAACACAGTTTCTTGCAAACATGAGCCATGAACTGAGAACACCGCTTAACGCCATTATCGGTTTCTCTGAAATCATGAAGACAGAAGCGTTTGGGCCCCTGGGCTCAGAACAATATGTTGGTTATTCCACCGACATTGAAGACAGCGGACGGCATTTATTGTCCATCGTGAACGACATTTTGGATGTCGCCCGTATCGAGACCGGTGACTTCAGTCTCAATGAAGATGAATTGGAAGTCGAAGACCTTCTACAAACCGTCAAACGGTTGACCGAAGGGTGGCCTGCGGCCAAAGACCGAATTATCAAGATCGAAACTGCCGTTGACCTGCCCGATCTCTGGGCAGACCCGCGCCTAACCAAGCAGATGGTTTTGAACCTTCTCTCAAACGCCGTGAAATTCTCACCGAGCGGTTCAACAATCCTTCTTAAAGCCAGTATGAATGACAATGGTGCGATCAGGGTCGATGTATGTGATCAGGGTATTGGTATCCCAGAGGAAAGCATCCCAAAACTCACCGACGCGTTCTATCAGGTCGATGCGCGCCTGGAACGCGAATTCGAAGGCAGCGGGCTAGGTCTCACCCTCGTTCAAAAACACATGTCCCTTCATCAAGGAACGTTGAGCTTTGAGAGTGAAGAAGACATAGGGACCACCGCCACGCTTACCTTCCCGGCAGATCGATCGATTGGTCTCGACGAACCCGCAACTGACAAGCACAGCGCCTAGGCGACACACTACGGCAGCACCAAATGGCGCAAACGCTTTCTGAAAGCGATTTTGGTAGCGGAGGAGAGACTTGAACTCCCGACACGCGGATTATGATTCCGCTGCTCTAACCAGCTGAGCTACTCCGCCCCAAAGGGGTTCCGCACCAGGGGCTCCTGGAGGCCTGCTAAA
>JAJFGY010000020.1 GCA_021775935.1 Alphaproteobacteria bacterium
GTCCAGGTCATGGAAGACCACGTCGGGCGGGCTTGCTTTGCGTTCCGCCTCGCGCACGTCTGCCCAGTCTGCTGCCAGGCGCCGTGCGTCTTCTTCAAGCGCTGCTTCGCCCATGCCGATGGCAGCTGTGCGAACGATGAACCCCGCAGGCTCACCGGTGACACCCAGCGCATTCAACTTTTCTGAAATTGCAGAGACAACTTCATGAAGGCGTTCGCGTTCTGCTTCATCCTCAATCCGCCGGGACATCACCACGCCGGACTGGTTGGGCACCATCACCAGAAGCCGCCCAGGCAATGTGACATTGGCTGACAGGCGCACACCTTTTTCACCGATCGGATCCTTTGTGGCCTGCACCAGAATGCTCTGTCCCTCGGTGACGCAAGAAGAGATGGGTGGCAGCGTGCCTTCGTCCAGCCCTGTCAGCTCGCACAGGCATTTGGCTTCGCGCGCGCCCAAAAATCCTGCGCGCTGCAACCCGACATCCACGAAAGCTGCCTGCATGCCGGGCAGCACACGCTGCACGCGGCCATAAAAAATATTGCCTAAGAGAGAGTGACCGGCCCGTCCGGTTTTTTCTTTCAGATCGTCTTCGCTGGTGCGCTCCAACACGAACTCAACAGGCTTGCCGTCTTCAAGAACGGCCACCCGGATTTCGCCCAGACCCACATTGATTAAGACTTCTTCGGACATTTATTCCGACCCGCCCCCTGGCATGATGCGCTTGGCCAAACTGTTGCCAGCGCCTGTAATGTTCCCCCGAACTCCTCAACCTTAGCTTAAGATGAAGAGGCTTGGTAGAGCGGGAAACCGCTTCCTTTCAGGAGATTTGCGGTCTCGTGGAGGGGCAGGCCAACAACATTTGAATAGGAGCCATTCAGACCCCTGATATACGTTGCGGCAAGGCCTTGGATTGCATACCCACCTGCCTTGCCCTGCCATTCGCCTGAGTTCAAATAGGCAGCGAGGTCTGGGTCACTCAGACGCGCCACCTGAACGCGGGTCATGACCGATTTGGTGATCTGCCTGCCACCGGCAATAAGAGAAATGCCGGTGTAAACGCGGTGCGCCCGCCCGGAAAGAAGCTGAAGGCACGTGCGCGCTTCGTCAACACTCTCAGCCTTTGGCAAAATTCTGCGACCACAGGCAACAACTGTATCTGCCGCCAGCACAAATGCGCCCTCTTGCGCAGTTGCAACCGCCAGGGCTTTTTCTGCCGCCATCCGTTCGGCATAGACACGGGGCGCTTCGTCCACGCCTGGCGTTTCGTCCAGATCTGCGGGTGCAACCACGTCCGGCACGATCCCGATCTGTGCCAGCAGCTCCAGACGGCGCGGGCTCGCGCTCGCTAACACTAGATGTGGGCGTTCAGAGGGTGCGTCTGGTTTTGTCATGAGAGGCGATCAGACCTACCCACTACATTATTTGTAGCGGTAAGTGATGCGGCCTTTGGTGAGATCATAGGGGGTCATTTCCACCAGCACCTTGTCGCCCGCGAGCACACGAATGCGGTTCTTCCGCATCTTGCCTGCTGTATGCGCGATGATCTCGTGATCGTTTTCGAGCTGCACCCGAAACGTCGCGTTGGGAAGCAGTTCTACTACTGTCCCTGGGAATTCGAGAAGTTCTTCCTTGGCCATAATCGCCCTTTGTTAATTTGGCCGGAGAATGCGCAAGAGTGCTGCGGAAATCAAGACCCGAGCGTCATTTGCGGCAGATATAGAGTGTTTTTCGAGATTTTTAGGGGCTTGGCGGCCCCGCTCAGCTCGCTTCGGCGACATTCGAGCCAAATCGCTCTTTTATCCGGGCGATCAGATCATCGCGAAGTCTGCGATAGGCGTCTAGACGCTGTTCCCTCGCGCCCCCTGCCAGGGTCGGATCTTCGACCGGCCAATACTCCACTGCGACGGCTTCGCCGGCCACCACTTCTTCTGCCTTGTCTCGTGCTTCCGGCGTCAGCGCAACAATCAGATCAAAGGAGTGGTCCTGCAGATCATCGAGGGTCTTTGAGTGATGCTCTTTACGCTCATAGCCCACCTCACCCACGACTTCGAGCACGAATGGGTCAAGCCCCGTGCATTCCACACCTGCACTGTCGACAAAGATGGAGGTGCCCAAAAGATGTTTGGTCAGGGCTTCGGCCATGGGGGAGCGCACAGAATTTAACGAGCAGGCAAAAAGCACCGCGCCCGGGCGCGTCTGATGCCGGGGGTTTCTGGCCGCGCCCATGGATCAACCCTTAATGTGGAGAACGCAGATGAGCGTGAAGAGCCTGCGCGCGGTGTCAAAATCAACGGCAATTTTTCCATCAAGGCGTGCCTTCAACAATTCCGAGCCTTCATTGTGCAGGCCTCTGCGTCCCATATCGATGGCCTCGATCTGGGCAGGTGCTGCGGTTTTGATGGCGTCGTAATAGCTTTCGCAAATCAGGAAATAGTCTTTCACGATTTTACGGAACGGGGCCAGCGACAGCATGACCTTGCCATGCTCTTCTTCGATGATCCGGATATCAAAGACCAGGCGGTTTTCCTGGACAGACAGATGGAGCCGATAAGGTCCGCCGTCTGACCCTTCCGGGCGAAACGAGTTTTCTTCGAGCAGGTCATAGATGGCAACCTTGCGCTCATGCTCAATGTCTGGCGAGCGGCGCACCACGGTTGTCTCATCCAATGTGATGTCAATCAGGCGGAAAGGATCACCTCCGGCAGAGCCGGGCGTATCGTCCGAATGAGCCACCTGCGCCGCTCCTTGCCTGTCTGATCCGTGTGCCATGAGCCTACTTTAAGCCTAAATCCGGACAGGAAGCGAGCCCGGCTTTATCAAGGTTAAGATCACCGATTAAGACGGATGGAAACCGACCGCCCGTGGGCATCAAGCCCTTCTGCTGTCGAGAGTTTTACCGCTGCCGGGCCAATCGCCGCCAGAGCATCGGGGGTGCATTTCACAATGGATGTCCGCTTCACAAAGTCATCAACGGAGAGACCGGAAGAGAATCGGGCCGAGCGGGCTGTTGGCAGCACATGATTTGTGCCCGCCACATAGTCGCCTATGGCCTCTGGCGTGTAGCGCCCAAGGAACATGGCGCCCGCGTTTCTGATTTTCTTGGCCAGCGGCTCCGGGTCTGCCACAGCGATTTCGAGATGTTCTGCTGCGATCCGGTCGACCAGAGGAACGGCAGCATCCAGGCTCTGCGTTAAGATCACAGCGCCGAACTCTTCCCAACTGGCCCGTGCCATATCGCCTCGGTCCAGCATGGCGAGCTGCGCCTCAACGGCTTCAACCACGCGCTTGGCGAAGCCCGCATCGTCGGTGACCAGAATACTCTGGGCGACCGCATCATGCTCAGCCTGGCTCAGAAGGTCGGCTGCAATCCAGTCTGGATCATTCTCCCCATCGGCAAGCACAAGAATTTCTGATGGGCCCGCGATCATATCGATACCGACCGTGCCAAAGACCTGGCGTTTCGCCGCTGCTACATAGGCATTTCCCGGTCCGACGATCTTATCGACGGCCGCGATCGTTTCTGTCCCGTACGCAAGAGCTGCCACTGCCTGCGCCCCGCCAATGCGGTAAATCTCAGTCACACCTGCGATCTTGGCTGCCGCCAGTACCAGCGGGTTCATCACACCGTCTGGGGTTGGCACCGTGATGACGATGCGCTCAACTCCTGCAACTTTGGCAGGCACCGCGTTCATCAAGACAGAACTTGGATAGGCTGCGGTACCGCCGGGTACATAGAGACCGACAGCGCCGACAGAGGTCCATTTTTCACCGAGCTCAACGCCCGCCTCATCAGTGTAGCGGCGGTCTTGCGGCAATTGGCCCTTGTGGAAAGCTTCGATCCGCGCGGCAGCGAGCTTCAATGCCTCAAGCGTCTCCGGGTCGCACGCCGCCATCGCTGCATCGACTTCGGATTGCGTGACCTGCAGCGTCGCTGGCGTCAGCTCCTGGCGGTCAAATTTGGAGGTGAGTTCAATCACGGCTGCATCACCGCGCGTGCGCACATCACTGATGATCGCAGCCACCGTCGCGTTCACATCTTCGGAGACTTCCCGCTTCGAGGTCAAAAACTCCCGGAAGGACGTTTCAAAATCGGCATCTGTCGTATTCAACCGATACGTCATGGCATTAGCTTTCAGAGTCTGTGTCGGGATCATGAGACGGCAGGTTGGGCGTTTCCCAGGTCCCGCCCATATCTGCCAGATGGGCGTCCAGCGCCTCCACATCAATACGAATTTCGCCGTCTCCAGAAAATGTGAGCACCAGCGTACCTGATGGCGCGTCGCCCTCTTCAAAGGCGATTGTCAGCAGGTTCAGCACACCCTCATGACGGTGCTGGTCAATGTTGCGAGAACGTACCTTCTCGACATTGTCGAAATGGAGCCCCGCGCGGGCGCGCCGGTGGGTCTTGCCAGCGGGTATTGCGCCCATCTCATCTTCCCAACAGAAGCGATTTGCCACCATGGCCAGGCGGCGGGTGCCCGGCAGATAAGCAATATCCTTCACGAGCACCACCGCATCCTGCAAATAGGCGGCAATCACCTGCAGGTCTTCAGCGTCTTCCGCTTTCAGTTTCAGATCGCTCATAGAGGCATGCCAATTCGGAATTTAGATGGTGTCTGATTGGGATCTTGTGCGGTTCTTACACCGAATTCGCCTGAAATGGCACCCCAAAGCACGGGAGGTGAGAGCTTAAGCTTTTTCGCGCCAGATCTCCGCACCACACGCCCTGAGCTTTTCCTCAATCCGTTCAAAGCCTCGGTCGAGGTGATACACCCGGTTCACAACAGTCTCCCCCTCGGCTGCCAGGGCGGCGATGATCAGCGCCGCAGAGGCTCTGAGATCGCTCGCCATTACTGGGGCTGCTGTCAGTCGCTCGACCCCGTGGACCAGAGCCATGTCGCCATGCAAAGAGATATCGGCTCCAAAGCGCGCCAGCTCCTGCACATGCATGAACCGGTTTTCGAAAATGCGCTCAACAATCTCTGAGGGACCATCTGCGAGCGTCATGAGGCTCATGAACTGGGCCTGCAGATCTGTCGGGAAGCCAGGGTAGACTTCTGTCACCACATTGACCGGGCGCAGACGCGCGCCTTCCCGTCTGATGGTGACCCAGTCTTTGCCGACCTCAATCTCCGCGCCCGCCGCGCGCAGGGCGGACAGAGCAGCGTCTATGGTTTCGGGCACCAGACCTGTGAGCTTGATCGGGCCGCCCATCATGGCGGCCACAATCGCAAATGTGCCCGCTTCAATCCTGTCTGCCAGCACCGGATGTGTCGTGCCTTTCAGTTTGGCGACCCCTTGTATGCGGATCGTCTCCGTCCCTGCGCCTTCGATCTTTGCGCCCATAGAATTAAGACAGGCTGCCAAGTCGCCGACCTCTGGTTCCCGGGCTGCATTTTCGAGCACCGTCTCCCCCTCTGCCAGAGTGGCCGCCATCATGAGCGTGTGGGACGCGCCCACAGATACAAGGGAAGAGCGGAAGTTTGCGCCTTTAAGGCCGCCTTTGGTCGTTGCATGAACATAGCCATCGACGATCTCGATCTCGGCACCCATCGCCTCAAGACCTTTTATGTAGATGTCGACTGGTCGTGCGCCAATGGCACAGCCGCCTGGCAGCGAGACTTTCGCCTCCCCAAACCGGCCAAGCAGAGGTCCTAAGACCCAGAAGCTCGCCCGCATCTGGCTCACCAGCTCATAGGGCGCTGTGGTTGAGGTGATGTTGGCGGCGTTCAGCCTCAAGCTCTTGCCGAAAGTCTCTTCGCTTCCGTTGCCAAGCTCAGCTTCGCACCCAAGCTCGGTGAGCAGGCGGATGAGCGTGCGCACGTCTGTCAGCTGCGGCACATTTTCAAAGCACACGTCCTCATCGCTTAGCAGCGCGGCAGTCATGAGCGGCAAGGCTGCGTTTTTCGCGCCTGAGATGGGGATGGTGCCGGCGAGCGGTTTGCCGCCCTTAATGTGAAGTCTATCCATGAAAGTCTCGTCTTGCGCTGAACAAAAGTGCCTGGGATGGCGCCGAATTGGGAGGCGGAGCCTCTCTCATGATTGCGGCAAAGGGAAGGCTGAATTGGTTGCTTGGTTAAGCATGGTTAGGGCTGAGATCAGGAGCTGCGGGACCCGTCGCTTGGGGTTCCCGTTTTTCTGCCCCGGCTTTGGCTTTTGCGACGCTTGAGATTGGCGCGGAGTGCTGAGGCCAGCCGCTCCTCCCGCGATTCGACGGCAGGTCCCTTTTTGGCGGGCGCGGCTTTGCCACTCGCCGAAGGGGTCGCCTCTTTGTCCTCAGGCGTCCGGGCCTTGGTTTCCTCGGTCACTTACTTTCCTCAGTCACTTACTTTCCTCAGTCACTTGGTTTCCCCGGTCATTTGGACACTTTCGGTCTTGTGACATCTCCCGATCCCCCACGTTTACGGGGATTTAAGGTCGGGGCTGCTATTTGACTGCTTCATGTGACACGGGGTCCAGCGCCCCGTCAACTGCGGGTATGGGTCTGTTTTCGGGCGCGGCGCGGTGCTTTTGTGGTCTGCGTTTGAGCGCTTGCGTGACGGGGGACGCTGTGGCACTTTCCCCGCGATTTCGGGGCTTTGCTACTGACAGGCCACCGACCAAGATGCTGCCGTAGCTCAGGGGTAGAGCACTCCCTTGGTAAGGGAGAGGCCGAGTGTTCAATTCACTCCGGCAGCACCATTTTTCAAAGATTAACATCATTGGCCCTGCCCGGGCGCCCACGCTACCCGATGGTCGCCACCAGCGGCCGCGATTTCCAGATGGTTGCCACGTGAATGGTCGGCCGCACCTACTCCAGATTTCTTGTGGCCAATGGCAACCACATCAAAGCTTATGGGCATGCTGCCTGCTTTGTTGTCTGTGAGAAACGCTCCTCCATCAACCGACAGGCCCATGTCGCCGGTCATCCTATTCAGATAGACAATGGCTCTGTGACAACCCCCGTCATCAAAAGAGGCGCCTGCATTGATCTCCCCCTGCCACGTCGTGTCGGCGACGCCGAGACTGAGGGACCCATCTGTCTGATAGAAGAGCGTGGCCCGGTTGTTATCGCTCGCGCCGTAATCCGCCTGCGTCTGAACATTCAGGAGCGTCCGCGCCGTTCCCGTTCCGGTCGGCACGCCCACCCACTCCAGCGCAAAGGTCAGTTCATCCATATTGCCGGCACCGGGGAAGAGCGTGGGGCCAGGCCCCTGCACCACTATGGGGGAGGCAGCGGGCCGGGTGACCGGGGCGGCAGCGGTCTCTATCCAGGAGGTTGTGGCGGTTCCCACCTCAGCCTGACCCTTTGCTACAAACACATCCACGTCTGTTATGAGCGGCGCGAAAAGATAGACAACAGGATAAATCGCTCCAGACGCCACGTGTGTACTGGTGACTGACAGCCGCACCAGTTTCCCCACGAACAGACTTGAGTTCGCCGCAGAAATATTAATCAGCGGTGTCGCATCTGAGCCCGTCCAATAATATCTCAGCACCTCACTTCCCGTCAGCTCCCGGCTGAGACCGATAAAGAGGGAATAGGTGTGCTCGCCCACCCCAAAATGGGTGTCATGTTCCGCTCCGTCTTGGGCAATACGAGATCCTCCAAACAAAGTTTGATTGCCGGGCGTGAAGGTCGCTCTGGAGCAGGAGACACCATCAAAGACAATCTGATGCTCCACGTTCGGTGGCGTTGTTCCGCGACCACCCACATGTTCGTCGCAGCGTGAGGATGCGAGCAGGTTTGTTGCTGCCGCTTCCACCAGCAGCCCTGTCGCTGACGACTGTCCGCTCGGGGAATTTTCGATGATAGCGGTCGCCGACGCGAATGTTCCTTGCGAATAGGAGATACCGCCTGGACCATATTTGTCGTCAAAGCGTGCATAGATCTCTGCACCGGGAACATGTGCCAAGGGAGATGCCTGCAATACGCCAGGTGCCGCAGACAGGGAGAGCGAGGCGCCAATCATCAATACATCCCCACGAGATTGGTCGCCGTGGTACCTGCCACGAGAACGCGGGACGCTCTGATTGCAATCACGGTTCCCCCGATCATGTTTTTGAAGGTTACATTGCCGCCCTCCTTCATGGTGACTGCGAGGTCCCCGCCACCTCCGACGTAAATCGCCCGGGTGACATGGGGTAGATCCGCACTGTCGGACGGGACGATGGCCGAAGCTCCTGCTGCCGGGCTCTCTAGGCTTGTTGCATGCGCGCTGAATTGATCCATCTTTTGTCTCCTATCTGCTTGTTGGAACATGGGGGCGGGACGAGATCAGGTTCTCGATCAGCTGGTTCTTTGCTGACGAGCCCGCCGACGACCCGAAATAGTAATTGCCGATGGCGACCACGAGAGACCCCAATGCCCCCAACATAACGTTGAGCGGGGCCTGCGATGCTGGTGGAAGGCTGACAAAGATCATGGCCGTCAAAATGCCGAAGAAACCGCTGAGAGCCGCAAACGCAATGAAGGCTGGCATCTGATCACGGGTCTTGGTTTGCCGGGCCCGAGCACTGTTACGATCCGAGGCATGTAAGGCCGCGAGATCAATCTCCAGCGATTTCATATCTGTCTGGAATTTAAGCTCAGCTTGCTTGAGCTTTCGAAAGTCTTCTGGCGAGGCAGAGCGAATGGCAGCCTCCACCTCGGCCTCGGTTGCATCAGGCGCACCCAGCAGAGCAGAGGCAATACCCCGCACGGCCACACCCGCCATCGGGCCCCCAAGCGCTGTTGCCAGGCCCGGCGCCACCGTTTGCACGACCTGCTTCCAATCCATCTGTCGTCTCCTTATGGGCTCGAACTCCTCCGTTTACGAACGAAGGTCTTAATCGGGCATAAGGATAGGTCCGCTCTTTAAGGGCGGGGATAAGTCAGTGACTTTTTTTGGGAGCGGAGACTTTTTAGTCAGGGTCTCTGCAGAACAAATCATGCAGCACGTGGATAACCTGAACAACATCGTCGCTGGCGAGCGCATAAAATATCTTTTGGCGCTGCCTGCGCGTCGTCACCAGTCGTGCATCTCTTAGTTTGGCGAGCTGCTGGGACAGGTTGGATTGGCTGATGCCAATGCGGTCCTGCAATTCCCCAACCGTCAGTTCACCCCCGTGCAGCTCGCAGAGAACGCGCAACCGATGCGGGTTGCTCATAGATGCCAGCAATGCGGCGGCTTTTTCTGCCTGGTGGGGCTTTACATCTATATTCATGATTACTAATTTAACAAATACGAATATAAATACAAGCCCATTTTGGCACCTACGCTGGGAGACGATGATGTTGAGTGACCTAAGCCCTGAAGAAGTTCATGCTCTGCTCGTTGAGCATAAAGCCTTGCTGATTGATGTGCGCGAACCGCGGGAGTTTGCCGTTGAGCGCATTCACGGCGCCCTCAATATGCCGCTGTCGACATTTGACCCCGCTTTTTTGCCGCTCGATGATCCAGCAAAAGTGGTCTTCCAATGTGGATCGGGAAAACGGTCCGCCATGGCAGCGGATAAAGCTGCTGATCTTCTGGGTGGCGAAACCAAACATCTGGCGGGTGGCATCGCTGCCTGGAAACAGGCGGGCATCGCTACGATCAGCCTTGATCCGGCAACAGGTGCCGTGCTCGATCCGGGTGCCTGAGACCTGATCTAAACCGGCTTGTCACCATTAACGGTGATGCGGTGCATGCGTCGATATTGTGGCCAGTAATCCGCGACGGCGTAGTGCTGTGTCGCACGATTGTCCCAAACGGCGACGGCACCCTTGGTCCAGTTAAAGCGAACCTGAACCTCCGGCAGTTTCACAATGTCGTAGAGCGATTGTAACACTGCGTCGCTTTCTGACTGCTCCATGTCTTCAATGTATTGTGTGAAGGTGGCGTTCACGAATAACGCTTTGCGCCCGGTCACCGGATGTGTGCGGACAATGGGGTGTGAGGCAGGCGGGAACTTTTTCAGGATCTCTGCAAATGCGTCTTTGTCTTTTGCATTGTCGTAATTGTCAGAGACATCAAACACTTCGATTGAGTGGATCGCCCGCATGCCTTCAAGCTTTGCTTTAAGATCATCTGGTACCAGGTCATAGGCCGCATACATGTTGGCCCAAAGGGTGTCGCCGCCGCTTTCAGGAATGTCTGCGCCATAGAGCACCGACCCCATGGGGGGTGTTTCACGCCATGTGACATCTGTGTGCCAATAGTTTGTCTCTGGCTTACGCGCCTCATCATTTTCCAAAACAGAAATCTGCGGGTGGCTTTCAATTTTGGGAAAGAGCGGGTGTGGCGGTTCAAGCTCCCCAAACTGGGCCGCAAATGCCATATGCGCATCAGGCCCGAGATCTTGGTCGCGGAAGAAGATCACCAAATGCTGATGAAGGGCTGCCTCGATTTCTTTGAAGGTCGCCGCGCCCACAGGCTTCGACAGATCTACACCGTGAATCTCTGCCCCAATAACCGGGTTAAGCGGCGTCACGTGAATAAGGTCGTATTTCATCAGCGTCCTCCTCCAGAACGCTGAAAGCCTAAGCCGCACGCATCATATTTCCCAATTTAAATTGGTGATAATGTATTATTGATTTAGCGAATAATATGATCTTGGAGAATATGGCTCATGAACCTTCGGTCAATTGATCTCAATCTACTGACTATTTTTGATGCGATCATGCTGGAACGGCATATGACCCGCGCTGCTGAACGTGTCGGCTTGACGCAACCCGCCATGTCCAATGCATTGTCACGCCTCCGAGACATGACCGGCGATCCACTTTTCGTACGCACGGGCCGGGGCATGATGCCAACACCGCGCGCAACCTCGCTGGCCGGTCCCATCCGCCGGGCATTGAATTTGGTGCAAACCAGCCTGTCGGAGAAAGCAGTTTTTGATCCTGCGACCAGTGACCGTTCCTTCACACTCGCGATTGGCGATTATTGTGAAGTGCTGTTTTTCCCGCAGGTCCTTGCAGCATTGCAAAGCGAAGCGCCCAGCATCAGTTTTTCGCTTCAGTCTTCAGCGGGGGCCACTCTCACCAAAGAGCTGAAAGACAATAGTGTTGATCTGGTCTGGGATGCCGCCCCGCTCGACGGTCCAGGGTTCAGCTCCCAAACATTGTTTGACGACACGATTGTCTGGATCATGAGCGCCACGCACGCCCTTGCAACCAAGAAGCGAGTGACACTTGATGATTATCGAAACGCAAGCCATGTTCGCCTCGATCCCGGATACACATATGTCCATGATTTTGATCGTTATGTGCGCACACTGGGCATTCACCGGCACTTTGCAGTCGAACTGACCCGCATTGTCCCCATGGCGTTCACTGTTGCTGAGACACATCATGTCGCCACAGTGCCACGACGCATGGCGGAACGGTTCGCCAAGTTTCTGCCGCTCGCCATCAAGCCCGTACCGCTAGATCTTCCAAGCTCACCCTTCTATCAAAGCTGGCACAGCTCAAGGAATGATGACCCAGGCCTCACGTGGCTCCGGGCCCGATTGGTCGACTTTGCTAAGGCGTTTTGAATGGAGGGGATTAAAGGGGTGATGAACGCATAAGCGGTGGCATTTCGTCACCATCACCATAGAAAGCATTGATATGTTCCCAGGCACTCTCAGCGCTTTCGACATAGGTGAAGATTTGCAGATCCTCCTCCGCGATCATACCTTCCTCAACCATTGCCTCGAAGTTTACGATGCGGCGCCAATAGGTTTCTCCAAACAGCAGCACAGGCATGGGATCGATCTTGCCGGTCTGGATCAGAGTAAGAGTCTCGAACAACTCATCCAGAGTACCAAACCCGCCGGGGAAGATCACGAGGGCTTTCGCGCGCATAAGAAAATGCATCTTGCGCAGCGCAAAATAATGAAACTGGAAACAGAATTCCGGTGAGATGAAGGGGTTCGGATTTTGCTCATGTGGCAGGGAAATATTGAACCCGACAGAGACGGCGCCCGCGTCAGCGGCTCCTCTGTTTGCAGCTTCCATAATCCCTGGGCCGCCACCGGTTGCGATAACATAATCTAGGTGGGTGTTTGTTTGCGCTTCCTCTGACACCATCCGCGCAAACTCCCGAGCCTCAGCGTAATAGCGACAATGCTCTCGAATGCGTTCCGCCCGTTTCAGTGCTTTCGCACGCGATTTGTCATCGGGTGCTTCATCCACCTGTTTTCTAGCGGCAACATGTGCAGCCTCTGCAGCATCTGGCTCAGTCACACGCGCTGAGCCAAACACGACGATGGTGGAGCGCACCTGATGTTCTGCAAGAATAAGGTCAGGCTTCAACACTTCTAATTGCAACCGAACAGGGCGCAACTCATCACGCCGCAGCAGAGCCTCGTCTTCAAATCCAAGCAGGAAGGAAGGTGAACCGGACTGTGGCGATCCCGGCAATACCGAAGATCTGTCTTTTCTATTCATCACCCCTGCCCCTCTACTCGGCGCAGGATGGAACGGATGCCTCGGCATCGTACATCTCACGCAGGTGCGCTACAGGTTCTGGCAGGTCTGGGTCTGGTGTGAAACCCGCAGGGATCTGCCAGGTCATTTCCAGCCCAGAAAAATGTCTGGGCGCTTCCAGCATGAGAGATGGTTTTTCTGGCACATCATCTGGCTTTGCGACAAACAAGAACGCAGCCAGCGAGGACGCGTCCTCAGGACAGCGATTATCCCCTCCCGCGTCTCGCCCGGCTTCTAGAGCCCGAAGCAAGCGCTCGGCCAGAGGTTTGCGACAGGCACCAATCGTGTCCAACTGCCAGGCGGTCGCCATTGCATTCACCACACCTGTGCGCAGCGTGTTGCCCTGCACTGAATAGTCATCACCATGCACAGCCCCCCAATCATTGGGCACCGAATAGCCCGTCACCGTGCCCGCCTTGGGCGAAGGATTGAGTGTCACCAGACCATATTGCAACCATTGCAACCCCATGCGGATAGGGCTTGCGTACAGATCTTCATCAGCCAGCTTGCGCACAATGATGTCTGCGCGATCACCCTTATCAATCATTTTCATCGCAACGTCCCGCCCCAGAAAGCTGGTTGCAGCTTGCGAAGCAACGGCGCCTTTGCCCGGAACTAGGCCTGCGATCAGGCGGACGCCGGTGGAACAGCTCGCCGCCGCGATGCCTACTTCGCGTGTTTCCGGATCTACCGCGACGATGGACCAGGTGGCCAATGCCGGAGAGGCACTCAACAGAAATCCGATGGTGATGAGCAGGATGCGGCTTTTCATCATGAGGCGAACTCTAATGGTTGATGGTCCAGTTTCGGTAACACGTAGCGCGCAAAGAGGTCACATTCTGCCGCGTGGGGATAGCCCGAGAGAATGAACGCATCTAGCCCCATGGCCTGATAGCGCTTGAGCTTGGCAAGCACCTGATCGGGGTCACCCACAATGGCAGCCCCGCAACCAGAGCGCGCGCGCCCGATCCCTGTCCAGAGGTTGTCTTCGGCAAATCCATCATTGTCCGCCCGGTCTCGCATCTCTGCCTGACGACGCACACCTTCTGAGGTTGCATCAAGTGATTTCTTGCGAATGGCCTCGCCTTCCGCATCATCCAGTTTGCTCATCAGTGTGCGGGTGTAGTCGAGTGCTTCTGTTTCCGTTTCACGAACAATCACGTGAACCCGGTAGCCATATCTCAAGGTACGTCCGGCGTCGGCCGCGCGGGTTTTCATATCATCCAGAATGGCGGTCACGTTGGCTTCTTCATCGGGCCACATCAGAAAGACATCGGCAGCTTTTGCGGCAACGTCTCGCGCGGCGGGTGACAGGCCACCAAAATAGAAAGGCGGGCATTTTCCCGATACAGTCCCCATGCGCGGCGGGTCGAGTTCCAGTTGATAGTGATCGCCCAGATGGTTGACCGCCTGTCCATCCAGCAAGGTTTTGAGAAGTTGCATGACTTCCAGGGTCCGGCCATAGCGCTCTGGCGAGGCCAATACCTGTCCAGGCATATCACTCGAAATAATGTTGATGGTCAGCCGCCCACCCAACATCTGATCAAGAGTTGCAATCTGTCGTGCGAGCTGAGGGGGCCACATCTCGCCACACCGGATGGCGAGCAGGAGTTTGATCTTGTTCGTGAGCGCTGCCAGGGCACCTGCAAAGGCGACCGAGTCCATGCCGAGCGCATAGCCACTGGGCAGGAGGATGTTATCGAACCCGCCCTTCTCAGCGGTTTGTGTAATCTCCCCGCAATGAGCAAGAGAGCTTTTCAAGCGATCTTCCGGTACGCCCAAATATTCATAATCATCATCACAAAGGGCTGAGAACCACGAAACTTCCATTGGACCTGTCATGGCAGTGACTCTCCCATTGATGCCTGCAATATCGCGTACCAGCTCTGACGGGTGAGCGAGACTTTGAAGGCATCATTGGCGGCCGCAATCCGTTTCAGGTTTTGCGTGCCAATGATGGGAATGATGCCTGCGGGATGGGCGAGCAACCACGCGAGCGCCACCGCCTCACGCGAAACGTTCGCCTCCCCCGCCAACCTGTCCAACAATGCCTGGGTTGCCACAAGGCAGTCCCCGTCTTCTTCCTTCAACGCTTCTTTCTTTGGCAGGGCCAACCGGCCTCCCGCCAAGGGAGACCAGGCAAGCGGCGTTACACCATGCTCCATGCATTGATCCAGCGTTCCGTCAAAGACCGGGTCGAGTGCCCAGCAGGAAATTTCCGGCTGGTTGGTTGCAATCGGAAAGTCCAAATGGGCCTGCAATGCCTCAAATTGCGCGGGCGTGTGGTTGGACACGCCGACATGGGCAATCTTGCCCGCCTCGCGCAATTTCGTCAGAGCCGCCGCCACCTCTGCTGGATGACCCAGGATGTCGGGACGATGGATCTGGTAGAGATCAATTTGCTCAATGCCCATTCGTTCCAGAGACGCATCGCAGGCTGACGTGAGATAGCCAGCGCTTGAATCATAGGGCACGCCCAAGACAATGCCGCCTTTGCTGGCGATCACCATTTTGTCACGCAAGGAGGCCTCATTGGCGAGGACCTCCCCAAACAGCTTCTCGGCGTCACCAAAGGCGCCGTCCCCATCCACACCATAAATGTCAGCTGTGTCGTAGAGGGTTATTCCCGCCTCCAAGGCAGCGTCAATTTTGGCCCGGGCCTCTTTCGGGCTGGTTCCAGCAAAGCGCCACATGCCATAGGCGATCGGAAAGACAGTAAGGCCACTCTTGCCGAGTGGACGAAATTCTGGGGTAATGGATAAGTTGGTCATAGGAGAGAGTTTATCTACTCTGCCTTCCCTGTCACGATACGTTTTGAGTTTCGAGAAAAGAGGTTTTCGCATGGCAGCTGCGCTGCGCTACGGCATCATTGGAACGGGCATGATGGGCATTGAGCACATTATGAACATTGCCATCATTGACGATGCTGTCGTCACCGCGATCTCTGACCCCCATGAAGGGTCCCGCGACTGGGCGACTTCTACTCTCACCCACGATGTGGACGTCTTCACCGACCACCGGGACCTACTGGCGTCAGACAAGGTAGATGCCCTTGTGATTGCCAGCCCAAACTTTACCCATGCGGCCGTGCTGGAGGACATCTGGCAGACCAATCTGCATATTCTGTGTGAAAAGCCCCTCTGTACGACACTCGAGGATGCCCGCGAAGTTGCCAATCGAGCCGCGTCTCACAAAGGGGTTTTCTGGGTCGGCATGGAATATCGCTATATGCCGCCGGTTACACGCTTCGTGAAAGAAGTGCATGGTGGCACTGTGGGCACACTCAAAATGTTTGCCATACGTGAGCATCGTTTTCCCTTTTTGCAAAAGATCGGGGACTGGAACCGGTTCAGCCGGAACACAGGCGGGACGCTCGTTGAAAAAAGCTGCCACTATTTCGATATGATGCGCCATGTGGTTCAGGCAGAGCCGGTGCGTGTCTATGCCAGCGGCGGGCAGGACGTGAACCATTTGGACGAGGCCTATGGCGGTGAGACACCTGACATCCTCGACAATGCGTTTGTGATCGTGGACTTCGACAATGGGGTGCGAGCGATGCATGATCTCTGCATGTTTGCGGAAGGCTCTCACCATCAAGAGGAACTGAGCGCTGTTGGCCATGTGGGAAAAGCCGAATGTCATATCCCTGACGGCAATGTCGTCCTGGCCCCCCGACAACCAAAGCACGTTCAGACCATTCATGTTCCGGTTGATGAGGCTGTACTGAAGGCTGGCTATCATCATGGAGCCAGCTACTTTCAACATCTCGACTTTCAGGACGCAATTCGCAACGGCACCGCGCCAAAGGTGGACGCCCAAGACGGCCTCAAAGCGGTCGCCATGGGGCTCGCTGCCCATCGTTCTATTGAGGAAGGACGTCCTGTTCTGATGAGTGAGTTTGGGCTCTAATTTCGCCAGGAAACGCTACTAGGCTTTCTTCAGCGTCAATGGCAGACTTCCCTATGGTTGAGGGGAGACTGAGATGCGCATTGCGATCCTGACGCTCGGTACACGCGGCGACATGCAACCCTATGTGGCGCTGGCACTTGGCCTGCGCGCCGCCGGGCACGATGTTGTGTTGAGTGGCCCTGAGAATTTCACGGACTGGGTTCACGATTTTGGCTTCGACTATGTGTCAGGTGGTCTCGACCTGCAGGCATTGCTGCAATCGCCGGAAGGCCGTGACCTGATCTCAGGAAGCCTGTTTGCCATCATCCGCAACTTCAAAGATCTCAGCACCAAAATTACTGCGGAGATTATTGAAGGCGGGACACAAGCAAGCGACGGCGCGGATCTCATCCTCTATCACCCCAAAGTGCCGGTCGCGACTGACCTTGGCGAAGCAAAAAACATCCCAGTCATTCAAACCGCCCTGCAACCTGTTGTTGTGCCAACCGGTGATTTTGCTGTCGCAGGTCTTGGCAATGGTCGGCTTGGCCGGCGGCTCAACCGCTGGACCTATGGTGCCATTCGCGCACAGCGGGCGATGTTTTCAAAACAGCTGAATGACTGGCGGACGGGTGTGTTGGGTCTTGATCCGCTGCCACGCTTTGCAAAATCGGGCGAGATTAAGGGGCAGACCCTTCCGGTGTTGCACGCCTTTTCTGAACATGTCGTGCCCCGCCCAACTGATTGGCCAGCCACAGCGCATGTCACCGGCTATTGGTTCCTGGATGACATATCAGGCTGGGTGCCGCCTGCTGACCTGCAAGCATTTCTGGAGGCGGGACCCCCGCCGGTCTATGTCGGTTTTGGCAGCATGACGGACAAAGACCCGGAGGCCAAAGCCCGGTTGGTGATCGAAGCCGTTGCCAAAGCAGACTGCCGCGCGGTCATTGCCACCGGGTGGGGTGGGCTCAACGCTGATGATCTACCCAGTACCGTGTTTGCTATCGATGGAGCTCCCCACGACAAGCTGTTTCCGCTGATGAGCGCGATTGTCCACCATGGAGGTGCGGGCACAACAGCGGCAGCGCTTCGCGCAGGCCGCCCCCAACTGGTCGTGCCCTATTTCGGCGATCAGCCTTTCTGGGGCCACAGGGTCGCGGGTCTTAAAGTCGGGCTTCCCCCGATCCCACAGAAAAAACTTACGTCCGACAAGCTTGCCCATGCGCTGCGGGGGATCGTCAAAGACAAGTCCTTTGCTTCTCATGCAGAAACAGTGGCTCATGAAATTGCCAAAGAAGATGGTGTTGCAAATGCTGTTACCCTGATTGAGAGATTGGCAGCAGAGCCGCCCTCCGTCTAAACTCGCGTCGCAATCGAGGGGGAAAAGAATGGCAGTCGATCAATCAACACTTGAAATCTGGCAACAGCGCATTGACGTCTCGCCCTTTCAGCGCTGGCTTGGCCTCAGGGTAGACGATGTTGATACGGGCCGGATGTGTGTCACCCTGCCCTGGAAAGAAGACCTGGTTTCCAACCCCAATCCGCCGACAGTGCATGGAGGGATCCTGGCATCGGTGATCGACCTGTTGGGGCTTTACTCTGTGTTGACCACCGGCAGCGCTGCGATTGCAACCGTCGATCTGCGCGTCGACTATCACCGGCGCGCGGGTTCGGGCGATATGACGGCTGAGGCCACGATCATCAAACTGGGTTCAAAAGTTTCGACGGCGGAAACGAAAGTCTTTTGCGGGGATGGAAAACTTCTTGCGTCCGGGCGCGGTGTCTATCTTATGGCCGGTTGACTTATGGCCGGTTGACTTGGGGAATCTCCCTCGTCATAGTCGCGGCTTACACGAAGCAACTTTGTGAGACCTCTTATGTGTGGTTTTCAAAATATGACCCTCGAATCCGCTGTCGGCGCATGCAAGCCCGTCATGCGTTCGTGCGCGCCTCCGAAGTAGCAAACCACACCCTCTTCCTTTGTGTCTGAGCCCGGTTTTGCCGGGCTTTTTTCGTTTTCAGGTTTTGTCTCATGTCTCATGTCCCCCGCTCCTCAGAAATTTCCCCCTCCAAGCGGATCGCCATCATCATTGTTATCGTCGCTGCCAACATGTTGGCGCTCGCCGCAACCGATCTCTATCTACCGTCCGTTCCCTACCTGCCGGACGTATTCGGCACCAGCATTGAAGCTGTGCAATTCACGCTCGTCACTTTCAGCGCCGGGTTTGGTGTCTCGCAGATTCTGGTGGGGGCTGCTGGCGATCTCTGGAACCGACGGTGGGTTCTGGTGGGCTCGCTTTTTGTGTTTGTGCCGGCGTCTCTCTGGTGCGCCGTGTCTGGCACGGTGGAGAGCCTGGCCCTTGCCCGATTTGCTCAGGGCTTTTCTGCAAGTGCGTCAGCCGCCCTTACTGTGCCTATGATCAAGCCGCTGTTTGATGAGGCGCGCGCCGTGCATGCCATCTCCGTCATTGGAGGTGTTGATGCCATTATCCCGGCGCTCGCGCCCATATTAGGTGCCTGGATCTTCTCCCAATTTGGGTGGGAAGCTAACTTCTGGGTGATCGTGATTGCCGGTGTGCCGCTGCTGATTGCCGCCGTCCTCGTGGTTCCAGATGACACACCGGAAAGTCATCACACCTCAATTTGGCCGGTACTGATGGGCTTCTTCACTCTGCTGAAACACAAGAGGTTCATGGGCTATGCGGTGAGCCACGGTTTTTCACTTGGCGGATTGCTCGCGGTTGTCTTCTCCGCGCCGACCCTCATCGTCACTCATATGGGCGGTGGCCCAACAGAATATGTCTACAGCCAGATTATGTGGGTGAGCGTTTTTCTGCTCGCGGCCAACACCACGGGGCGTTTGATGCGCCGTGTCACCGCAGATCAGTTGATCTGGATTGGCAACTATATTCAGATTGGCAGTGCTGCGCTGATGCTCGCCTATGCCCTGCTCTTTCCTGTGCACTGGCTGGGTTTTGCGCTTACCGGTGTGCCCTATTGTATTGGTCTGGGCCTGCGCGGGGGCGCTGGTTTCTCTCGCGCCATTGATGCCGTGCCAGCTTATGGGGCGAGAGCGTCCGCCCTCATCATCTTTTTCTCCATGGGCCTTACCGCTGTGGGGACCGGTGCCGTCGCGCCCTTCCTTGAGGGCGGGCTGTGGAGTGCCGGCGCTGCCATGCTTGTCATGAGCTTTGGTGCCTTTGCCCTGTTGCCCCTCATCAAAGAGAAGGCTGGCGGGCAATGACCCACACGGGATGGATCGTCACCATTGTCCTTGCGACGGCCATGCTTGGCGGTTCTGCATTTGACTTTCACCTGCCTGCCATTCCGCTGCTGCCGGAGCAGTTAGGGGCCACTGTGGTTGAAGCGCAATGGACACTGGCAGGCTTTTCCTTTGGCTTTGCGGTTTCCATGCTTTTGTTTGGTGCGCTGGCGGATCTCTATTCGCGCCGGGCGGTGCTTCTTGGAGGGTTGGCGATTTTCATCCCGGCCTCCATTCTCTGCGCGCTCGCAACGACGCCGGAGGTTTTGATCATCGGCCGGGTGTTTCAGGGATGTGCTGCAGCGTCCGGGAACTCAGTTGCGCCTGCGCTCATTCGCTCGCTCTATGATGAAGCGCGCAGCGTGCGGGCCATGTCGATTTTCTCATCACTCTTTGGCTTGATCCCGGTAATTGCCCCGGCGCTAGGTGCGCTAATGATTGCCGCCTGGGGCTGGCAGTCAATCTTCTGGCTCATTGCTGGCGTCGGTCTGCTGCTGGTCCCCGCGGTGGGGTTCACCATTCCCCGCGATCGGCCGGAAAGCCATGAGACGAGTTTCTGGCCCGTCCTGCGCGGCTATGGGCGACTTCTGCGCCACCCAAAATATCTGGCTTATATTGGCAGTCAGGCGATGGGCTTTGCCGGATTGCTGACATTCGTGCTGAGTTCGCCCTATCTCATCACTGCGCATCTGGGCGGCGATACAAATGCCTTCCTCTTGACCCAGGTGATTATCATTTCGGCCTATATTGCCGGTGCCAATGGTACAGGCATGCTGGTGCATCGCTTCAAGACCGATGGATTTATTTTGACAGGTGCCGTGGCGCAGATTGTCGGTGGTGCCGCTCTTCTTGCTTACGCCTGGATGGCCGAAACACCCGGGTGGCTGGCGGTGGCATTTCTGGTGGCGATTTTTGACGCAGGCCACGGCATCCGGAGCGGGGCAGGTTTCACAAAAGCCATGGACATTGTGCCGACACATGGTGCGCGGGCCTCTTCCCTGCTCAACTTCCTTTGCGTTGCACTGGCGGGAGCAGGCGCTGCGATTGTTGCTCCGTTTCTTGCACCCTACGGATTGATGCCCGTGGCGCTCGCCACTTTCACGCTCGGCGCAGGGGCGCTTGGTCTGCTGCTTATTGCGCGGCGGTTGTAGCAGGAAGTACTCCGCCCTACAGTCTACAAAACCAACCATCAGGAGCAAAACATGAGCGGTGTGGAAACAGAATTCCTATTTGAAATCGATGCAGTGCTGCGCGAACCCAATCTGATGATTGGCGGCGTGCCTGATGGCATGCGCATGATCGCGCATGTGGACGGGGGCACGTTTGAAGGACCCCGGATCAAAGGCACCATGCCCGCTTCAGGCGGTGACTGGGTCCTGGCCCGCGCTGATGGTTCCATCAAGATCGATGTGCGTGCGGCGCTCACCACAGATGACGGCCACAATATCTATACCTATTACGGCGGACGCATTTTCATGACGCCTGAGCAGATGGGCGCGCTCGGCGACCGGGCCGCAGCAGAGGCACTTGACCCCTCAACCTACTATTTCCGAACAAACCCATTGTTTGAAGCGGCGATGGATGGACCTTATGCCTGGCTCAACCATGTGGTCGCGGTGGGCATTGGCCGCCTCACAGCCAGAGGCGTTGCATACAAGGTCTATGCCCTGAAGTAAGTGCCTTCGCACTTCATGATCAGCGCTCATATTATTTAGCTATCTTGCTAATTATTTTCATGTGTGGAATAATTAGCAAGATAGCTAAATATGGAGCAGAAACATGGCAAATATGGTTATCTGTCACTATCGCGTCGCCAGCGGGAATGAAGAAAAGTTCGAAGACCTGCTCTCGCGACACTGGCCAACCCTTCAGCGGCTTGGGCTTGTTACCGATGAGCCGTCACGCACCTATAAGGGAGCGGAACAGGATAATGGCCAGCCTATCTATTTTGAGATTTTCGAGTGGCTGGACGGCGCTGCAGAGCGCGCTCACGAACACCCGGACGTGATGGCTGTCTGGGAACCCATGGACCAGCTCTGTGAGGGCCGTGGCGACAAGCCCAACATGGAATTCCCCCATGTCCAGGCACTGAATGATTGAACCCGATGGCTAAGCTCGACGGTATCAAAGAGATCAAAATCGCAGACGATGTCTTTGCGGCGCTGGCGCATCCCATGCGTCGGCAGATCCTTCTTTCCATCCACCATCGCGGCACCGCGAAGGCCGGAGACATCGCCGCGCGGTTTGACTGCACCTGGCCCACCACCAGCAGACATCTTGCAACGCTGGTTGAAAGCGGCTTGCTCTCAGCGAAAAAACAGGGCCGAGAACGGATCTACTCGGCCAATTCTGACCTTTTGTCTGATCTCCTTCATCGATGGGCAGCGCATTTCGAATAGGTCTTGGCGTTCCCGTACCACTGGAAAAAGAAAGCCTATCGGTTGACTTTTAACGCTCGATCATTAATAAACCATATGGTTGAGTATTTGAGTGTCATCTGCTGACCCTAGAGAGGACTGCCGTATGCGAGAGCTCGCCATCCTGACCTTCATTTCGCTCGATGGGGTGATGCAGGGCCCGACCTCGCCGGACGACGACCCGTCTGGCGGCTTCACCCAAGGGGGTTGGGCGCAACCTTACTGGGATGGCGTGATGGAACAGGTTGGCCGTGAAGCCATGGCCGAGCCCTACGACATGCTGTTCGGCCGCAAGACATATGAGATGTTTGCCGGACACTGGCCGGAGGTAGACCCGGAAGACCCGGCAGCAGCGCGTATGAATGCTGCGGCTAAATATGTGGCCTCCTCCACCCTCACTGACCCCACCTGGCAGGCCACGACGGTACTTGGGGGCGACGTGCCTGCACAGACCGCAGAACTTAAGAACCAGGATGGCCCTCTGTTGCAGGTGCATGGTAGTTGGCAGTTGATCCAAACACTTCTCACGCATGACCTGATTGACGAGTTTCGGCTCTGGACATTCCCGGTGATCGCAGGGTCAGGCAAACGCCTCTTTGCAGAAGGCGCACTGCCCGCCAGCCTGACCCTCGCTAAGACAGAAGCAACTGGGAACGGCGTCGTCATGTCGATTTACCGCCGATAGACAGCCCCGGCGTTTCCCATACATCGCCCAATTCCACTATGAGGAATAAGCAAGATTTGGCATGATACCTGCCACATCCTTTCCTATACTCTGCGCCTAGATTAAAAGACTGGGAGAGTTGTCATGCGCCAAACATTTTTGACCGGGGTCCTGCTTGCGAGCACGAGCCTCACGACCGCCACTTACGCAGCAGACACTCAATTGCTGTGGGGCGATACGCACCTGCACTCGTCTTATTCCACCGACGCTTTCGTCGCAGGCAATCGCACCGCAGACCCGGACACGGCCTATCGTCTCGCCAAGGGCGAGCCGGTTGTGCACCCGTTCAACCGGGCGCGGGTTCAATTGCAACGCCCGCTTGATTTTCTAGTTGTGGCGGACCATGCGGAATCACTTGGTGTCATTGGCGAAATCTTCCGCCAAAACCCGGAGATGGACGAGGCCTGGTTCTGGCAGCGCTGGTTCACCACCTTCGCGCTCGGCCGCCTCAGAGACCAGATTGATGAACCGGCGCACCTTACCGCTGTCGTCGGCAGCTTCGCGCCACATGTGATTGAGCCCGGCGACACGGCAGACCCGGTTGTCTCTGGGGGCATGCAAAATATCTCTGTTGCCAGTCTTGTGGGTATTTCTCCTGAAGTTGAGGCCAGTATCAGCGCGAGCATGTGGGCGAAGTCTGTCGCCGCCGCCGACGCGCATTATGAACCCGGCGTCTTCTCCCCCATCATTGGCTGGGAATGGACACAGACGAATAATGGCGTGAACCTGCACCGTGTGGTCATGTCCACCATGAACGCAGAGCAGGCCGCAGGCATTGACCCGGTTGGTTCTGGTGAAGCGCCCTACCCGCATCAGCTTTGGGAAGGTCTCGCCGCACTTCAAGAAGAGACCGGCGAGCGCTTCATGGCGATCCCGCATAATTCAAACCTCTCCAAGGGCTTCATGTTCAGCGCCACGCGGTTGAACGGCGAACCCATCACGGCAGAGTTTGCCCGCACGCGGGCTGAGTGGGAGCCCATTCTCGAGGTGACGCAGGTGAAGGGGGATTCCGAAACCGCGCCTTCCTTGTCGCCTGATGATGAGTTTGCGGGCTTTGAGCCCTTCAACTTCTACCTGCAGAACAAGCCGCAGGGCTCAAACTATCAGGCTGCCGTCGGCGACTTTATGCGCTCGGGCCTCCGCCGCGGGTTGGAGATCGAACAGGAGATCGGGGTGAACCCCTATCAGTTCGGTGTCATTGGCTCGACAGACGCGCATACGAGTATTGCGTCTGCGGAAGAACCCAACTTCTGGGGCAAGATGGGCAAAGACTCCATCCCGGAAAACAAGCGCACTGAAGATGCGGTCGATCTTGATGACGGCTATGAGCCAGGTGTCGATACGTTTGATGGCTGGAACTATTCGGCGCAAGGGCTCGCTGCTGTCTGGGCAGAAGAGAATACCCGTGAAAGCATTTTCGAAGCCTTCACCCGTCGGGAAACTTATGCAACCACGGGCCCACGCATGTCCCTGCGTGTCTTTGGCGGCTGGAACTATGACACCGCTGCGGCGGATGCCGCTGACCTCGCCGATATCGGCTATGCGGGCGGTGTACCCATGGGGGGCGACCTGAGTGCCGCGCCCGGAGACAGTGGCGTTCAGCTTCTCATCCGCGCGACCAAAGACCCGATGGATGCAAACCTCGACCGGGTGCAGGTGATCAAAGGCTGGGTCGATGCGAGCGGTACGTCCCATGAGCAGGTGTTTGATGTTGCCTGGTCTGATGATCGCGTGCCGGGCACTGACGGCAAACTGCCTGCGGTTGGGAACACGGTCGACATTCAAACAGGTGCTGTTGAAAACTCTATTGGTGCGGCGGAGTTCTCCACCGTCTGGACGGACCCTGATTTCGATGCAAGTCAGCGGGCGTTTTATTATGTGCGGGTTCTACAGATCCCGACCATTCGGCATTCACAGCTTGACGCTGTCGCCCTTGGCCAGCCCACGCCGTCCGAAGGTCCGGCAACGATCCAGGAACGCGCCTACTCCTCACCAATCTGGTACACGCCTTGAAGCGTGAGCGGTTAACTTAGCTGAGAAGCACACCTGTACCGCCAAGGGCCGCTGTCCCCAGGGCGAGATAGATGCCTGGAAATTTGAAGACCATCGGGTCGCCTTTGATGCCGACGCCGATGAACATGAGCGCGATTGCCGCATTCATAACCGTCATCAAAATCGCCACATCCAGACCGCCAGGGGTTAGTGCGGCATAGGCGAAGGCCGCCGTGTACGCCGCGAATGAAATAGAGACCCCATGCCAGGCAACGAAGTGAAACCATCTCTGTTGCAGTTCGAGATGTTCATTTGCCATGAGCGGTGTCATCACAAGTCTTTGGCCGGCAAACGTGTGGATGCCAAAGCCGACAAGTGAGACCAAGCTTGCCGCCCAGAGCCATGTTGCAGATAAAGTGACGGTGGCCATGTTCGTGTCCCCAATACGAATGAACTGCTTCTCGTCTGCTTCGCGTTCCAGCGCAAAGCAGTCCCTAGACTGACGATAGGGTCACTAAGCGGGAGAGGCAACTGAAGGGTTGTTTTCACCAACGCTGACAGATCAGGAATGCATCTGGTTCTCGCCGATCTGGTCCACGCCTTGAGGCTGAATAAATGCCCGTGTCGACCACGAGCATGACAGCTTTTAGGAATTGTCACCCTCGGGCTTGACCCGAGGGTCCAGGAGCGAAACGCTCAGGCATGGACAAGGTCTACTATGTCTACATGCTGGCCAGCAAACGGAACGGCACGCTCTATGTCGGCGTGACAAATGATCTTGCCCGCCGCATCTATGAACACAGAGAAGGCGTAATAGACGGCTTCACCACGACCCACAATGTGAAGCGGTTGGTCTGGTTTGAGGCCACATCCAGTATTGAGAGTGCCATTCAACGAGAGAAGAATCTGAAACACTGGGTGCGTCAGTGGAAAATTGATCTGATCGAGCAGGACAATCCTGAGTGGCGGGACCTCTACGATGAGATCGTCAGCTAAGCGGGTAGTCGAGAGGCACAATGGATCCTCGGGTCAAGCCCGAGGATGACATCAGAGGGTTTTGAAAGGTATTG
>JAJFGY010000191.1 GCA_021775935.1 Alphaproteobacteria bacterium
CTGTTGTGGTTGTGCCGACGCCCCCGCAAAACACGGGGTGGCCGCAAAGCCCCTCAATTACAAATGAAGTGTCACCAAACATGGTGGCCAAATGGTTAATAGCGCCAAAAACGCGGCATAAAAAGGGCAGTTAGGGCCTAACTGCCCCCAAGTGCCTGATTTTTTTGACAAATAGCGTGCCAGGAACAATTCAGGAGGCCGCAAGAGCCTCCGGCGCCGACTTCCGGCGTTTCACAATGAGCTTGTTGAGCGCACTGACATAAGCTCGGGCGGACGCAACCAGCGTGTCAGTCTCCGCGCCCCGGCCAATGACAGTCTTGCCATCCTCTTCCAACCGCACGCTGACTTCTGCCTGGGCATCCGTGCCTTCGGTCACCGCGTGAACCTGGTAGAGCTGAAGATGAGCTTTGTGAGGAAAAAGCTGACCAATGGCGTTGAAGGTGGCATCAACCGGCCCATCACCTGTCGCGACAACAGTCTTCTCCTCGCCAGAAATATCGAGAGTTAGCGTCGCTTCCTGGGGACCTTCAGTGCCACACACAATCTTGAGGGCGACAACTTTCAACGTGCCCTCACCGCTCGCCATCCCGTCATCAACCAACGCAATAATGTCATCATCAAAGACATGTTTCTTTTTGTCCGCAAGATCCTTGAAGCGGCGGAAGGCATCTTCTACGGCGTTTTGCCCAACATCATAGCCGAGCTCTTCGAGCTTTTTCCGGAACGCGTGGCGACCGGAATGTTTGCCCATCACCAAAGATGATTTCGAGATGCCAACACTTTCAGGCGTCATAATCTCATAGGTCTGCGTGTTTTTCAGCATCCCATCCTGGTGAATGCCGCTCTCATGAGCAAAAGCGTTCTGGCCCACAATCGCCTTATTATATTGCACCGGGAATGCTGTGACAGATGAAACAAGCTTGGAGGCCCGAGCGATCAATTCGCTTTTAATGCCGGTATCAAAAGGCATTGCGTCACTGCGGACTTTCAACGCCATCACGATTTCTTCAAGCGCCGCATTCCCCGCTCGCTCGCCGATTCCGTTGATTGTGCATTCAATTTGCCTCGCACCATGAGCAACACCTGCCAATGAATTTGCGACAGCCAACCCAAGGTCATTGTGGCAATGCGTAGAGATCACGGCCTTGTCAATGTTGGGAACACGGGCCTTCAACATTGCAATCAGCGCACCATATTCCTCCGGCACTGTGTATCCAACAGTGTCAGGAATATTGACGGTTGTTGCACCGGCTTGGATCGCTGCTTCAACACACGCACAGAGATAGTCATGTTCCGTGCGCGTCGCATCTTCCGGCGACCATTCAACATTGTCTGTCCAGTTGCGCGCACGCGTAACGCTGGAGATCACAGCCTCCAAAACATCTTCTGGTTCCATCTGAAGCTTGTGCTTCATGTGCACCGGACTTGTTGAGATAAACGTGTGGATGCGCGGGCGTTTCGCACTGCGCAGCGCTTCACCTGCACGATCAATGTCTTTTTCGCCTGCTCGTGCAAGGCCGCACACAACGGCATTTTCAACTACCTTTGAGACTTCCTGCACAGACTCAAAGTCACCGTTCGAAGCAATAGGGAACCCCGCCTCAATAACATCAACGCCCATCTCGTCAAGGAGGCTCGCAACCTGGATTTTCTCTTCGAGTGTCATCGAAGCACCCGGCGACTGCTCACCATCACGCAACGTCGTATCGAAAATCAGTACGCGATCGCCATCAGAGGTTTTATCGGTCTGGGGCTGGCTCATCTGTCTCGTCTTTCTCAAAACGTGATCCGTTGAAGAGAATCACTTCCCGAACAACGATATGAAGCGCTTGTTTAACGTTCTGTTAAGCATGGCGGATTGTCGGGCCTTTGCCTGTTTTAAGCCGATGACAAAGCACGCGCAACCATGCTCCCACCGGCAAATCCTCGCATTTGCGAGAAACTCACCTGCTGGGTGCATGTTCTGTGACAGTCCGCAAACTGCCAGCCAGCGCGCCTTTTGCAGACCGGATCGCATCGACGGCAAAATCCATCACCGCCCGCACATGCGCCATTTGAGCAAGGTCATTCCGCGCCATGAGCCAAAGCTCAAAGGAGCCCAGCTGATCTGGCCCAATGACCCGCTCCAATGCGGGGTCCGGGTCTGCCAGAATGCAGGGAAGCGCAACGAGGCCCAGATGGCCACGCGCAGCCTCCGCGCGAACAATCGCGCTGGACGATCGAAGGGCTGTCTCACAGGTCTTTTCGGCCCGCGACAGCCACCAGATGGGGCCAAGCGGGCTTTCTGTCCGGGGAAAACCAACCAGTTGATGGCCCTTGAGACCCGCCATATCCGACGGACGCCCGTGCCCTTCCAGGTAATCTGGCGTTGCATAAAGCCCGTAGGCCATCTCACCCACTTTGCGCATCAGCATGTCACCCTGTGTCGGACGCGCCGCGCGAATAGCAACGTCTACGTCTTTCAAGGGGTTCATGATACGTGGCGCTTTTGTGGGGCCCATCAATGTCGGGTCCGTCAACAGCTCCATATCAAGAGCCGGGTGCGCCTCTCGAAATTCAGGAACTGCAGGGGCGATAACATAGGCAGCGATGATCTCGGTTGCGGCCATCCGCACCTGTCCCTCAGAGCCAGCACCGGAAGCAGCAAAATCACGGGCGAGCGACGACAGACGCTGATCGACAGGCTCCAAGGATTGCAGCAGCCGCTCGCCAGCAGCCGTCACTTTGTAGCCAGTCCGCTCTCTGTCAAAGAGCCGCGCATCCAGATCCTCTTCCAACGACGCGACCCGCCTCAGCACGGTGGTCGTATTGACTCCCAGCTGGGCAGCTGCCCCCGACAGGGAGCCTGCCGCAGAAACTGCCAGAAAATATCGAAGATCATCCCAGTTCATAGCCACCACCTTTTCAGCCAGTGGAATTTAGCGGGCTTTCAGACAGGTATCACCCCATTTTCGCAAAAATCACCCTGCGAAATTGCAGTAATAAAGCAAATTCAAGGCTTTACAGGCGAAATTCGGGCTGCAACATCCTTTGCCAGAGCCCGTGCCGTGTCCGTGTCGGCAGCAGGAGCAAGTGCAACCCCCATACGCCGGCGCTGATAGGCCTCCGGTTTCCCGAATAACCGAACCTCAGCCCCCGTTACCTGAAGCGCATGGTCCAGACCATCAAAAGCAATGCCCTTCTCGTCCATAGCCCCATAAATCACCGCCGACGCACCCGGTTCCCGATTGGCTGTATCCACAGGCAGACCCAAAATAGCGCGCGCATGCAGCACAAACTCACTTTGCCGTTGGCTCACAAGGGTCACGAGCCCTGTATCATGCGGCCGGGGGCTGACTTCGGAGAACCAGACCTCATCCCCTTTTACAAATAGCTCGACACCAAACAGCCCGCGACCGCCGAGACTGTCCGTCACCTTGGCAGCAATCTCCTGCGCGCGGCCCAATGCAGTTGGGCTCATTTTTTGCGGTTGCCAGCTTTCCACATAGTCACCGCTCTCCTGGATATGTCCGACGGGCGCACAAAAGCTCGTTTCAACACTGCCGCCAGCCCCCACAGCACGGACCGTGAGCAAAGTGATCTCATAGTCGAAGTCCACCAACCCTTCGACAATCACGCGGGTCTGCTCCACCCGCCCGCCAGACAAGGCCGTGTCCCAGGCCGCATCCACCTCGTCTGCTGATTTCACCAGGCTCTGACCTTTACCCGAAGACGACATGACAGGCTTGATGAAGCAGGGAAACCCGATCTCTTCAATCGCAGCTCGCATCTCCTCTGCACTTGACGCAAAGGCGTAGGCAGACGTCGGCAAGCCAAGCTCTTCGGCCGCAAGCTTGCGAATGCCTTCCCGGTTCATTGTGAGTTGTGTCGCACGTGCGGTCGGTATCACTTCGGCGAGACCTTCCGTCTCAATCTCGGCCAGCATGTCTGTTGCAATAGCCTCAATCTCCGGCACGATCATGTGCGGACGTTCCTGCTCAACAAGCTTCCTGAGCGCCGCCCCATCGGTCATATCGATAACATGAGCTCGATGGGCCACCTGATGGGCAGGCGCATTTGGATAGCGGTCAACAGCAATCACTTCGACGCCGAAGCGTTGCAGCTCTATCACCACTTCTTTTCCAAGTTCGCCAGACCCCAGCATCATGACTTTCGTCGCCGACGGGCTAAGCGGTGTTCCAATACGCATGGCAAATCTCCAAAACCTAAGAAAAATCAACAACACAGACGGCACGGAAGATCCGTCACTGCGACAGGGAACCAAACTCTTTCAATAGTATGGGTCGCAGAATGGCCGTCCATTCTGCATAGCCAAGCTCGCTCAGATGCAGCCCATCATACCAAAAGAGCTCGGAGCGCGGTTCCCCATCTTCACCAATCATGCCGCTGGCAACGTCGATATATGCGAGCTGGTCGTTCTTCTGCGCAAATTCTGCAATTAGCGCATTCGCTTTTGCAATTTTGGGCCAGCTCTCCCAGCGCAACCGGGAAGGCTTGATCGACAGATAATAAATGCGCGTCTGCCCAAGCTCTTCCTCAAACAAAGCCATCATCGCTTTGAAGTCTGAAAATACCTGATCCGCCGATTTGGGCTCCCATCCGCCAAAATCATTGTCACCTGCATAGACAATGACCGCAGCGGGCTCATGAGGCATCACCACCCGCGGTGCAAAATGAGTGACATGTGAAAGATTTGATCCGCCAAAGCCTCTGTTAAGAACAGGCAAGGGCGCAAAATCTTCCTCCAAGCTCTTCCAGAACCGAATGCTGGAACTGCCGATAAAGATGATGGAACCCTCTGGCGGTGGGGCATCCGCATCCTGCTCTTCAAACTCTGAAATGGCTGGTTCCCAGAATGCCGCCTTCGCCTGATTTATCGTGAAGTAGAAGAAATAGGCTGTTGCGCTCAAAACCAGCACGCACAAAGTACCTGCAATCCCCAACAGAACCCGTTTCATTGCCCACTCCTTCGGCCGTTTTTCGCCCTTTTTTGAGGTTCCTGCATAGCGCTCTTGTTTTGCGGCTGCAACCTCTATATATGAATATATATACATATATAGAGGTAAAGATGAAAAAACGCGATCAGCCCAGTGATGAGGAAACCATTCTCGTCGCCGAAACGTTCAAGCTTCTGGGCGACCCGAGCCGCCTGCGGATTGCGCTGGCTGTAATGAATGAGCCCATCGCAGTGGGCGCCA
>JAJFGY010000192.1 GCA_021775935.1 Alphaproteobacteria bacterium
GCAAAGCGCTGGTCGAACCCGATGGAGGCGTTAATCTCCTCCATAATTTCATCTGGGCCCTCGCCGAACCGGCCGCCCCACATTTTGTTGCTCATCGTTCTCGCTCCGGCTCTCGGTCCGGGGTGGCGGTGATCCAGGAGAGAAGTCCCATGCGTCACCAAAGTCCGGTTTTCCTGATGCTCGCTGCCTTGGGCACCGCGCTTGTCATTGCGGGCATATACGTGACTTTTTGGGCAGAAAGCAATGTTGAGGTGGGAAATTCGACGGGGAGAGTAAATACCGGAAGTGGAAATGGGGCGCTTCAGGCCCTCACCATAGGGGAGATGGCCAATTTTGCGGTTTTTGACGCGCCAGAGCGGCCCGATCCCGTCAGTTTTGTTGATGGTGGGGGAATTTCTCGGTCATTTGAGGATTGGAAAGGCAAAGTGGTTCTGGTGAATTTGTGGGCCACATGGTGCGGTCCCTGCCGCCATGAAATGCCTGCCCTGGATCGCCTGCAAGCGGAATTGGGCAGCGATAAGTTTGAGGTGTTGGCGGTCAGTCTGGACCGCTCAGGTCTTGATCTGCCCAAGGCCTTCTACGCTGAGAACAGTATTGAACATCTGGGGCTCTACAATGATGCCAGTGCGCGAACCGGTGTGGCGCTCGGCGTCTTCGGCATGCCGACCACGGTGCTTTTGGACAGAGAGGGGCGGCTCATCGGGCGTCTTGTTGGGCCCGCGGAATGGGATGCACCCGATGCCATCGCGCTTATGAAAGCTGCCATTGGAAACGAGTAGTGCCGCTTCTCAGATGTCAGGGGGTGGTTGCCCCTCAAATCGTTCGATGTCGGGATCTATATGCGCCCACGCAGGTGCGTGAGAGGCCCAGATTGTTCTCTGCGGGGTAACAAGGTTGGGATCGTCCAGGGTGCCCGCCCGCACGATGATCAGATGGGGACGCTCTTCTGCCTCACTGAACAAATGCGTGCCACAGGAAGGACAAAACCGCCGGTGCATTTTGTTTCCGCTATCGGCGGTGCTGACATAATCAGTCATTTGACCGGTGACGGCGACGGCATTGGTCGGGAATGCAATATTGATGGTTGCATTGCCTGCCGCCACGTATTGGCACAAGCGGCACCAGCAGGCGCGCATCACTATTGGCTCGGCGTCAGCCTCATAGCGGACGGAACCACAGAGACAGCCGCCTTCAATCATCACGGATTTCCTTTCTGAGTGGCAGCGGCGCCTTAACGCGTCGGCACCGGTGTCTCGCCGGTATAATCATAGAATCCGCGCTTTGTTTTGCGCCCGAGCCACCCTGCCTCTACATATTTTACGAGCAGCGGGCAGGGGCGATATTTTGTATCTGCAAGACCATCATGAAGGACCTGCATAATCGAAAGGCAGGTATCAAGCCCGATAAAGTCGGCAAGCTGCAACGGACCCATACGGTGATTGGCGCCAAGGCGCATTGCCTGATCAATGCACTCAACTGTGCCCACGCCTTCATAGAGCGTGTAGATCGCTTCATTGATCATGGGCACCAGGATGCGGTTCACGATGAATGCGGGAAAGTCTTCCGCCGTTGAGGATTGTTTCCCCAAGCGTTCAACAAGATCACGCATGGCAAAAAAGGTTTCGTCGTCCGTGGCGATGCCGCGGACCAGCTCAACCAGTTCCATGACCGGGACAGGGTTCATAAAATGAACCCCCATGAAGCGTTCTGGACGGTCTGTTGCAGCGGCCAGACGGGTGATTGAAATTGAAGATGTATTGGTGGCGAGGTAAGTATGGTCGGCAAGATGGGGCGCAATGCTCTCAAAGATTTTGCGTTTGACGTCCTCGTTCTCGGTTGCTGACTCGATAATTAGATCCGCAGTGCCAACCTCTTCCAACGTAACGGCAGGGCTGATGTGGTCCAGCGCCGTTTCGCGCTGTTCTTCGGTGATGCGTCCGCTGGAGATCTGGCGGGTCATGTTGCCGGTGATGGTGGCAAGGCCGGAATCGATCCGATCTGCGGACACGTCGTGCAGCAGAATGTCGTACCCGCTCAAGGCACAAACATGGGCAATGCCATTGCCCATTTGCCCTGCTCCGAGGATGGCGATTTTCTGAATGGTCATGCTGTTCCTAATCCCAACACCGGTAATCTTTTCGATGCTCAGCCTAGTGTCTTTTTTAACCGGGCGGAATCAAAACCGTCCGCCTGACCGTGCTTGATACAAAAACGGCGCCGCTGGTCTCCCAGAGCGCCGTTCTTAAAGTGAGTGTTATCGGCCTGTTTTTTCTACCGCATTTCCCAATCGCAAAAATCTGCAACTTTTGCTGGAAATGCTTTAAAGACCGATTTTTCCAAGCTCTTCTTCAAGCTCTGGAATGGCGGTGAACAGGTCAGCAACAAGACCATAATCAGCAACCTGGAAAATAGGTGCTTCTTCGTCTTTGTTGATCGCAACAATCACTTTGCTGTCCTTCATGCCCGCCAGATGTTGGATCGCGCCGGAGATGCCAACTGCGATGTAAAGCTCAGGCGCCACGACCTTACCGGTCTGACCGACCTGATAGTCATTGGGAACAAAGCCTGCGTCCACAGCTGCGCGTGATGCGCCAACGCCTGCGCCCAGCTTGTCGGCGATCTTTTCCAGCATCGGGAAATTGTCACCAGACTGCATGCCGCGACCACCAGAAATGATGATCTTCGCTGCTGTCAGCTCTGGACGGTCAGACTTGGTAAGCTCTTCGCTCACAAATTCTGAGAGGCCAGGATTGTCGGATGACGCCTGCTCGATGGAAGCAGAGCCCCCGTCGCCAGCTGCAGAAAAGGTTGTGGTCCGAACGGTGATGACTTTCTTTGCATCAGAAGACTTTACCGTCTGGATTGCATTGCCCGCATAGATTGGACGCTCAAATGTGTTGGCGTCGATCACAGCGGTGATTTCAGACACTTGCATCACGTCCAAAAGAGCTGCGATGCGAGGTGCCACGTTTTTGCCACGCGTCGTGGCCGGGGCCAGGATTGCGTCATAGGAGCCAGCGAGGCTTACGACCAACGCAGCGATAGGTTCTGCAAGACCATGGTCATACTGTGCGTCATCAGCCTGGATGACTTTAGCAACGCCATCGATTTTTGCAGCTGCTTCTGCTGCGGGGCCGCAATTGGCACCAGCAACCAGCACATGTACGTCGCCACCGAGGGCTGTAGCCGCGGTAACCGTTTTTGCGGTTGCATCAGCAAGCGTGTCGTTTGTGTGTTCTGCGATTACAAGATTGGTCATCCGATCACTCCTGCTTCTTTAAGCTTGGCGACCAGTTCTGCAGTCGTTTCAACTTTGATACCGGCTTGACGTTCAGCTGGCTCAGTCACTTTCAAAACTTCAAGGCGACGGGTTACGTCCACACCGAGATCAGCTGTCGACTTTTCGTCGATCGGCTTCTTCTTGGCTTTCATGATGTTTGGAAGCGATGCGTAGCGCGGCTCGTTGAGACGCAGGTCACACGTGACGATCGCTGGGGCATTCAGGCGAACCGTCTGCAGGCCGCCATCAATTTCGCGGGTGACGTTGATCTTGTCGCCGTCGAGTTCGATTTTGGATGCGAACGTGCCCTGCGGCCACCCCAGAAGGGCGGCAAGCATTTGACCGGTCTGGTTGCTGTCATCATCAATGGCCTGTTTGCCAACGATGACGAGGCCAGGTTGCTCTTCGTCAACAATGGATTTGAGGATCTTGGCAACGCCAAGCGGCTCAACTTCATCACCTGTTTTGACGAGGATCCCGCGGTCTGCGCCCATTGCAAGCGCTGTACGGATGGTTTCCTGTGCCTGTTGGGGGCCAACGGATACGACGATTACTTCTGTCGCCGTGCCGGCTTCTTTAAGGCGAACCGCTTCTTCGACGGAAATCTCGTCGAACGGGTTCATGGACATTTTCACGTTAGCGAGCTCGACACCTGTCTGATCCGATTTGAC
>JAJFGY010000193.1 GCA_021775935.1 Alphaproteobacteria bacterium
CTCTATGCGCACCCAGACGTCATGGATGCGGCCATCATTGGTCTTCCACATAAAATTCTGGGTGAGGAAGTGGGCGCAGTGGTTCAGGTTACCGAGGGTTCTTCAGTGAGCGAAGAAGAGCTTCAGGGGCATGTGCGCGCCCAGCTTGCGGCGTTTAAAGTGCCCATCAAAGTCGAAATCCGGCTTGAGCCGCTGCCGCGCAATGCCAATGGGAAGATTTTGAAGACCCAGCTTCGTGAGGAGTTTTTGGCGTCGATGGGATGTGTTTTGGCTCTCCGTGTTGCGTGCTATCATGGGCATTAAGAAAAACAACAGGTAGTGCGTTAACGTGGAAATGGAAGTGGATTTAAAAAACCCGTCTGGTCTCAAGATGCGTGAACTTGAGCAAGCAACCGGTGTTGGACGCGAGACAATCCGCTTCTACATTCGCGAAGGTCTGTTGCCAGAGCCAGAACGGCCAAAGCGAAATGTTGCGCGGTATAGCGATGTGCATGTCGCTCGCCTGAAATCCATCAAGAAACTACAGCAGGAACGTTTCCTGCCGCTCAATGTAATCAAAACGATTGTTAAAGCACAGGATGGTGAACAGGCTTCGGGTATCGAAAGTTTTGTGGGATTAGAGAATGCGCTTTATCCCCTGCTCGGAGATCCAGAGAAACTTGCACCCCGGCGACTAACCGAAGTTGCAATCGATGTTGGTTTTGCCGTCGAAGATGTTGATGAGCTGATTGCACTTGGTTTTATAAATGTTGACGAGCGTGAGGGAGAGCGATGGCTCGACAGTCGCAATGCACGCATTGTCGCCCTGTGGCGGGGCATACAAGAGGCTGGCTTTTCTGAGGAGAAGGGTTATACCGCAGAGACCTGGAGCATTTACGGCACGTTTCTAAGTTGGTTGGTTCAGCAAGAGGTGAGTTCTTTCTACAATAACCTTGCTGATCAGGTTGGTCAGTCTGAAGCCGCAGAAATGGCGGCCGAGGGGATACGAATCATGAATGAGATTATTCCCCTTATGCGAACGGACCGGCTCATTCGTGCTGTTGAGGAGATTAGCCAGAGTGGCGAGCTCCCTGGCACTGGAGAGGAAGACGGGCCATCGGATGCCTGACATGGATGCCGCTCCCCTAAAGCGACTTCTATTCTGCAAACAGGAGCGTGTCTTCTGACCGCCAGCTCACCCAGACTGTATCTCCTTGCGCATATCCTGATCCAACGCCTCTTTCAGCATTTGTGATCTCGGCAAGAATGGGCGTGGCAGCGCCTACTTCCACATAGAGATTCGAATAACCGCCATAATAGGCAATATCTGCGACGGTTCCTTGGATCGATAGGAGGTTGTTGTCTGCTGGTTTGTCGCGGCTGACACTGACTTTCTCAGGGCGGACAGCAAGGCACACGGAGCCAGTGACGTTTCCATCGAGTACTTGATCAGAAAGCGGTGCGGCACTGACATTGACTTTACCTTCTCCGGCAGGGGATGCATTGCCGTTAAACAGGTTGATCTGTCCAATGAAGTCACCCACAAATCGGCTGGTGGGATGCTCATAAAGCTCTGCCGGGCTTGCCACCTGACGCACAACGCCTGCTTCCATCACGGCAATACGGTCTGCCATGGAGAGAGCCTCTGCCTGGTCATGGGTCACAATGACAAAGGTGATGCCCACCGTTTTTTGCAGACGCACTAGTTCTAGTTGCATGGCTTCGCGCAATTTGGCGTCTAGGGCTGAGAGAGGTTCGTCGAGAAGCAGGACGCTTGGGCGTTTGATCAGCGCTCTTGCAAGTGCCACGCGCTGGCGTTGGCCACCTGACAGCTCATCGGGCATGCGGGCACCAAGGCCACCCAGCTTTACAAGCTCTAAGGCTTCTTCTACTCGGGCGGAGATTTCTTTTCGGGCAACGCCGTCAATCTTGAGGCCATACCCAACGTTCTGCGCCACCGTCATGTGAGGGAAAACGGCGTAGGACTGGAACACCATATTCACTGGGCGCTTGTTGGCCTGAACATCGGCCATGTTGTCGCCGTCAATCGTCACCGTGCCGTCGGTTGGTGTTTCAAAGCCCGCCAGCATCCGAAGGAGTGTGGTTTTCCCGCAGCCAGAAGGTCCCAACAAAGCGAAGAACTCCCCCCTGTCGACGGTCAGGGACACATTGTCGACGGCACGTACATCAGAGCCGTAGATTTTGGTGACGTCTTTGATCTCGATAATGGGTGCATCTGACGGGGCGGGGCTTTGCATATCAACCTGCTTGCATCATGTTGTTTCGGTTCTGGAGCCTGAGCGCCAGGGCGGTAATGATCACGGTGATCACGATGAGGACTGTTGAGGCAGCATTTACCTCAGGCGTCACGGAGAAGCGAACCATCGAGTAGATCTTGACCGGGAAGGTGAGCGTTCCTGGTCCAGACGTAAAGAAGGTAATGACGAAATCGTCCAGAGAGAGTGTGAAGGCTAACAGGGCGCCTGCAATAAGGCCCGGTTTCATATGAGGGACAATTATGTCTTTGAATACCTGAAATTCGCTTGCGCCTAAGTCCTTTGCACTCTCCGAAAGTTCGGTGTTGAAGCTTTCCAGCCGTGCGCGAATAACGATCGCGGCAAAGGGGAAGCTGAATGCGATATGGGCAATGGTGATGGCGGAGAGATTGAATGGCCATACCCAGCCGCCTGTATTGAAGCCGGTTCGCAAGAAAAAGACCATGAGTGCGACGCCCATGCAGATTTCCGGGATGACGACGGGAAGAGCCATCGTGCCTTCGTACACAGCACGGAACGGAAAGCGGAACCGCCAGAGGACGTAGGCGGTCAGCGCGCCCAAGATAACGCTGGCGATGGTGCTGACAAATGCAATGGTCAGAGAATTCAGGAATGCTTCGATAAGCTCCGAATTGTTGATTGCCTTTTCGTAATACTTGAAGGTGAAACCTCGCCAGACAATGTTGCGCTTGCTGTCGTTGAAACTGAAAGCCATCAGCGTGAGGATGGGCATGTAAAGAAAAATCAGAGTGAGCGCGACAGTCACACGCAGCCAGATACGTCGGTGATATTCCAACGGCCCTATCTCGGCTCTGTCTTTGCGACCGAACATCTTGCTGAGGCTGCTCATGTGCGATCCCCTATGCCTTCACGTCTAGTGAGGAGCGCGCGCAATGCCAATCCAAAGAAAGTGACGTACATGAGAAGGAAACTCAGCGCGGCCCCAAATGGCCAGTCGTTGGCCGATTTGAACTGACGTTCAATGACGTTGGCGATCATCTGACTATCGGTGCCGCCTAGAAGGTCGGGTGTTAGAAAGGACCCGAGTGTCGGAATGAAGGTGATGACGATGCCAGATGCGATGCCTGGAAGCGCCAAGGGTACGACAACTGACCAAAACGTTCGGATGTGCCCAGCGCCCAGATCGAGGCTTGCTTCGATGAAGGTTCGATCCAGTCGATCAAGGGCTGCATAAAGCGGCAGAACCATGAAGGGAAGGGCAACATAGACAAGCCCAACCACAACTGCAGTGTTGTTGTAGAGGAGTGCCAAAGGCTCGAATTTGTCACCAAGCAGATTGAAACTTCCCAGGCCGATAAACGTCAGGAGCCCGTTCGCATTTTCCCATGCCCATTCCAGAGTGAAGTTTACATGCCCGCGCGTTCGAAGGACTGCGATCAACGCATAGGTGCGGATCAACAGGTTTGTCCAGAAGGGCAGGATGACGAGCAGCAAAAGCCACATGCGCGCCTTTGGGGGTGCAAAGACGATGGCGATCGCGACAGGAAAGCCAATGATGAGGCAGATGAAAGTTGTGACCGCTGCCATCCACAGGGATTTGGCAAATATTTCAAGATAGAGAGGTTCGAGAGCCCGGGCGTATTGTTGGAACGTCCAGGTGATATCAATGTCGGTGATGCCAGACTTTACACCAAAGCTGAACATCCAGATGAGTGAAAGTGGTGCGAGGAAAAATGCAACGAGCCAGACCGTTGGCGGCAGGAACGACGCCCAGAACGCCCCGGCTGATTTGCGCCAATTATCCATCGCGAAAAGCGTCCCCAGCAGCTACACGGTAGAAAGAAAGAGGGCGGGAAGTTTGTGGCTCCCCGCCCGTTTGGTCTTGTTACGCCGCAAAAATGCGGGTGCACATTTCGTCGAGCTTGGCATTGTGCTCTTCGCCGAGATAGAGGGAGCTCTCTGACTTGGCCAGTACATCCTCCGGCGGGAAGATTGCTGGATTTTGGCTGTAGCTCTCGTCCATCGATTCCGCTGCCGTCTTATTGGGTGTTGCGTATTCGATGAATTCCGCGATGAGGGTGTTTACCTCTGGCTCATACACATAGTTGATGAATGCGTGAGCATTCTCCGGGTGAGGAGCCCCTTTTGGGATCGCCAATGTATCTTCCCAAACAAGGCCGCCTTCCTTTGGAACCACGTAAGCGATGTCGTCGTCTTCGCTCATGAGCTGTGCGATGTCGCCGTTCCATTCCATCACGATGTCTACTTCGCCCGATGCCAGCAGATCCTGTCCATTGTCTTCATGGAATGTCTTGATGTGCTGCTTCTGTTTGGTGATCAGTGCCTCTGCAGCAGCAAGTTCTGCATCGTCCTGCGAATTTATTGAGTGACCCAAGTACCGCAGTGCCATCTGCAGCATGGTTCCGCAATCTGACATGATGGAAATTTTGCCAGCATATTCATCTGAGTCATACAGCACAGCCCAGCTATCTGGTGGCGTCGCTACTTTCGATTTTCTGTAACCAATTCCAATCGTTCCCCACATATAGGGAAGAGAGTATTTCCGGCCTGGGTCAAAAGCGACGTTCTCTCCCAGGAAGCGTGGATAGAGGTGTGAGATATTTGGGATCTTGGAATGATCAAGTTCTTCGAGCATTCCAGCGGCCGCCATGCGGGCGACGTAGTCATTTGATGGGACGATCACATCGTAGCCTGGATTGCCTTCGCGCAGTTTTGCAAAGAGCTCATCATTGTCAGCGAACAGGTCCATGGTGACTTCGATGCCAGTTGCGGCTTTGAAATCATCCAATGTGGTTTCGCCAATATATGTGTCCCAGTTATAAAAGCTGAGCGCCTTTTCTTCCGCCGCATTCGCGAATGTTGGCATGGCCGATACCGTAAATCCGACAGCCGCCGCCCCTTGAACCACTTGTCTGCGCGACAGAGCCTGAAGAAGCCCGGCCATCCCTCTATTGCGTTTCATCGATTGATCCTCCGATTGAGATAAAAAACTACCCCCACTTGTAGAAAGCCATCTGCCACAAACGGCTCACCTCAAGAAGTGTTCATCCCTTTCACATTAAGTGCAAGAAGATAGGGAGGTGAAGTGTTTAGCATTATGGACGGACGTGAGCTTTGTCCAGAAAGTGCCAATGTTTTACGGCCCTCCGCAGCGCTTTGTGGCCTGCAATGCTGGGTGCCTCAGTCTTGACCGACTCCGCGGTCAAGATGCCGACGTCCCTGTGATCGTCGTCGCGGGACTTCAGCGTTGCCGTTGATCATCCAACGTTTTGTCAAAGCGTGCTGGAGAAGCTGGCTTCTGCTTTTTGATGGGTTGTCTCAAAACAATCATTGCCTTATGATAATAGTTCTTATTATTAATATATTGTAGAAACTTAAGGTATCCACCATGCGCGATCCATCCAATCTGCGTGATTTGACCAAAACCGGCACCTTTGCGGCGCTCCACTTTGGCGTGGGGTTTGGTGTGACCTATGCATTGACGGGATCTGTGGCTATTGCCACGGGTGTGGCGTTGATCGAGCCTGCGGTAAACACCGTGGTGTTCTTCTTTCATGAGCGCGCCTGGGCAAACGTGCCTCTGAATGTGTCCGTGCCGGCCTGATACCCTTCTCCTTTTGGACTAACGCCACGCGAACACGGGTTGTTCCAGATGCGCGACACGGGTTGATCGCCCGTGGACTGCAACTTCATTGAACTGATGGATGACAGCTGCTGTTGGCGCATGGATATGTGTGTCCTGAAAGTTCAGCCTGATAACCGGGCGTTTGCTTTCGGGGATGGTGAAGAATTCGACTGCTTGGTCCTGCTGAAGATCGTTCAGGGGAATATGATGGAGCGAGGCGACTTCGTCTGGGTTGAGAACCGGCTTCAGAGTGGGGGCCGCCCACATGACGACCGGCGAGATGAGATAGCCGGACCGGGTGGGATAATCATCCAGTCTTCCCAGCACAGTGACATCGGCGGATGGAATCCCCACTTCCTCGTGCAACTCGCGGAGCGCTGCTTGTTCTATGGTTTCTCCTGGATCAAGGCGCCCGCCTGGCAGGGCCCACTGTCCGCCGTGGCTATTCAGCTTTGCCGCGCGTTTGGTCAGAAGAAATGCAGCTGAACCTGCGTCTTCTGCGACGACGATGGCAACCGCTGCACGTTTAAGATCTTCCTCCCCTTTGCTCTCTCGGGCGAACGCATTTAGATGCTGATGCAGCCTATCTTTTAGCGTTTCATTATACTTCATGATGATTTGAAGATCTCGTTTGATGGGTGGGGTGCGCCCATCCGTTTAAGGTATTAAACAAAATGAACCACATCTGGGTTGCGATGGATTGCGTCAGGGTGAGAGCATTCTACACTTTCCACAGAGATTGCGAGAAGCAAAGGCACCTTAAAGAGGATGCCTCATTTTGGAGAGGGCACATGCGCATCGGGGTTCCCAAAGAAATTAAGGTCCACGAATACCGTGTTGGAATGACACCTGCGAGTGTCAGGGAGGTTGTGCATCACGGACATCAGGTCGTCGTGGAGACCAATGCTGGACTTGCCATTGGTCTTCCTGATGACGCCTATCTTGCTGCCGGTGCCGAGATTGCCGCTGACGCCAAAGAGGTCTTCGCTACAGCGGACATGATTGTGAAGGTGAAAGAGCCGCAATTGAATGAATGTTCGATGCTGCGTGAAGGCCAGGTGCTCTTCACTTATCTGCATCTCGCTCCTGACCCTGAACAGACAAAAGCACTGATGGCCTCGGGCTGTGTCGCCATCGCCTATGAAACTGTCACGGACCGTCATGGGGGGTTGCCGTTGCTCGCGCCTATGAGTGAGGTGGCTGGGCGCATGTCTATTCAAGCAGGTGCGCACTGCTTGGAAATGGAGCAGGGCGGTCGGGGGCAATTGCTCGGCGGCGTGCCAGGAGTGCCCGCGGCAAAGGTGGTTGTTATCGGCGGCGGGGTCGCTGGAACCAATGCTGCCCGCATGGCCATGGGGCTTGAAGCGCATGTCACAATCATCGATATCAATCTTGATCGGCTTTATGAGCTGGATATGCAATTTGGGCCAATGCTCAACACGATTTTTTCCACCGTCGATGCAATCGAAGAGCATGTCTTGGGAGCAGATCTAGTGATTGGCGCCGTGCTGGTGCCAGGTGCGGCGGCGCCAAAGCTCGTGACCCGCGAGATGGTCTCGAAGATGCAGCGCGGTGCGGTGCTGGTTGATATTTCAATCGATCAGGGCGGATGTTTTGCAACCTCGCGGGCGACAACCCATGCAGAGCCCACTTACGTTGTTGATGGCGTTGTACATTATTGCGTCGCGAATATGCCGGGCGCTGTTGCGCGGACATCCACCTTTGCGCTGAACAATGCGACACTGCCGTTTATGCTGGCACTGGCGAACAAGGGCTATCGTCAGGCGCTCGCAGATGACCCTCATTTGTTGGCGGGACTGAATGTCCATCGCGGTGACGTGACCTACGCAGCTGTTGCATCAGCTCTCGGGGAACCATTTCAGGATGCTGCGAGCGTCATCGCCACATAGCTCTTCTTCAAGCTGATCCCCAAAAACAGAACAGGCCGGTGCAGGAATGCGCCGGTCTTTGTTGTTGAAGCTTCCCACCCTCTCCCCATTTCTCACGTACTTGTTCTCGAATGTGTGTTGGGCAGAGAAGGTGAGGAAGCAATGATGAACTTAAATGCACGCTTGATTGGTTTGCTCGGTCTTGCATTGACGTTATTCATCGTAGGAATTTCTTTGATCATCAGTCGAAACCCAACCGCTTCGCCCGCTGTGCGACCGGCTGCTTTTTTTGCCGGGCCGGTTGCTGAAGGGGGTTTGCTGTTTTCTGCGTTGATGGACCAGGCGACGCCTCCACGCCGATCTCTGCAGACCACATTTGCTATTGATGAAATGATTACGCCTGTGCTTGCCGGACGTGTTCTTGCCTTGTCGGATGCGGAACTGGCGCATGTGGAGCTTAACAGTGTCGGGGGTGATGTTGAGGCAGCTGTTTCTATAGCAAACAGGCTGCGCGATGCCGGCTCTCACACCCATGTTGCATCAGGGGCAAAGTGCTTCAGCGCTTGCACGGTGATTTATCAAGGTGGTGTTGAGCGAAGTGCCGGCGAAGATGCTCTTTTCCTTTTGCACTATGCGGTGCAAAAGTCGGCGAACCCGGATCGTGATCACATGGGGAGCATCTGGGGCACCGTTACGCTCATTGAAGCGATGATTGATTTGGGCGCAGATATATCCATCTACGAACAGATGCCCGGATTTGGTGACTGGTTGCTGTCCAGCAGGCAGGCGATTGACCTGGGACTTGTACAATGGGTTGTCCCGGAGGCTGAGAGGGCTGACCGTCCGCAGAAAGCAAAGGCCGGGGCATGAGGCTGGAGACAGATGCTTCTCAGCTACGCCGGTGCAGCGGGGACCTAGGTGTTGTCCACTTCGTCCGACATTTGGTGGCGTTTGCCAGCGGTAACGCGCCATTCGGCAAGTTCATCGGCCCATTCGGTCAAGACGCTTGTGGTTTGTTCGATCGCGGTCTCGTCGCCGGTCTTAATGTCAATGAGCCTCATCTCAACCGGGTTGCCGGTTCGGTCGCTGACATACTGAACCGGCGTGCGCCCGCTGGGTTCCATGCGCCAGGTCTTTCCCCACTCTGCCATCGAGAAAATGACCTTGCGAAATTCCTGTCCGGCTTCGGTCGGCGCATATTCGTGTCGTGGCGGGTTGGTCTGGTACGCAGTACGGGTCACCAATCCTTCATTCGACAGTTTGTTGAGCCTGTCGGTCAGGATGTTCGTTGCGATGCCCAGCGACTTTACCAATTCATCAAATCGGCGCAGGCCCAGCAGCAAATCCCGAAGCACAAGTATGCTCCAGCGATCTCCGAGAACGGCCAGCGTCGCCGCAATGGGGCACTCAGCGGCTTCGTTTCGGCTGGCGGCGCTTTTTTTGCCAACGCTCCCAGGCGCTGGCTCCCCGTTAGATTCCCTCATCTGGTCAGCCTAGCAACTTTCGATCCGCAAGTGGATAGCGCCGTCCTGATGATTTTGCCGTAACCTTGCCAAATAGTAACTTGCAAAAAACAAGTTACTAACAGAATGTGGCGATCCTTGTGAGGAAACAGGGCAAACCCCTAGGAGTTCGAAATGAAAACAAGATTTTTGAGAGGAACGCAGGCTGCATTGGCCGGCAGCGCTCTTGCCGCGGTGGTGAGTGTTTCAGCCCTTGCTGCGGTCCCAGAAGCGGTGGCCGACCGGCTTGGTCGTGATCTGACGCCAACAGGTGCTGAGAAAGCAGGGAATGCGGATGGTTCAATCTCTGCCTGGACGGGTGGTCTGACGGCTCCCCCTGCAGGACTTGGCTATCAGGCGGGCAGCCATTATCTGGACCCCTATGCCAGCGATCAGGTGCTCTTCACAATCGATGGCACGAATTACGCTCAGCATGAAGCGAACCTCACTCCAGGTCAGATCGCCATGCTCCAGACCTACCCTAGTTACAAATTGAATGTTTATCCGACACGGCGTTCGTGTGCCAACCCAGACAGCGCCTATGCCCAGGCACGGGTGAACGCTGTCACGGGTCAGCTAGCTGGCGATGGGAATGGCGTGGTTGATGCGGTGCGAACAACACCGTTTCCAATCCCAAACAATGCATTGGAAATTGTGTGGAACCACACGCTGACTTATCGCGCATTTAAGATTGCTGCTCAAACTGTGAACGCTGCGCCGACGCGGGATGGGTCCTTCACACCTCTGGTTGTGCAAACAGACACAATCATCAATTACTCCAACCCTGCGGTGACGAAGACCGAAGAGCTCGACAATGTTTCTGTTTACATCATCTTCAACACGATCGCTCCTGCACGTAGTGCTGGTAGCGTGTTGCTTGTGCATGAAACATTGAACCAGGCTATCGGCGCTCGTCGCGCCTGGCAGTACAGCCCTGGGACACGCCGCGTTCGTCGTGCACCAAACATTGCCTATGACAATCCAGGTACAAACTCTGATGGTCTGTCCACCTCAGACAGTTTCGATATGTATAACGGCGCGCCGGATCGCTATGACTGGACAGTTCTTGGCAAACGGGAAGCCTTCATCTCGGCCAACAATTACAAGGTCCAACAGGCCGACGTGAAGTACGATCAGATTGTTCAGCCGGGGCATCCAGACCAGGACCTTGTGCGCTATGAGCGGCGGCGTGTCTGGGAAATTCAGGCAGACCTAAAAGCACAAACACGACATGTCTATTCTCGCCGCCAGATGGCGCTTGATGAAGACGGCTGGCAAATCGCTGCGACGACACTTTATGACGGTCGCGGCGAGTTGTGGCGTGTCCAGGAACGGTGGGCATCGAACGCCTATGACCATCCGCTCTGCAATGGCGCTGGTGATGTTGTTTATGATTTGAATGCCGGGCGTTACCTTGCCGGTGGTCTTCGCAGCGAAGAAGGCCCCATCAATTATGACGCATCTGAGCTCAATCTGGAGCGCTACACGCCAGGCAGCATTCGTCAGTTGGGTGTTCGGTAGGTTCCCTCTCTCAAGTATCGAACATTCCCCTTGGGGCCGCGCGCGATAGGTGTGCGGCCCCTTTTTTGTGCCGCATGGGCGGTGCGTTAAGGATTTGGTGGGGATTTGACTCTAATCTTTGCCATTAGTTCGGAAGGTTTTGCCTCTTTTCGGGGCTTTTAGATTGGAATGGTGGCATGACTGCTCGTGCATTGATTATTGGGTTGTTGCTGGGATTTGGGTCACAGGCGGCATATGCTGCTGAAGATCGGATGCTGCGCGACTATGATCGCGAGAGCCTTGATTTCCTTTTTCAGCAAGCACAAGTGGCGGGTCCGCTCGCAGGTGTTTCTGAGGATGATCTTCTGATTACAGGCTCTATCGGGAGTTCTGACAAAAAAGAGCGATCTGCCAAAGGCGCAAATGACCGCTTGCCCCAATCGCGACCTTCACGCTGAGCCCATTTCTTCTATCTGTTTGCTGCTTCGACAATGTCGGTGATCGCTTGGACAACAGGCGCGGGATCGTCGTATGTGAGCCCGAGATAGACGACAACCAAATCCATTGATGGAATGATCAGGACAACCTGAGCGCCAAAGCCTCGGGCCATAAACGTGTCTGTTGGTATGGCGTCGGTGATGACTGCGCGCCCTGTGTCTGGATCAATTTCATTCAACCAGAAATGGGCGCCGTATTGCCCGTTAGAATGGGGCGTTGGCAGTCTTGCATGATCGACCCAATGTTCTGGAAGAATGCGTCTCTCCTCCCACACGCCATCACGCAAATAGAGAAGACCGAAGCGTGCCCAGTCGCGTCCTGTCATGTGGAGGTAGGACGATCCGATGAAGGTGTTTGCTGCATCAAACTCCGGGACGGCTGATGCGATGCCGATGCGGCGAAAGAGACCGTCTTCCATGAAGGATCGGTACTCTGCTGCGCTGTCCGCTCCGATTTTATCGCGGATCACACCTGACAAGATGTTGGTGCTGCCGCTTGAATATTGCCATTGTGCGCCCGGATCGGCGTAGAGAAGGCCTCCTGCTGCATATTCGGCAATGTCCAACCGTCCTTTGCCAAACAGCATCTGTAGGACGGACGAGCTTTCGGGGTCTGAATAGTCTTCAGAGAAAGTCAGACCGCTTTCCATCCTGAGCAGATTTTCAACAGTGATGGCTTTGCGGGGATCGTTGACCTTGCGGTTCCACCTGGCAACTTTGGCGGGTGCATAGATATCGATCTGGCCATCTTTGATCAGAATACCGATAAGCGCATGAACAACACTTTTTGCCATTGACCAGGACTGCAGGTGGGAACTGGCGTCAAAACCTGATGCGTACCGCTCCCCAATGAGCTGCCCGCCCTTTACGACAAGAACGGCACGGGTGTTTTGAGGTGTTCCAGGTTCTGTGCCTGCAATCACCCGGTCCAGGACTTCTGCCAGCGCAATAGAGCTTGGCCCGGTCGGCCAGGCTTCTGTTGGCCACGGCACGTCCGCAGGCTGGCTTGGCAGTGGCACCAATTCAGGGGTTTGATGCTGCATACCGGCTGCGTCTGGTTCTGCAAGCGCAGGACCTGAAAGAGCCACAAGAAAAAGGAGGGATGCAAAGAGGCGCATAAAGGTTCAAAATCGCGGTTGGTTGCTTTTCTTGTCTCTATGATAGAGCAAGAGGGGCCCATCGGTCATCTGTGCTCGCGCAAGATGGGTGTGTTTCTGCAAATTTCGGATAGCGAACTGTGAATCTCAGATTTCTACTAATTGGTATGGTGATAGCCGTCGGCATCGGCGTTGGTATCATGCAGGGAGAGAAACAGCTTAATGCTCTCACAGTTGTCGCCAATGCGGTTGCTAAAACGGTGTGTTCTTGCGTTTTTGTGGCTGGACGTGACGTGCAGGATTGTATCAAAGATGCGCCACCGGGATTTGATCTTGCCACACCGTGGGTTGATGAAGACGCACCTGGTGTTACGAGTTCAATTTTCTGGGTTGTGCGGGGGCACGCTTCCTTTCAGCCTGCCCTCGGCTGCCGTCTGGAATAGTTGATTTGAATGACTGATCTGCTTCCTGGGGAAGACCCCGGCATTTTGTACCAACGGTTGGCTTTAGCACTTGGTATCGGGCTTGTTGTCGGGCTCGAGCGCGGTTGGCAGGAGCGCGATACTGTCGCTGGGGCCAACGCCGCTGGTGTGCGCACATTTGCACTCATGGGCTTTCTGGGCGGGCTTGCCGGTCTTGCGGGTCTCATCGTGAGCGACCTGTTGACCCTCGTCGTTTCGGTTGGTTTTTTTGCCTTTGTGATCGCGGCCTACATTATAGGCCTTCGCCCTGTTGACGGACGGGTGCCAGACAAAGGCATGACGACAGAGGTTGCAGCCCTCATAACCTATTTGCTGGGAGTGCTTGCGGTTCGCGGGGATATGACCCTCACCGCTGTCTGCGCCGTGGTGCTTGTGGCGCTGCTCAATCTCAAAGAACCCATCCATAAGGCTCTGCAGCAACTGCAGGCGTTTGAGTTGCAAGCAGCGATCAAGCTTTTGCTTATCTCCGTTGTGGTTCTGCCTTTCTTGCCCAACAAGGGGTACGGACCCTCAGAGATTTGGAATCCGTTTGAGTTCTGGTGGATGGTCGTGTTGATTTCGGCCCTCTCCTTTTTGGGCTATTTTGCTATCCGTATTGTTGGCACGAAAACCGGCCCACTGATTATGGGGGCTCTTGGCGGACTTGCTTCCTCGACGGCGTTGACGGTGTCTGCCTCGCGGTTTGTTGCCAAAGTACCCTCATCCGCACCCGGTTTTGTGGGCGCAATTGCGCTGAGCGCAGCAATGAGTTTTGGCCGGACGCTCCTGCTTGCGGCGGCCCTCTATCCTCCGATGACTGTCGCGCTTGCGACGCCTCTCGTGCTTGCTGGAATTACATGCGTTTTGGCTGCGCTGTTGTTTCAGCGTGGTGCGAAGAATATCGACATCAGCGATGGGATATTGGCCGACATGGGTTCGCCTGATGATTTTGGGACGGCACTGAAGTTCGGCGTGATCCTTGTCCTTGTCGTCACGCTCGCCCATTTTGCCAACCAATTTCTGGGTGAAGGCGGGCTCTATTCCGTTGCTGCCCTCTCGGGGCTTGTGGATGTTGATGCTGTGACGCTGTCGGTTGCGCGGCTTTCTGATGCAGGCGAGGGTTTGGCGAGTGAAATCGCGGCACTGGCGATCCTGATTGCTGTGATGGTGAACACCGCAGTGAAAGTCGCGATAGGGGGCTATTTTGCAGGCGCGGCGTTTGCCAGACGTCTTGGAGCGGTCTTTTTCACGGCTTTCGGCATGGCGATTGCCGGGTTTCTGCTGATTTAGAGTGGATTCTTGCGCTTCACGTGGACGCGCTATAGACGGCGCCGATACTAGGCGGTATAACGCGCTCTGAATTTGAGGTAGGGGCTCGCACCGGGCCCCTCTATACGTTTAACTCCCTGATTTTCTTTGTGTTTTTCAGGGCGCACAGTAAGCGAGACCGACATGGCTGTTCCAAAAAGTAAAATCAGCGGCTCCAAGCGTGGCATGCGGCGGTCTGCGGATGCGTTGAAGCGTCCGACATACGTCGAAAACCCAGATTCGGGTGAATTGCACCGGCCGCATCATATTGATCTGAAAAGCGGCATGTATCGTGGCCGTCAGGTTCTGGAGCCTAAAGACGATATCTGATTTCTGTTTGTTTGCAGAAATACCAAGAAAGCGCCGGTTTCCGGCGCTTTTTTTGTGCCCGGTGTCTGGTTTTTCACACCTTTTGGCTAGGTGCCGCATTTTGGCCGTAAAAAATCAGTCACCTGAACATCGTGCTGGGTCCTGGCGCCTGGCGTGCTAACGTTGCCGCACTGAGGCCAGTTTGATCGTAAAAAGGGGAAATTATGTTTACTAGCCTGCCTCTCATGGCGCTCATCGTTATCGCCTATAATGTCCTTGTCTTTTTGGGCGGTGGTGCTGCGATGGACAATGTCCTGGCTGAAGTCCAGCTTCTGTCGGGCGCGGTCTGGTCAGTCACCGTCTCAGATATCATTCTCTCATCAGCGCTCGTTCTGTTGTTTTTTGAGTTGATCGGATCGACAAAGACAACTGGATCAAGTGTGCTTAATCACGGCTTGTCTCTGGTTGTGTTTATCGTGGCGCTGATTGAATTCATCGTCCTGCCAGAGTTTGGCACGTCGACCTTCTTCCTGATCACCATGTTCACGCTGTTGGATGTTGTTGCCGGGTTTACGGTCACAATTGCTACGGCGCGTCGGGACTTTTCAGTCGGCGAATAGCAGGACACATATCTTGCGGGAGCGGCGGGGCAACACCCCGCCGTTTTTGTTTGTAGAGATTATCCAAGTGCAAATTTCGATAGGTGCGGGATGAGTAAGAGATTGTTTGAGACGGTGACCATCATACTTGGTCTGGCGTTTACGCTGGCCTTCTTTGCCATTGTGGTCCCACCACTTTTAGCGAGCGGCGATGTGGTTGGCGCTTTTGCTGCGGGCTTCGTCAATCCGTATGCATCAGGCTATTCCCTCGATGTTATCATCACTGGGTTGATCCTGATTGCGTGGATCTTGTTTGAGCGACAAACTCAGGGCGTAAAATATGGATGGATCTGTATTCCGCTGTGTCTTGCACCTGGTGTTGCGACATCATTTGCCTTCTATCTGATTTTGCGCACTCGAACAGTTCAGACAGCGCATTAGCTTGCCCTCCCAGGTGCAGACCGCTTAAGTGCGTTGTGCTGGGCCTGCTAGTTACCGGTGCTATTGGTTTCGGCTGCCTGCAGTGCGTCAGACAAAGCCTGTTGTTTTGGATGTTGCGAGAGTTTTCTATTCGCGACTTCTGACAGGGACTGAATTCCAGTAAGCGAATTTGTCAGGAAGGCGCATTCAACATTGGCGAGTGTTGATGGTGAGATGCTTTCTTCAAAGGCATCAATGCCCGCGCTTTTTGCAACCTCCAAGACCATATGACGTGTGGTGCCCGCCAGGCAGCCGTCGCTCAGAGGCGGTGTAATAAGTGTATCACTGTCCCAGAGGAACAGGTTGGCGGCAGTTGCACAGGCGATTTTCCCCTGCGTGTTGAGCATGATCGCGTCATCTGCCCCGGCCTCGGCAGCCTCCCTGCGGGCCATGATTTGATCGAGATAAGGAAGAGCCTTCACATTGGCGGTCGGGGAGAATTCATTGCGTCGCCCTGTCGCGAGGATGGCCGACGCTGAGGGTTTTGGGACGGGCAGCGCAAAACAAGCGATCATCACAGTTGGTGTGCTGGAAGCCGCCGGGGCTAAACCCCGTGGCGCCGGTCCGCGGGTCAGCGTAAGACGAGCGGCAGCGCGGCTTGTCTCGTTGAGGTTGTTCGCCGCGATAAGAGACGAAACCGCCTCTGTCAGAGTTTGTATCGAAAAGGGTACGTCCATACCCAGGACATCTGCTCCCTTTAGAAGCCGATCAAAGTGAAGGTCTGAAAAGGCGATCTTTGCGTTCCTGATAGCCATTGTTTCAAACAGGCCGTCCCCTAGGAGAAAGCCACGGTCTGCCGGGTCGATGCGGGCCTGTTCTTCGGCAACCAACTCTCCATTCAGCCACAGGGTCATGCGCTGAGATCCCGCTGTTGCGGGATCGTTCCATGGGGAATACCCGCGAGCGCTAAGAAGTTTGCGATCAATTGGTGTCCATGATGGGTCAGAACCGATTCTGGGTGAAATTGCACTCCATATATGGGCAGTGTCTCGTGTGCGAATGCCATCAGCTGTCCATCATCTTTTGCATGAGCGATGGCGTTGAGTGGTCCGTTCTCCGGTAGCTCCGAAACAAGCGAGTGATAGCGTGCGGCGGCGAATGGATTTGGCAGACCCCGAAAGAGCAGATGTGCTTCATGCCCGATCAGCGACGTCTTCCCGTGACGGGGCGCGCGCGCGCGAACCGTTTTCCCGTCAAAAGCTTCTGCAATGCACTGGTGACCAAGGCAGACTCCGAGCAGCGGAATGTGTCTTGCTGCTGCTGCACGGACCAGCCCCGTGCTGATGCCTGCCTCTGCTGGTGTGCAGGGGCCCGGCGACAGAATGATTGCGTTTGGCGGCTGTTCCAAAAGCTCATCTATCTCTGCTTCGTCGTTTCGCACCACTGTTCTAGTGCATCCCAGTTCGCCTACATAGCGGGCCAGGTTGTGGACGAAGCTGTCATAATTGTCGATGAGAAGGATCATGCGCGCACCTGGGCTGCATCGACATGATGCGGTGGAATACCTCGAACAGCTTTTGCCAGAGCAAATGCCTTGTCCAATGTCTCCTCAAATTCCTCAGCAGGTTTTGAGTCTGCGACGATGCCACCACCTGCGCGAAATGTGATGTCGTCGCCGATGCAGGTCATGGACCTGATCAGGATGTTCGTGTCCATGGCACCGGAGAAACCTATAAACCCGAGTGACCCACAGTAAGGGCCGCGGGGGGCATCTTCCAGTTCAGCAATGATTTCCATAGCGCGCACTTTTGGCGCACCAGTGATTGAACCACCGGGAAAACAGGCACGCAGGAGATCAATGCTTGTTTTGCCTTCGCGGAGCTTTGCGCGCACGGTTGAGACCAGATGATGAACCGTCGCGAAGCTTTCCAGCTCGCAAAGCCCTGGGATTTTAACAGACCCATCTTCGCTGACTCGAGACAGGTCATTCCGCAAGAGATCGACGATCATTACATTTTCTGCACGGTCTTTCTCACTGCTCAGAAGATC